>JAQSXC010000021.1 GCA_029266335.1 Eubacterium sp. | reverse complement strand
CGACAGGGAGCTGGTACAGTATTTATATGATGTTGCGGTTAAGAATGGAATTAAAGTTCAGTATAAGCAGACTACCACAGGTGGAAATGATGCAGGACAGATACAGAGAACCGGTAACGGAGTAAA
The DNA here is from genome assembly GCA_029266335.1 of Eubacterium sp. Taxonomy (GTDB): domain Bacteria; phylum Bacillota; class Clostridia; order Acetivibrionales; family DSM-1351; genus Ruminiclostridium. The sequence goes on along the minus strand of JAQSXC010000021.1, from coordinate 38,268 downwards.
AACAGCATCCATATCTGTACCCTGCAGGTACATTCATTCTCCTGTCTCTGTAATGAGCAGAAGCGACTATGAAGCCGTTGAACGATTAACAATTGCTGCCTTATATCAAATCAGCAAGGATAAGAGTTTTATTAAGGCTATGGAAATTGACGAGGTTAAAAATAAAGGTAACAAGCAGTAATTACATCAATATTTGTAGCCGCTTTTCGGCTCATGGAGGTTAATATACATCAATATTTGTAGCCGCTTTTCGGCTCATGGAGGTTAATATGCAGGAAACATTGAAAAAGGTGACTCAGGTATTTGGAGTATCCGGTAATGAAGAAGATATAAGAGAAGTCATAACAGATGAAATAAAAAAATATGTAGATGATATAAAGGTTGATGCAATGGGTAATCTCATAGCCGTAAAAAGGGGGAAAAAGAAGAAGATCCTGCTTGCGGCCCACATGGATGAGATCGGTGTAATAGCTACCTTTATTGATGATAACGGTTTTATCAGATTTTCAAATTTAGGCGGTGTATCAGCGTTTACTTCATTGGGGCAAAAAGTAAAATTCAGAAACGGTACCATAGGAAGCGTTAATGCTGAAGAAAAACTCGATGATTACAGGAACTTGAAGCTTGGAAAGATGTACATCGATATTGGCTGCAAAAACAGGGAAGAAGCTGAGAAACTTGTCAAGATAGGTGATACAGCCTGCTTTGTTGGAGATTTTCATGTTCAGGGCGGCTGTGCAATATCAAAAGCCATGGATGACAGAAGTGGGTGCGCCGTACTGATAGAGCTGTTAAAAACACTACCCAAAACCGATAACGAAGTATATTTCGTATTTACAACACAGGAAGAGCTGGGTCTCAGAGGAGCTAAAACGGCAGCTTTCGGTATTATGCCCGACTGTGCTCTGGGTATAGATGTTACTTTGACCGGGGATACTCCAGAAAGTAACAAAAGAGATGTAAAACTGGGAGGAGGTCCGGCCATTAAGGTCAAGGACAGTGCATATATTGCTCATCCTGCAATTCGCAGAAGCCTTGAGGAATTGGCTGTGGCCAATGGTATTCCATACACGCTTGAACTGCTGGACAGAGGAGGAAGTGACCCCGGTGCAATTCAGACAACCGGAGTAGGAGTTCCATGCGGTGGAATATCCATACCTTGCAGAAGTGTTCACTCCCCGGCAGAAATGGTAAACCTTGATGATCTGGAAAATTGTGTTAAGCTGACTGCATTATTTATTAAAAATTACAAATGATAAGATAAGAGGTTAATATGTTAAAATCAAATGTAAATGAGATAACGCCAAAGAGAAGCTTGGCGTTGTTTTTGCTTGCTGCGACAGCGGTTATGTGGAGTCTTGGCGGTTTGCTGATAAAATTGGTTAACTGGAATCCGATAGCTATTGCAGGTGGGAGAAGCTTAATAGCTGCTGCTCTCATATTGCTTTTTCTTAAAAAACCTGATTTTAAATTTACATGGCTTAAATTTGCTTCGGCATTTGTATATGCGGCAACAGTAATCGCATTTGTATGTGCAACAAAACTTACAACTGCAGCAAATGCCATAGTACTTCAATACACTGCTCCAATATATGTAGCCATCTTTGGAGCAATATTTCTGAAGGAGAAGGTAAAGAAGCATGATATTATTACAATAATTGTTGTTTTAGGTGGAATGCTGCTTTTCTTTGTGGATAAACTCTCTCCCGGCGGTATGCTTGGAAATATGCTAGCCATTTTCAGCGGGATAACATTTGCTTTTGTTGCTTTACTTTTAAGATTGCAAAAGGATGATTCTCCCCTGGACAGAATATTTTGGGGGAATATTCTCACAGCCGTTATTGCCTTACCCTTTATGTTCCAATCCGTGCCGGATGCCAAAAGTTTGTTGGGTGTGGGTTTATTAGGTGTTTTTCAACTGGGCTTCTCATATATATTATTCTCAATTGCCATAAAAAACGTTTCAGCTCTTGAAGCCGTATTAATTCCGGTGATAGAACCTGTTATGAATCCGGTATGGGTTGCCCTTGTTGTTCATGAGGTACCCGGAATATACTCTCTTGTAGGTGGCGGCATAGTACTGACTGCTATTACAATCAGATGCGTATATACTTATTTTTTGTCAAAGAAACAGGAGCCGGTGACAAATAAGCAGGAATTTATCGAGCAGTAATAGAATAAAGAATATATTCGAAAAAAATTATGACGAAATGGGGTGCTGTTATGAACATTACTTTTCTTGGAGCAGCAAAAACAGTAACAGGTTCTTGTTATCTTGTTGAAACAAAGGATACTAAATTCCTAGTGGATTGCGGCATGTTTCAAGGCCGGGCAAGTGAAGTTATCCTGAATGCCGAGCCTTTTTCATTTAACCCCGGTAATCTGGATTTTATGCTTTTAACTCATTCTCATATTGACCACAGTGGCAGAATTCCAAAGCTTTATATGGATGGTTTCAAAGGTAAAATATATGCAACCAAGGCTACAATGCAGCTGTGCGGCATTATGCTTCCTGACAGCGGGCATATACAGGAAATAGAAAATGAGTGGATTAACAGGAAAAGGCAAAGAGCGGGAAAATCACCTGTTAAGCCCCTGTATACCGTAAAGGAAGCTACAGAATGTCTGGGACTTTTTAAAGGTGTAGCCTATGGTGAAGCAATAAATATTACAGAAAATATCCGTGTCAGATTCAATGATGCAGGACATATACTTGGTTCTGCAATTATAGAAGTATGGATAAGGGAGAATGGCAAGGATACAAAAATTGTATTCAGCGGTGATCTGGGTAATAAAGGGATTCCAATATTAAGAGATCCGACCGTTATAGCTGATGCAGACTACCTTGTGGTTGAATCCACATACGGAAACAAACTTCATACTCTAAAAAAGGATACTGAAAAAATAGAAAGATTTATAAATATTATCACTGAAACAATTGCTAAAGGTGGAAATGTAGTTATTCCATCCTTTGCAGTGGGCAGAACCCAGGAAATAATATACGACCTGAACAAATACATGGATGTTTTCGGAGATAAGGTTAACAAACTGTTAAACACTCCGGTCTATGTGGATAGTCCTCTGGCCACCTCTGCAACTCAGATTTTCAGAGAAAACCTTGACTGTTTTGATGAGGAGGCAAAGGAATATATAGCCAACGGTGATAATCCACTTGATTTCCCTACACTTAAATTTACACAATCACCTGAGGAATCAAAAAAACTGAATGAGAAAACAGAAAGTACAATAATTATTTCGGCAAGCGGCATGTGCGATGCAGGCAGAATCAAGCATCACCTTAAACATAACTTATGGAGGAAAGAGTCCACTATTTTATTTGTGGGCTATCAGGCTGAAGGTACTCTCGGAAGAAAAATACTTGATGGGGCTCCCAAAGTTAAACTTTTTGGTGAAGAGATATCAGTAAATGCCAGAATAGAATCAATTGACGGATTTTCCGGTCATGCCGACAAAGCTGGTTTACTGTCCTGGATTGGCAGTTTTGATAAAAAACCCAGGAAAGTATTTGTTGTTCACGGCGAGTTGGAAATAATGACTGAGTTTGCGCAAACCCTCACCGATGAATTTGGCCTTAAATGTATTGTTCCCACAAGAGGGGACAGCTTTGTTGTCACTGCTGACAGTGTTTATGAAAATATTCCGAATGCTGATGTTCAAAAGAGATTTAGAAGGCTTGCGGTTGTAGAAATGCTTGAAACCTTAAGAGAGGAATTTGAGGAGCTGTCTGAAATCCTCAAGGGCGATTTAAAGCAGGAAAAGGCTGATGTTGAAATAGATGAGGTTGCTGCCAGACTTAAACTGGTCGAAAAAGCTATTGTGGACGCTTTAAAGTAATGTATTGCCATTAAATTTATAAAAAAGATTGTACTATAGAAAGTTTTTATGAAATTCTTTTACATTATGGCTTCAAAATTTTATAAAATATAAACAAAAAGCGATGAGGATTCTCATTGCTTTTTGTTTATATTTATAGCTTAAGAGCCTTAGAAAATGAAGGATTTTCGAAATATTGACCAGAAGAGAGGAAATCACACCATTTCATACAAAACGTGAAGTATTGCAGTATAATTAATAGCAATTAATATATATTAATGATTTTGCTGTAATTGAATAATTGACAATTAATTTGAAAATTTGTATAACTTATAAGGGTGTAAAAATAGCAAAGCTTCAGGTAATAGAACAATTTAATAAGGATAATTACTCTTTTATATAAGTTATTACTATATGACTACGTGCAGAATACGTAGATGGGAGGTAATATGTTTATCAAAAGATTAAAGAAAAAAGCAACTTTTTCTTTAATTGCAATTTTATGTGGAAGTATGCTGCTTTACTCAGCTGACAATTTGTTTAACATAACCGGGTACATTGAAAAGCAAGTTGAATCATTAAAAGAAAAAGAAATGAAATTTGTTTACAGCCAGAGTAATTCATTTGGAGACAGATATTCTAAAAAAACTGAAACAAATCCGGATGAAGCCTTTCAGATTGCATATGCAGGCAATACCAGGCAGGGAATATTACAAAGTATAATAAATGTACATAATCAACAGAATTACATGTTAGTGGGGAACAACGATATTGACTCAAATTTATCAATAAATGAAATATTATCCGAAATTGCAAGGCTCAATACTATTACTGAAGACCTGGAAACACAGATAAACAAGGATTCATACAGAGATAGGAAATTTGGAATTTATTACGTTTTCAGCTTTGATTATACAATGAATGCACTAAAAGAACTAAATGCAACCATTGAAAGGATATCAGAAGCGCAGAAAGTTCCTAAAGAGCTGATTACTGCAGTATTATTCAGGGAAATGATGTTTCTTGGACAGGAGGATCTGCTGGACGGTTTGCCTATAATCGGCGGAAAATCTATGGGTATCTGCCAGATAGGTTTAGAAAATGCCAGATTTAATGAACAGGTTGTTCACGGCAAAGATTCTCTGATTGTCAATGAATCTGACGATCAGTTAAAAGAAATGCTTCAAAATCCCAAGTATGCTGTTTATTTTTGTGCTGTTCAATTGCGGGCCAGGGCTATAAGCCTCACCGGAGATCCGGATATTGACCTGAGCCAGTTGGATAAGGAACAATTGCAGAAGGTAATGGAGACCTATAACCAATCAAAAATATCAGTGACTATCGGACCAATTAAAACCAAGGAAACTTATGCTCAGGAGACTTATAGATACTTTGAGTTGTTTAAGGATTACTATAACAATTAGCAGAAGTAAAAAGGTATTAAAAAATGATTTACGGCGAGTAATATAACTGGTACAAATACATATTTAAAAATATATACTGCTATAATGCGGGATAAAGTGTAATTTATGACAAATTACACTTTATTTTTATGTAAATATGTATTAGAATAATTCCGTAGAACGTTTTTCAAATAATTGCTATTATTTTGGCAGTTTTGATTGCATGTAGAATGGGTGGATTTTTTAATTTAATTAATGGAGGATGGTTAGAATGGTAGGGTCATTTTTATTAACTCTATTACCAATTGTGGTAATAGTCTGTATGCTTGTCATTTTTAAAAAGTCAGCAGATATCAGTGGTATTGTAGGCTGGCTATGTGTTTCTGCAGTTGCATTTCTTTTTTTCAATACTTCTCTGGAAGTAATATTACGGTCTACCTTTTCAGGTATAATTAGATCTTTTCCGGTCTCCTTAATAGTATTGACATCTTTGTTTATGATGGCCTATATGGAAAAGACGGGAGCCTTAAAAAGAATTATCATATTTATTAAGACTATATCAAGCCAAAATAAGGCTGTTCAGATTATGATGATCAATATAGGCTTCGGAACGCTTATGGTAGCTGTTGGAGCCACTCCGGTTTCCTTATTGCCACCTATCCTGTTGGCAATGGGCTATTCAACCTATGTTGCTATTGCCCTTCCATCAATCGGTTATGATGCACTTTGTACATACGCTTTGCTGGGTGCACCTGTAGTTGCATTTTTGGACTTCGCAAACAGATTTTTAGGACCGGGCCATGAAATAACTCCATCTCAGGCAGGTAGCGTTTTCTACATGTTTTTACCCATTGTTTCTACTCTGATCGGTTTTTGCATGCTATATATTGTTGATAAGTGGAATGGTATAAAGAAGGGGTTCCTGCCATGTATAGTTACAGGTGGAGTAATTGCAGTTGTTGCCTATTTCACTAACAAGGTTGATAATCTTGTAACTCTCACAGGTGTTCTTTGCGGTATTGCTGTTATTATTGCCATGGCATTATATCTCAAGGTGACAGGTAAAAACATTATTGACAGAAGCAATCTTACCGAAGAAGAAAAAGCTTATGAAAAGCAATATCCATTGTGGAAGGCACTCAGTCCCTGGATAATATTAATTGGTCTCATACTGGCTTTAAATCTTCCAAAGCCTGTTTATGATATTCTCTACAACTTAAAACTGCCGATAAATGGTGTTGCTGTTGATGGTAAGGGTATCAGTACAAGAGCTTTATGGAATGCCTATACCTGGATCGCAGTTGCTGTGGTTCTTTCGATGCTTGTTATAAGACCGAAGGCATCACAGGTTAAGGATACCTTTAAAGTGTGGTGGAAGAGAGCTCCCAGACCGGTTTTCTCAGCAGCAATATTCTTTGCCATAGGCGAAATTATGAATTACTCAAACTGGGATATGACAGCTATGAAGTATAGTTCAGCCAGTATGATAAAAGTTCTTGCTGATGTATCGGCTAATGCATTCAGTGGTGCCTACGGCTTTATAACAGGCTTTATAGGCCTGTTTGGCGGATTCATAACAGGAAGTGAGGCATCTACCATTGCAATGTTTGCCAACTATACCATGGAAACAGCAAAGAACCTGAATCTCGGACTGAACGGGCTAATTATAGTAACAGCTGCTCTGGCTTTTGGAGGCGGTCTTGCAAGTGTAATATCACCGGCCAAGCTTCAAAATGCTGCAGCTTCAATTGATAAACTGGGTGAAGAAAACAAGGTTATAAGAATTGCCTTTGTATTTGCAATTATCTTAACTTTTGTTACTTCAGTTTATGCTTTGCTGCTATTAAAGATCGGAATCAATGTTTAATTTATATAATAAGTTAATAATTTGTTAATACAAACGTCAATACAAACGTCAATACAGATGTCAATACAAACGGTATTCAATCGTTTATACAAACGGGAGACACAGGGAAATTGCTTGTGTCTCTTGCTGTGTGGCAATATAATGAAATTTTTATTTGGATATTGCCAATAATACGTTATAATAGAATTGTTTTGAAAAAGGACATACAGACAGTTATGTCCTAAGAGACAATTCAAAGGGTCAGTCACATTGACTCTGCACATATGGGAACATGGAGGTTATAATGAAGCAGGTTGAAATATATACTGATGGTGCATGTTCCGGTAATCCCGGTGCAGGAGGCTGGGGAGCCGTCCTTATATACGGAGAGCACAAAGTTGAAATGTCAGGCTATGAAAAAGCTACTACAAATAACAAAATGGAGCTGACAGCCGCACTTGAAGCATTAAAGAAGCTAAAGGAACCATGCAGTGTCAATTTATATAGTGATAGTGCATATTTAATTAACGCCTTTACCCAGGGGTGGGTTGATAAATGGATGAAAGCAGGCTGGAAACGTGGTAAAAATGAAGAAGTAAAAAACATTGAGCTCTGGAAGGAACTTGTAAGATTATCAGACTATCATCGAATTACCTGGATAAAGGTTAAAGGACATGCAGATAATGAATTGAATAACAGATGCGACAAGCTGGCCACAGATGAAATCAAAATGGCAGCAGGAAAGTAGGAGGAAGAAAAATGGATTATTCAGAAAAAACACTAAAAATAGAAGACATTTATAAGGGTAACATAATCAAGGTTCAAAATCTTACAGTCAGTCTTCCCAACGGTAAGGAGGCTACAAGAGATATTGTTTTGCATCCCGGTGCATCAGTGGTTGTTCCTATTAATGAAAAAGGTGAGCTTTACATGGTGAAGCAGTTTAGGAAGCCTTTGGACCTCACGACTCTTGAGCTGCCTGCCGGAAAGCTTGACTCTGTCGGTGAAGATCCAAAGGTTTGTGCTGAAAGGGAGCTAAAGGAGGAAACAGGACTCAAAGCTGATAAAATAGAGCATTTGATCAGCATTCATACAACTCCCGGTTTCTGTAATGAAGTTATTCATATGTACACTGCAACCGGATTGACTCAGGGAGAAGCCTGCACTGACGAAGATGAATTTCTTGACGTTGAAAAAATACATGTATCCAATCTGGTAAATATGATCCTGGAACATAAAATAACTGATGCTAAAACCATAATTGGTGTCCTGCTGGCGGAAAGAAAGATCAGAGAGAACAACTTATAATAATGTAATATCTTATGTTTATCCGGCATATATTTTATTGACAAAACACTTTTACCGAAACAGATAAAATATGCCGGAGGAATACATGGTGATTAAAAAAATAGGTAATGTAATCAAGGATCACATCAAGGAAAATAAATTTACATATTTAAGCCTGTTCTTGTTTTATATAGTTGGCATAATCCTGGGAGCAGCATCTGTAAATGACCTTGATTATCAACAAAAGGATGAAATGGTTACTTTTTTCAATGGTTTTTTAAAACTGTTGGAAACAAATGATTTTAGCAGGATAACCTTGTTTCAAATGTCGTTATTGGACAATTTAAAAATAATTGTTTTGTTCTGGCTTCTGGGCTTTACCGTTGTCGGGTTTCCTATGTACTACATTGTCATAGGTATGCGCGGTTTTAGTACCGGCTTTAGTTCTGGAATCATAATGGGTGTTTTGGGAACAAAGGGCATAATTATTTCTACCTTGTGTTTTGTTCCAAAGGAAATAATTATGGTTCCATGTATTATTGCGCTTGGTGTTAATGGCATAAAGCTGTCCAGAAATATTTTAAAGAGCTGGTTAAAGAGATCTAGTCTGAAAACCGGAGGAGTTAAGCAAAAAATTATGCCCTATAGTTTTGTAGCCGGATTTTTCTCAACATTTATTTTGTTTGCAACAATTATAGAGGCATTTATATCATCAGGCGCATTAAAATTGCTTAATTTATAATCAATAACTGGAAATTTCAACAAATATTTGGAATAATTATGTTAAATATAGATAAAAATGCAAAATGTTCTTTAAATATAGAAATATTTGTTATAGAATATATTCTAAAGAATCAGGTCTGATTTTATAGAAACAGATAAATAAGTGCTTAACTTAAAAAAAAGGAGTCGTTTTGATGGAAGTTCAGGTTGAAAATTTTATTAATTTCCTTGAAAGGGATAAGAGATTGTCTCTTAATACTCTACAGTCTTACAAGAGGGATATTGAACAATACACTACATATCTGAAGGAGATAAATGCTACAAATATTTCTACTACCAATAAAACAACTGTTATAGCGTATCTTCTGCATCTACAAAAGAAAGGAAGGGCAACCTCAACCATATCAAGAAATCTGGCTTCAATTCGATCCTTTTATCAGTTTTTGCACAAGAACAAGATGATTGATCTTGACCCGACTTCCGAGCTTGAATCTCCAAAGGTAGAGAAGAAATTACCTCAGATTTTATCTACCCAGGAGGTTGAACTGCTGTTGGATCAGCCGAAATGTCTTGATCTGAAGGGAATTAGAGACAAGGCGATGCTTGAACTTCTGTATGCTACAGGTATCCGTGTTTCTGAACTGATATCACTCAATCTGCTGGATATTAATCTGGACTTGGGTTTTATAAAGTGTAATAAGGGTAATCGTGAGAGAAGTATTCCCATTGGCTCAATTTCTGTAGCAGCTGTACATGAATACTTATCCAAATCTAGAAATTTTCTGATTCAGGATAGTAATGAAGATGCCCTCTTTGTTAATGTAAATGGCAAAAGGCTGACCAGACAGGGCTTCTGGAAAATAATAAAGCATTATAAAAACCAGGCCAATATAAATAAAGATATCACTCCTCATACTTTGAGACACTCCTTTGCCGCACATCTGTTGGAAAATGGAGCTGATCTGAGGTCTATTCAGGAGATGCTTGGACATTCTGACATATCATCTACTCAGATATATGCTCAGATAGCAAAAAACAAGATAAAAGAAGTATACAAGAAAACTCATCCAAGGGCATAATTTAGATTTAATAAAAGGGACACTTCAATTGAAGTGTCCCTTTAAAATTGTCTGCCAGGTATTTGATATATTTTTTTTGCAGTTACTTTGAAAGAATTGACAAAGGTATATTATGGAAGTATTATATATTTAGATAATTATCTAAATATATAATTAACGTGGTGAGAAAAGTTGAATGATGTTTTTTATGCCCTGTCAGATCCTACGAGACGGCAAATTTTGAAGCTTCTAAAGGATGCGGATTTAAATGCGGGAGAAATTTCGGAAAACTTCAATATTAGCAAGCCTTCCATCAGCCATCACCTTAATGTTCTTAAGCATGCCAAACTTGTAACAGGTGACAAGAGAGGACAGAACATTATTTATTCATTGAATACAACTGTATTTCAAGAAGTGCTTGAATGGTTTTTTGATTTTAAGAGAAGTAATTAAATCAAAATAAATAAAATGTTATTATTTTTAATTATTGTTTCGATTATTGGTAATATTATTATACACTTGTTACATGTGTGTTTTCCTATGTTATTTATATTAAATTAAAAGCAAAAGAATAAATTTGGAGGGATTTAAGTATGAGAATGTATGACATTATCGAGAAAAAAAGGGACGGTTTTGAATTAACCTCTGAGGAGATTGAATTTTTTATTAATGAATACTGTAAAAACAGCATACCTGATTATCAGGCTGCTGCGCTTCTGATGGCCATATTTCTCAAGGGCATGAATGAGCGTGAAACAGCTCAATTGACAGATGCCATGGCACACTCGGGTGATATGATAGACTTATCTGAAATTCCCGGTATAAAGGTGGATAAGCACAGCACCGGAGGGGTTGGTGATAAAACAACGCTCATTCTTGGGCCAATTGTTGCTGCCTGCGGTATACCTGTTGCAAAAATGTCAGGCAGAGGTCTGGGACATACCGGAGGAACAATAGACAAACTAGAAGCAATTCCGGGTTTTAATACCAGCATTTCACGAGAAAACTTCATACAGAATGTTAAGGAAATCGGGATTGCTATTGCCGGTCAGACAGGCAACCTGGCACCTGCCGACAAAAAGATATATGCCTTGAGAGATGTCACTGCTACCGTTAACAATATCTCACTTATTGCCAGCAGCATTATGAGCAAGAAACTTGCTTCAGGAGCTGACAGGATTGTATTGGATGTAAAGACAGGCAGCGGTGCCTTTATGAAGAACCTTGAGGACTCTGTAAAGCTGGCACAGGCTATGGTTAAAATAGGCGAGAATACAGGCAGACATACTGTTGCAATTGTAACTGAAATGGATATACCACTTGGAAAGGCTGTAGGCAATTCCCTGGAGATAATTGAAGCTGTTGAGACCCTTAAAAACAGAGGCCCGCAGGATCTTTCAGAAGTATCCTTCGTTCTGGCAGCCCGAATGCTTGAACTGAGCGGAAAAGGAACCTATGAAGAGTGCCGGAAGCTGGTCCGCGAAGCAGTGGAAAGTGGGAGAGCCCTTTCCAAATTTGCAGAGCTTATTGAAAAACAGGGAGGTAATAAAGGCATAGTAGGAGACTATAGCCTATTTCCGCAGGTTAAGCATACTTTTGAATATAAAGCTGAAGCTTCCGGTTATATCAGTACTATGAAAACAGATACAATAGGTGTGGCATCACTTGAGTTGGGTGCGGGCAGAGAAACAAAGGAAAGCACTATAGACTATGCAGCAGGCATATATTTTAATAAGAAAACAGGGGATAAGGTAGAAAAAGGTGAAGTCCTTGCAACTCTCTATACAAACAAAGAGGAAAAAATATCCCAGGCATGTGGCTTGCTGCAGCAGGCTGTCCGGATAAGTGACGGCAGCCCTGTAAAAAAGCCGCTTATTTTGGCCTATATTGACTCAAAAGGTATTGAAATGGCCTGAAAGGGGTATCTTTACAAGTGATTTTACTTTTAAAAACTAATACTTTTTAGACAATAAATAAATATTTTATGTATTGTCAGAATATACTTTTATGGTCCAGCATAACAATTAACTAGGACATATATACCGTAAGTCAATTACAGCCCAACCGGAGTTGAAGGTTAAATTCACCTGAAAGAAAAGCTTCAACCATATTTGACTTTGTGAATAGTTAATAATTGGAGGGACCTGAGTGAAAAGAAAGTCGTTAGTGGGATACATTTTATCTATAGCTGTAATGCTAATGCCGATTACTGTGCTTGCTGATTCCGATGAAGCCGCAGTGGAAGCATCCGCCAAATATGACGATGTTGCAGTTAATAAACTTATTGCAAAAACCAATGTATTGGACTTGAAGGCTAAATCCGCCATATTAATGGATGCTGCTTCAGGCAAGATTTTAACTGAAAAAAACAGCCATGAAAAGCTTGCCATTGCAAGCGTAACAAAGGTTATGTCCATGCTTTTAATTATGGAAGCAATTGATTCCGGAAAGCTTTCATTTGATGATAAGGTTGAAGTTTCCGATAATGCAGCCGGTATGGGTGGTTCGCAGGCATATCTTGAGGCTGGTGAACAATTTGCTGTTTCAGAGATGATGAAAGCGCTGGCAATTCACTCATCAAATGATGTAACTGTTGCATTGGCAGAAAAGGTAAGCGGCAGCGAAGAAACCTTTGTTTCGGATATGAACAGGAAAGCTGCTGAACTTGGAATGAAGGATACCCAGTTTCTGGACTGCACCGGACTGAATGACGATGGTTACAGCTCTGCTCATAATGTTGCAATCATGTCACGTGAACTGGTAACCAAACATCCAAAGATTTTGCAGTTCACCGGCAAGTGGCAGGACACCTTCAGAGACGGAACCTTCAAGCTTGATAATACAAATAAACTCATCAGGTTCTATGCCAATACCGACGGCCTGAAGACCGGTTTTACAAACAAGGCAGGTTTTAATCTCTCTGCAACCACAAAGAGAAATAACCTTAGACTTATATCGGTAGTATTAGGAGAGCCGGATTCAAATACCAGATTTGCCGAATCAAGAAAACTGCTGGATTATGGCTTTGCAAATTATGAAATGGTAAGTCTGGATAAAAAGGGTGAACTGGTAGGAAACATTACAGTTAAAAAGGGAACAAGATTGCAGGTGACTGCAGCCTATGGCAGCGATACAAGCGTATTGGTGGCAAAGGGTGAAAAGGGTAAGATAGAAAAAGAGGTTGCACTTGTTCCGGAATTAACGGCGCCCATAACGAAGAATCAAAAAGTCGGTGAAATAATATACAAGATAGACAGTGTTGAAGTAGGCAGATTTGAACTGGTGGCAAGTGAAAATATCAGCAAAATTTCCTTTACCAAGTTGTTTACAAGATTGTTTATAAAATGGTTCAGTGTAGGAAGAGCATAACCAAAGGAGAGCAGGCTGCTCTCCTTTTTTGATATGGTTTTAGCCTGTTTAGACCGCAGGAGGTAAGTTTTCAGATGACGGTGGGGAATAGGAAAAATCCAAGTACTGAAAGGCCAAAGATAATAGCCAAGTCTCTGGACAAACGGAGTGGGCTGGATACAATTCGAACAGGATGCCTGTATACGCAAAAAGTTCATGGAGAATTATTTTGAAACAGTCCTGGAAGGATACAGATCCGAGACCGGGATGGAAAATTTAATGTTGGAGAAGTTGCCCTTAAAAGTGGAAAGGCAGCAGCCTGATCAAAGGAAAAGCCAGCGTCTTTAGGCGCTGGCTGGTAATATACTCCTTATAAGGCTGACTAAAGCCTTCCGTTTTATGGCTGGGTTTTAATATTACCTGACAATCAGGGTAAATAAATAGCCTTCAACAATATTGACTATGGGAGAAATAATCCTTCCTAAAATTCCGGTAATAGCAAGAAAAATAAATATAAACATTCCATACTGTTCAAGGAGAGTAAAAAATCTGTATTTCCAGGTGTTGAAAATATTGGAAATCACATGATAGCCGTCAAACATAGGGAAAGGAATCATGTTTAAAACAAACAGAACAATATTTATATGTGCCGTAATATATAAGAGAGAAACTAGGCTTCCCAGCAAAGAACTATTGTTATTAATCAGTACACCAGACACATCCATTATTTTTAATAAAACAAAGAATACAACAGCAATTAACAGGTTCATTAAAGGTCCTGCTACTGAAACAAGAATATCATCCCTTCTTGGATGCTTATAGTATCTCGGACTGACCATAACAGGTTTAGCCCATCCAAAGCCTGCAACCAGCATTACAATAAATCCGATGGGATCAATATGGGCTCTGGGATCCAGAGTTATTCTGCCCTGAGACCTTGGAGTCGGATCTCCCAGACGGTCAGACATTTTAGCGTGCGCGAATTCGTGCAGAACAAAACCTAACAACAATCCTGGTAAGGATAATAACATTTCCAGAAAATTAAAATTACCAAACATAAACAACCTCCATAGTGTAAAAGACAATCAACCCTTATGTTAACATCAGCATTTCTGATACTCTATTTTACGTGATGTTCATAAAAAAGTCTACCCACTGATTATATTGTAATTATTGCCCTATTTATGATAATATAAATTGGTTGGAAATGTACAAGCGCGCCAGGGCGTACTTGAATTCGATTTAAAAGCGTGAGGACACGCGTATGGAGATTACATGGAAAGCGCACTTACAAAAGCATGCACATTAAAACTTGATAATTTTGAGGGTCCATTTGATTTGTTATTCCATTTATTTGAAAAGAATCAGGTGGATATTTATGATATACCTATAAATGTTATTACCGATCAGTATCTGGATTACTTATATGCAATGCAGCAGCTTGATTTGGAAGTTGCCAGTGAATTTCTGGTTATGGCCTCCACACTTCTGCATATAAAGTCTAAGATGCTTTTGCCCGATAAGAAGGAGCAGAAGGAGGAAGAGCTTGACCCGAGAGAAGAGCTGGTCAGGCGACTCATAGAATATAAGAGATATAAGGAATTTACAGCAGAACTGAAGGAACTTGAAAGAAAATGGGATACGGTTGTTTTCAGATTGCCCGAAACTCTTGATATTCCGGCGAGAGAGGAAATATTGGAGATAGACCCCCAGGTTCTGCGACAGCAGTATCTGGCCATACTTGAGAGAAACAGGAAAAAGATAAATGTTGGTGCAAAAAATATCACAAAGCTTATTGAACACGAGAAAGTGTCTTTAAAAAGTAAAATGAGAGAAGTTATAAAGCAGCTTTTCAGCAGAATGTCTTTCAAGTTCTCTGAGCTGTTTTCATTAAAAACAAAATCCAAAACAGAAGTTGTTACTGGCTTTATGGCAATTCTTGAGCTTGCTAAGATGAAGAAAGTAAAGATTGAACAGAAACAGCAGTTTTCAGACATAAATATAGTAAGTAATACGGATAAGACCAGCCAGACTGATGATTATGAATTGTACAATGATATAGACGAAGACGTGAGGGAGTTTTAAATGGAGATAAGTACAATTGAAAGCATTATTGAGAGTTTGATTTTCTCATACGGTGATGCTTTGTCACTTGATAAGATATGTGAGATACTTGAGTTGGATAAAAAAACAGCGCGAAATCTGATGAAAAATTTTATGGATAGCTATAATAATTCAGGCAGGGGTATCATAATACGGGAAATTAACGAGAAATATCAGATGTGCTCAAATCCCAAGTATTTTGATTATGTCTCAAAGCTTTATCAGATAAGACAAAAACAGGCCCTCTCTCAGGCCGCTTATGAAGTTTTGTCAATAATTGCCTATAACCAGCCCATTACAAAAGCTAAAATTGAGCAAATAAGGGGAGTAAATTCTGACAGTGCTGTAACAAGACTGCTGGAGCGTAATCTTGTAAGAGAGGCCGGAAAGCTTGATGTACCCGGTAGACCAAGACTGTATGAAACAACCGATGAATTTCTCAAATGTTTTGGTTTTAAATCTGTAAGAGATCTTCCTATGCTGGATATTCAGGATTTAAGCGAATTAAACCTAGAAGAGCTCATGGAAGAAGACTCGAAATAGTAATATATATTACAAAATGATTTAAATAATAAATATATGTCAAAAATAACCAGGAGGTGTTATCCCCCATGGTTATTTTTTTAGTTGTGTTTTTTATTCTGATTGTAGTTATTTTAATATTGTTACAATTAAGGTTAACTGTAGGCTTTACCTTCAAAATGGATAAGTTGGTGTGTTCAGCCTATGTTATTATCTATCTGTTTGGAAAAATACCGGTTAAAAAAATAATAATTTATCCTGCAAGTAAAAATAAAAAGAAAAAGGAAAAGCCTAAGAAAGTTCGTAAAAAGCTTGATTTTGAACAGCTTAGACAGAGTTTTTGGATTCTGGCAAAACTTTTCTATAGAAGTATAATACTTAAAGAATTTAAGCTATACATCAGGGAAGGCACTGGAGATGCATGTCAGACTGCTCTTTTATATGGTATCCTATGGAATCTTGCGGGATTTATACCCGGCTGGCTATTTAACAATTTTTCTGTAGATGAAAAGGAAATAAAAATTGAAACCGATTTTAAGGAAAAAGTTTGGAAAGTAAATTTTGATTGCATATTTAGCCTAAAAATTGTAAATATTATATCCATAGTGAGAGAACTAATTATAATTTATTTAAAAAATAGAAAAGGTGGTGATGCTGGTGTCAGATCATCCAATAGAAGGTCTAATGACTACAGCCATGCAAAGTATTAAGGAAATGGTGGATGTTAACACCATAGTTGGTGATGCTGTTCAAGCACCGGATGGAACTGTAATAATACCTATATCAAAAGTAAGCTTTGGTTTTGCAGCCGGCGGTGGAGATTATGCTACCAATAATGATTCCTCAGAAGAACATGGGGATAAAAAACTCCCGTTTGCAGGAGGAAGTGGAGCCGGTGTTTCAATTAATCCGGTAGCATTTATGGTGTGTGGACAGAATCACATCAAACTGCTTCCTGTTAATGTTAATTCTTCAGTTGAAAAGATTTTGGATATGGTTCCGGACCTGGTTGAAAGGGCAAACGAGCTTTTGAAATCAAAGATGACCAACAAAAAAGATGAATGCGGCAAGAAAAACCAAAATTCATATCAGAATTCAAATCAAAACCCAAACCAGAGTACCAGTCAAAATCCAAACATCACTGGTTAGGCATAGTATAAAAGCGGGAGCAAATCCCGCTTTTTTATATTTTTACTGCAACCCATTCCACAGTTTGCTTTTTATATTTGAGAGGTATGGCTCAATAGACTTGACGCCTACCCCAAGGAATTATAAAATATGTCTTATTCAGTATTCTATTTTGGGGAAAATCATGACACAAATGAGATTGCAAAAATATTTGGCCCATGCCGGTGTGGCTTCCCGCAGGGCTTCTGAGGAATTAATCAGACAGGGAAGAGTAGAAGTAAACGGCAAGGTAGTTACCGATATGGGTATCAGTGTTCTAGAAACCGATTCCATAAGGGTAGATGGAAAGAATATATCAAATGAGCAGCAAATCGAAGATAAGGTATATATAGTTCTTAATAAACCTGCAGGTTACGTTTCTAGTGCCAGGGATCAATTTGGGAGACCAACCGTTGTTGACCTTGTACAAGATATCAATTCCCGATTATACCCCGTGGGAAGGCTCGATTATGATACTTCCGGACTTATAATTCTGACTAATGACGGAGATTTTACATATAGGCTCACTCATCCGAAACATGAGATTGACAAGGTTTATGAGGCGCTGGTATCAGGAATACCTTCCAAGTCTGAAATAGAGCGGTTTGAAAGCGGTTTGGAAATTGAGGATTATGTTACAGCCCCTGCCAAACTATCACTATTAAGTGCGAAAGGAAATAATGCAATAATCCGAGTGACAATACATGAGGGTAAAAACAGACAGGTCAGAAAAATGTGTGAAGCTATAGGCCACAAGGTTTTAACCTTGAAACGAATATCAATTGGGCCTATAGCTCTAAAGAACCTGCCTGAAGGAAAGTGGAGAAGACTCTCTCCCGAGGAAGTAAAAAGCCTTTATCAATAACTTGAATATGTGTATACGCTTAAAATTACAAAAATCAGTATAAATGCAATATAAAGAACAGAAAGTGCAATGCCTATGATTACAAAAATACCTTGAATTTTGAAGTATTTGTTTAAAAAACCAAAAAAATCGTTCAATGTAAATTGATTATTAAACTCTTTATAGTTCTTTAAGGTTTTGGAGGCGTTATTGAGAGCAATACCCGAAAAAATCATTGGTACGCCAATAGCTGCCGAGATTATTCCAATGCAGGTAATAGCACCAATAACTATAGTGTAAATACCAATAAACTTCATCCAGCCTGACAGGCTATCCAATATTGAATGTAACATATAATTGTTTTGATTGTAATTAAAATTACCGTTACCGGGGTTAATTTGATTGGTAACTATAGGGGGAGTGCTTTGCACCGGGCTGTAATCTGGTTGATTTTCCATGCTGATATCTCCTTAATTAATTGGTTAAATGCTTAATTGCTTAGATTATATCATAGCCCTGTATAAGCCGCAACCAAACTGCATATCGACTAGTACTGAAATAAATTACCAGGATGTATAATACCAAATAATAAAGTGGGAGGTAGATATGTGTATTTTAAAAAATTCCTTAAACCAATCGCACCAGATAGTATCCTCAATAGTTGAAAAGGGTGACCTTGTAATAGATGCAACGGCAGGAAACGGCAACGATACTGTATTTCTTGCCGGCTTGATAGGGAAAGAGGGAAGTGTATATTCTTTTGATATTCAGCAATCTGCTCTCAATGCAACCCAACAAAAGCTGATGGAAAAGCAGCTTGATGATAAGGTCAGGCTTATACATGACGGACATCAGAATATCAAGAACTATATCAGTGAACCTGTAAAGGCCGTAATGTTCAATCTCGGCTACCTTCCGGGAGGGGATCATTCCATCGGAACAAAAGGAAATACTACTATCGAAGCAATTAAAGCTTCTATGGAGCTCCTTGCTGTTCATGGAATTATAAGTATTGTGGTCTACTACGGAGGGGACAGTGGCTTTGATGAAAAAAATGAAGTAATGGATTTTATTAAAACCATTGACTGCAAAAAATTCACTGTTATGAGAATGGATTTTGTTAATCAGATTAACTGTCCCCCGATTTTAATTTGTATTGAAAAGACGAAGGAGTAGGTTAAGTGTTATTGGACCCTTTATCATTCGAGCTGTTCTTACCTCCTTTGACATTTTTACCGTTGTCCTGGTTTTTATTTACTTTACCTTCATCCTTTTTTTCGGAAGCATCAGTCTTGTCTTGAACTTGATTTTTTGAATTATTATTTTTACTGCTGTTTTTATCAGAGTTTGT
The DNA here is from genome assembly GCA_029266335.1 of Eubacterium sp. GTDB lineage: Bacteria > Bacillota > Clostridia > Acetivibrionales > DSM-1351 > Ruminiclostridium. The sequence continues at coordinate 18,782 of JAQSXC010000021.1, read as the reverse complement.
TCCGGAATTCTCTTTTACAGAATTTTTATCCGAATAGCCGCTAGGCCAATCTGATTTAGATTGGCTTTTACTTTTATTCTTATTTGATTTAATTTTTTTATCGTTTTTTGTATTATTGTTTTTATCCTTAGACTTTATTTTTTGGTCAGCATTCTTTTTTGTTTTGGATTCAGATTTTGAGGTATTTTTATTTTTATCTTCATCTTCCGAATTCTCAGATTTGTTGTGTTTTCCCGATTCGTCGATATTTTTATCCCCCGGGTAATTATCAGATTTTTTATTGTCCTCTGAATTCTTATTCTCTTTATCCTTTTTTGATTTAGATAAAGAAGGGTTCTTTTTATCGGATTTATGAGATTTTTTTACCGCAGCCTTATCCAGCATTTCGGAAACGCGCTCAGATTTGGCTTTTTCTATAGTAATTTCAGGATTTTTTTGTTTAATCTTCTTATATAATTCATACCTGCCCATTGAAATATCATTCTTAACCGCGGATTTTCTATTTTCAGGTGTAACCTTCAAAACTTCAGGCTTTAGATTTTCAGTACCCACCTGAACTGAAATTGTTTTTATATCCGAAAGAATTGTATCCAAGGTTTTATCCTTGTCGGTATTCGATTTATTGCTTTGTTCTGACTCTAATGTAGCGGATACCAGCACTTCATTATTTTTTTCAGTACTAATAAAGCCAAGTTCTTTTGACGCTTCTATTACTTTGGAGATAGCTTCTTTAACAGGAATTTTTTTAAGCTGCAGCTCTTTTAATAATGTCCTGGCATCTGAGTTTAAGGCTTTGACGCCAAGGACGTTGGAGTTATTGTCAATTTTAAACTCAAGGCTTGGATTGATATCTACATCTATATAAGCAAATACGGTATTGGTATTGTACACTTGAAAATAGAGGAGTGAAATGAGGGCAAGTACAAATATGCTTGCAATCAGAGCAGCATATCTAATGTAGCTTTTTGTCCGTCTTTTTATATCTGATTTTTTAAATGCCAGCTGCTGTCCTACAAACATTTCAGGCAAACGTTTTATTGAAATAAATTCACATTTATCAGTCAAAACTATGGCCTGTTTATTGTTGAGTTCCAAAATAGAACCCTTGAATTCAATCATTTTATTTACCGCCTTTCTCAACACTTTGAACATATCCCTTGAGAGTTTCAAGCTTACTGCCAAGAATAATATAAACGGAAATTATAAATTTCCTGTTTCTTTCTATAGTTTTATGATTAACCTCCACCAATTTCAGCAGGTCCATCATTGGTATGGTTTTCTTTCTTTCAAGTTTTTCCGATAGTTCATTGTTTTCTGAAAGCACTCTGGCGATTTTGATGGCCAGCCTCTTGGAATCCATGTGTTTAGGAGCACTCCTGACAAGATCTTTTAATTCTATTCCAAAAGAATCCAGTCTTTTAATAAAACTTGCAAGCTCTTCTTTTGTTTCAATATTATCGAACTGGGAGGAGGCATCTACTACAAAAAATTTCTCCTCAAAGGAGGTACTGCCTTCCTCGTCCTGCCTTTCGAAGAATGAAAGCGGGAAGACCTTGCTGTATTTGGAGTTTCTTCTTTTATAATCTATAATACGTCTCTTAATAACGGTTTCGGCAAAGCTTAAGAAACCGGCATTCTTATTCTCGTCAAAGCAATCAATGGCTTCGTTGAAAGCAAGAAGGCCAACGCTGTACTCTTCACTATTCTCCAAATCCACGAACATTCCGGTTGCTTTGGAAACTACCTTTATAATAAACGGGTTATAATCATTTATAAATTTATTTCTTAATTCTGAATCCCCATTTTTTATATTTTTAATGATATCTCCAAGAGGTTCGGATTTTCGTCGTGATTTATTAAATATATGTAATATAGTCAACGATGCTTCACTCCTCTCTATAGATTTCGTACCATGTTCATTTTTTCAGTGGGGGAAATATGACTTGCTGTAAAACTTATGATTGCATGTTCTCATAAACCAAATACTTATATAAGGCTTATTTATTAAACCTTCGAAAGCATTACATAAAGTATAACTGGATTATTCATAATAATAAAGGCGTCTTCGGTGGAAAATGCCTCCAAACTCTATAAGGCCTGGATCAAGCGGCTCTGTACTAAGGACGCTGGAAATTAATTGAATAAAATTGGTAAAAAAAGGTGACGATTTGGCAATAATAACTAGATTGGCAATAATAGTTAGCTCTATTGACACACTTTTTTTGGTAATATATAATTATTACTAGGTAATAATAACTAATAATATATATTGGTGATAAATCAATTGCAGGTTGAAGAAATTATTGACGAGGAAATTTTTCATCTCTCTAGTTTCGTGTTTGATATCATGAAGGAGGTTTATATGTCACAAAAAGAAAAGATTGAGAGCTTAAAAAGTATGAAAGCTTCTATCGCTCTGGGCGGTGGACAGGATAAGATTGAAAAGAGACATACCGAAGGAAAGCTCTCAGCAAGAGAAAGAATTGATCTGTTGTTCGATGAAGGCAGCTTTGTTGAAATAGATGCCTTTATAGAATCAAGATGTTTTGACTTCGGAATGCAGAAGAAAAAGCTTGCAGGTGATGGAGTTGTTACAGGATACGGCACTGTCAACGGCAGAAAAGTTTTTGTTGCATCTCAGGATTTCACCGTTATAGGTGGATCACTTGGAGAAATGCATGCAAAGAAAATAACAAAAGTTATGGATATGGCGCTGAAAATGGGAGCTCCCTTCCTGGCAATAAATGATTCAGGCGGAGCACGTATAGAAGAAGGTCTCGATGCACTTTCGGGTTATGGTGATATTTTCTACAGAAATACTCTTGCATCAGGTGTAATCCCTCAGATCTCAGTTATAATGGGACCATGTGCGGGAGGTGCAGTTTATTCACCGGCTATAACTGATTTCATATTTATGGTTGAAAACACAAGTCAGATGTTTATCACAGGACCTCAGGTTATAAAATCTGTAACTGGAGAAGATGTATCAGTTGAAAAGCTTGGAGGTGCCGATGTTCATACTGCAGTCAGCGGTGTTGCTCACTTCAAATCAGCAAGTGAAGAAGAATGTATCGAAGATATTAAGCGGTTGCTCAGCTTCATACCTGACAATAATGTTTCAGATACTATTTATTATGGAACGGCTGACAGTGCGAACAGAATAATTGAAAGCTTGAATGAGATAATTCCTGAAGAATCAAACAAACCTTATGATATGTACGGGATAATTGAAGAAATTGTTGATGACGGTGATTTCATGGAAATCCATGGAGCGTTCGCCCAGAATATAATCATCGGCTTCGGAAGACTGAACGGAAAATCAATTGGAATAGTAGCAAATCAGCCAAAGATAATGGCGGGCTCACTTGATATGAATGCAGCTGACAAAGCAGCTCGTTTTGTTCGCTTCTGTGACGCTTTCAATATTCCGCTGCTTTCTTTGACCGACGTACCTGCATTCCTGCCAGGTGTTGCTCAGGAGCATAACGGTATAATCAGACATGGTGCAAAGCTGCTTTACGCTTTCTCGGAAGCAACTGTTCCAAAGGTAAATGTTATATTGAGAAAAGCTTACGGTGGAGCTTATATAGCTATGAACAGCAAAACTATCGGTGCAGATATGGTATTTGCCTGGCCTTCAGCTGAAATAGCTGTTATGGGTCCCGACGGAGCTGCAAATATCATCTTCAAAAAAGATATCACTGCATCGGAAAACCCTGCAGAGACAAGAAAAGAGAAAATTGCCGAATACAGGGATAAATTCTCAAATCCATATGTTGCTGCTGCAAGAGGTTATATAGATGATGTTATAGAACCATCGGAAACCAGAGCAAAAGTTATAATGGCTCTTGAAATGTTGAGTACAAAGAGGGAAAACAGACCTGCCAAGAAGCACGGTAATATTCCGCTTTAATATAAAGTTATAACGAGGCGGAAAATGTCTCCCGCTTTTACAAGTGGCGGGTTCCGCTCAGGTTTTCAGACGGCGAGTATACCTCCCGCCTCGTTGAAACGCCGCTGATGTAAGCCTTAATTACATCTTATTTCAAAAAAATACAAGTTAGATTATTTTGAGTTTGCACGTAAAAAGTATTGCGAAATTCAGTTTTATGGAGGGATTTACTATGAGTAAATATATAATTAAAGTTAATGGGACCCCGTATGAGGTTGAGGTACAGGAAATAGGCGGACCAAGTGCACCTGCGGCACCTGTTGCTGCAAAGCCAAAAGGAAGAGCGGCAGCAGGACAACAGGCTGTAAAGACAACACAACCGGCAGTTGCAAGTGCCGGTGACGTAGCTGCTCCAATGCCGGGAACAGTTCTTAAAGTGAAGGTTGCTGCCGGAGAAACAGTGAAAAAGGGTCAGGTATTATTGATACTTGAAGCCATGAAAATGGAAAATGAAATTGTTTCCCCCGCCGACGGTAAGGTTGCAGCATTGAACGTAGAAGCAGGTAAATCCGTTACTGCCGGTGAAGTTATGGTGACCATAGCTTAACCGGACTGTACTTGAATAGAGTGGAAGAGGAGATAGTTATGGGAGTAAGAATTACTGAGACAGTATTAAGAGATGCACATCAGTCACTTATAGCTACCAGAATGAGAACTGAAGATATGCTTCCTATTGTTGAAAAACTTGATAATATAGGCTATCATTCACTGGAAGCATGGGGTGGAGCTACTTTTGACGCATCTATGAGATTTTTGAATGAAGATCCCTGGGTCAGACTCAGAAAAATAAAGGATGTAGCAAAGAAAACCCCGCTGCAGATGCTGTTAAGAGGTCAGAATCTTCTTGGATACAAGCATTATGCAGATGACGTGGTTGAATATTTCGTTCAGAAAGCCATTGCAAACGGAATGGACATTATGAGAATATTCGATGCCTTAAACGATGCCAGAAATATAGAAACAGCAATCAAAGCTTGTAAAAGGGAAGGCGGCCATGCTCAGGGGTGTATATGCTACACAATAAGTCCGGTTCACAGCCTGGAACTCTTTGTTAAGGATGCAAAACAGCTTGAAAGCATGGGTGCAGACTCAATCTGTATAAAGGATATGGCAGGACTGCTGGTTCCATATCAGGCATTTGAACTTGTCAAGGCCTTAAAGGAAAGTGTTAAAATACCAATACAGCTGCATACCCACTACACCAGCGGTGTTGCATCAATGACCTATCTCAAGGCTATTGAGGCAGGGGTTGATGTTGTAGACTGCGCTATATCACCTATGGCGCTGGGAACTTCACAGCCGCCCACAGAACCTTTGGTTGCAACACTGAAGGATACTCCTTTTGACACAGGTTTGGATCTTGCCGGGCTTAGTGAAATTGCTGATTATTTCAGACCACTTAAGGAAAAATATATTGAAAGCGGACTCCTGGATGTGAAGGTTATGGGAGTTGACGTAAATACTCTGATTTATCAGGTTCCCGGCGGCATGCTTTCCAATCTTGTTTCACAGCTAAAGCAGTCAAATGCTCTTGATAAGTTTGAAGAAGTGCTGAAGGAAGTACCAAGGGTGCGTGAAGACTTCGGTTATCCTCCTCTGGTAACACCAACCAGCCAGATTGTTGGAACACAGGCAGTGCTTAATGTTATTACCGGAGAAAGGTACAAGATGGTTCCAAAGGAATCAAAAGGTATTGTCAAAGGTGAATATGGTAAAACTCCTGCTCCAATCAGTGAAGAAATACGCAGCAGGATTCTTGGTGAGGAAAAGCCTATCACTTGCAGGCCTGCAGATCTTATTGAGCCTGAACTTGACAAGATAAAGGAAACAGCTAAAGAATATATTGAGCAGGATGAGGACATTCTTTCCTATGCAATGCTTCCACAGGTTGCAGAGAAATTCTTCAAGCAGAGGATTGAAGACAGAGAAAAAGCTGCTGTGGCCACGCAGCCAAAGGCTGAAGGTATAAATCCTGAAGTTGTTGCTGCCATATCTGCAGTAGTAGCCGATATGGGTGCCAGAGACGGCAGACAGTATGCTGTAGGCAATATCTCAAGATTGAATAACCAGAACAGATGGGGTCTCTACGGAATGCTTGAAAGATTCAGAACAAAGCTATAACTGGTAGTTAGCTGACATAATAAATAAATTAATATTTGTAAGACGAAATATATAAATCCCAAAAAATCCCGCAAGACAGGAACCCTGCCCCAGACACGAAATATCAGTATCTGGGGCAGGGTTCCTGTTTGTTGTTACTTGAACAGGTCAAGATTTTACAGCATACATTATCAGCAGTATGACTGTTATGAAACCAAATATTACTGATGCTATCCCGATATTCATGTGAAATTTTATGGAACTGACATCTGTTATCTTGTTAGCTCTGATCCATAAGCCGCATACAATCGTTGAAAATAATAGCAAGCCGGTAATAACGGCAATTATAAGAGAAAAGACTTTCATGTTGCCCCCTCATTTCTTCACAAAATAAATTTATTTATTTTCTTTTACCAGGTTATTAATTAAATTATCAATAAAGTTGTTACGCTGAATTTCATTATGTAATTCAATTCCACTATAGATTTTAAAGGCTGATGGACAAAGGGCAGTGACCTGAAGAGGTAAAATAATTTGCATTGCAAGAATCCGTAAATGCATTTCGTCGGCATTGTTTCCGAATATTTCTCTAAGCACGGGTATTATAAAAAGCTGTGTCTGAATATCTCCACTCTGTATACCTTTCATTATTGTAAATTGATTTAATTTCTCATATTGAGATCCAAAAGAATACAGTTCTTTCAGCATTGCTTTGAGCTTAGTCACAGGCTCAAAATCGGAATAATTTCCTGGAGTGATAAAGCCGACAGCTTTTTCAGCCATCATATTGGCAACAACCACACCCAATAAATTATCCTTGCTTTTAAAATGATAGTTTATAAGACCGATTCCTACATTGGCCCTTTCAGCAACCTGTCGAACAGTAATTTTATCTACATCATAGACTTCATCAAGTATTTCTGCTGCTGCTTTTATAATTCTTTCTTTTGCATCCTGATCGCCACTGTTCATTGCATCCTCCTAATAAAATTGAACGTAATTTGAACATGTTCAGTATAACTTAACATGTATAATCTGTCAATATTTTTCAGGTATTTTACTTTGGATAGTTTTCAGATATTTTGTGTTGGATTTTTGGGGTGAAGAAGGGTACTGTGGAATTTGCCGGTAATTTAACGGATTAATTTTATGAAGAACTCACTACTTTATGAGCAGCTGCTTCACAACCCTTATGCAGATATATAAAATTGCGCTGATTACTGAAAAATTCCATGACAGCCACATTAGAGCCCTTTTTTATGCGCTTTCCGCACTTAAGGCAATAATAATTTGTATGCTCCATTTTAGCATAAGAGATCGACGGAGATATGTTTTTCAGCTTTTGCCAGCTCTTCCATCCAACTTTGCACAGGGAAATTCTATTAGCATAGTCTGACAGCACCCACCTCAGCAGCTTATGAAAATGAAAGGGGTAACGGGTATATTTGATATATTCTGCCGGCAGCCCTAATTTTATTGAATACAGCTCAAAATTTTTCTCAACCACTTCCTGAATTCTGCCGGTTATCTGTGTTACATACCAGCAGAAGCCATTTCCGGTCAGCCAGGGCTTCAACTTTTCAAACATATAACCCCGGCAGATTTCAATGGTTTCGTGCTGATTTACCTTCAGGGCTGCAAAGGCCTTTTCAGATATTTCAACTACACAATCCAGGTAAAGTTTTTTCTTAAAATTATCTGTACTATATAATTCAACCGGTATAATATCAAAATAGTATTCATTAGTTTCCGGACGATAAAATCCGATACAGGTCCCACCCACAAAACTACCGCTTCCTGCGTCATCTATCTGAATCATAAATACCCCGTTATTTAATAGTTTTATTATTTAATCGTACCTTAGTATTGGTACTTTTTAATATTTATATGTCAATAAAATTGACAGTCAATTTATTTTTCAGCATACTGGAAATATAATGTTTTTATTGAAAAAGTTTATATCCAATAGGTTGAAACGGGAAATAATTTTTGCAGGAGTCTTTAATACTTTAGCTTTTATGGGTGAAGAGATTAAAATATTTCGACATAAGGAGAGATATTATGAACCGGAAAGAAATGCTGGAGAAAGTAAAAAAAGCAACCCTGGCTATGCAGCGCTGGCCCTGGGAACAGGGAGTTACAGCCCAGGCCTTTTATGAAATCGGAGACCTGGAAACTACCGTTCTTATGGCAAGGGAAGCGGTGACAAATCAATATAAGGACGGTAGGCTCGGGATGAAGTATGAGAGGGGCGCTGCCACCGATCCTGCTGCTAACGGGGAAATAGTGCTTGCAGCAGCAAAAATTACCGGAGAGGATAAATTTAAGGTTGCAGCACAAAAAATGTTGGATTACTTACTTTACAGGGCACCTAAATCACGGGACGGGATAATTTATCATAATGAGAATGAGGGGAGATTCTGGGTAGATTCTGTTTATATGGCACCTCCATTTTTAGCTGTAGCCGGTAAACAGCAAGAAGCAGTAAAGCAGGTAAAAGGCTACAGAAAATATCTCTTTAATGCCGATAAAAACCTATACTCTCATCAATGGGATGACTATTCAGGCTGTTTTTCAAGAGAGCTTCACTGGGGTGTGGGAAATGGCTGGGCAGCTTCTGGGATAGTCAGAGTTTTGAAGGAACTTCCTGAAAATATGCAGGAGGAAAAGGAATTTCTAATTGGACATCTGAAGGAAGTTATAGATGGCTGCTTGAACTATCAATGTGAAAATGGTTTGTTTCACGACATAATCGATGACCCCTGCAGTTTTGTAGATTCAAATGCAGCACAAATGCTGAGTTATACAATATATCGTGCAGTAACTAATAACTGGCTTGATACTGAGTATGTCCTGCAGGCTGACAAAATGCGTACTGCAGCTTATGAAAGAGTGGATGAAAGCGGTTTGATTCAAGGCTCCTGCGGGTTCCCCGACTTTAATGCTCCTGCAACAGCCCCTGAAATTCAGGCATTTTATATTCTTATGGAGGCAGCTTATATGGATTATTTGAAGAGTCAGGGGTGAAAATGCAAGTACTTGATTTTTATCCTGCAAAAAGGTAATATTATAGTATATATTTTACAAAAAGAACTATTTATTATTAGTTTTTTTTATTAATCGATACACTACTTGGAGGTTTTATGAATAACCAAAAAAATGACTTGATAAATATCATTCAGCAAAAATATGATGACTTCAGCAAAGGCCAGAAGCTTATAGCCAACTATATTGTTAACCATTATGATAAAGCAGCCTATGTAACGGCTGCAAAGCTCGGCGAAATAGTCGGTGTCAGTGAATCTACCGTTGTGAGATTTGCAATAGAGCTTGGCTTTGACGGTTATCCCAAGCTCCAGAAAGTGCTTCAGGAGCTTATTAAAAGTAAGCTGACTGCTGTTCAGAGAATAGAGGTTTCTTCAAACAGAATTAATGAGGACAATATTTTAAAAAGTGTCCTGCAGGCGGATATGGATAAAATAAAAATAACCCTTGAACAGATTGATAATTCTGACTTTAACTCAATAGTTGAGACAATATTGAACGCCAAGAGGATTTATATTTTGGGAGTCAGAAGTTCGGCGCCTCTTGCAAGTTTTCTTGGTTTTTATTTCAATTTGATTTTTGACAATGTAAGACTTGTCCATACAACCAGTGTGAGTGAGATGTTTGAACAGATAATACGAGCCCAGGAGGGCGATGTGGTCATTGGAATCAGCTTCCCGCGCTATTCCAAAAGAACTATTAAAGCCATGCAGTTTGCCAAGAATCAAGGTGTTAAGACAATTGCTCTGACCGACAGCGCGGAATCACCTGTTGCTCAAAGTGCGGATTTATCACTTCTGGCAAGAAGCGATATGGCGTCCTTTGTAGATTCTCTGGTTGCACCTTTGAGCCTGATAAATGCTCTGATTGTTGCAATTGGAATGAGACGAAAAAATGAAGTGTATAATACATTTGAGAAGCTTGAAAAAATTTGGGATGAATATCAGGTTTATGAAAAAGATGACGGTTTAGATAGTGAAAAGCTTTAAACAGCCTGATATACCTGTTTTTCAAATTTACAATTAAATTATTTGGTGTTATATTTGTACCAGTAAAATGGAAGGAATTGCGTGAAGAAATTTATGGATACAAAAAAAGTAATAGTAGTAGGAGGAGGGCCTGCAGGCATTATGGCTGCAGGCATTGCTGCGCATAGAGGAAATAATGTAATACTGCTGGAGAAAAATGACCGTTTGGGAAAGAAGCTTTTGATTTCAGGGAAAGGTCGCTGTAACATCACAAATGATACAGATATCGAGGGCTTGATCGAAAACACACCCGGTAACGGAAATTTTCTATACTCCGCTTTTTATACATTCTCAAACCAGGATCTGATTAACTTTTTCAACGAACTTGGTCTTGAAACTAAAGTAGAACGGGGAGGAAGAGTTTTTCCTGCCTCTGATTCGGCAAAAGATGTTGTAGCTGTACTTATGAAATTCTTAAAGAATAATAATGTCAATATTGTGACTAATGCTGCAGTTAAAAAGCTCGCCATTGAAAACGACTGTGTTAAGGGTGTTGAATTACAGGATGGAACCAGTATGGCCGCCGATTCGGTAATTCTGGCAGTTGGTGGTATGTCTTATCCTGGGACAGGCTCCACAGGTGACGGCTATGAAATGGCACGGAAAATTGGACATACTGTGACACCTCTGAAGCCGTCTCTTGTACCTTTGGTGACAGAGGATGAGTGGATTGGAGAGCTGCAGGGGTTATCTCTTAAAAATATATCGGTAGCTTTCAGAAACGGCAAAGGGAAAGAAATATATAACGACTTCGGAGAGATGATATTTACACACTTTGGAGTTTCAGGCCCGGTGATATTAAGTGCAAGCAGGCATCTGCTTTCATATGATTTCAAGGATATAAGTCTGGTTATAGATTTAAAGCCTGCCCTTACTGAAGAAAAACTGGATGAACGTGTACAACGTGATTTTGAAAAGTATTCCAGAAAGCAGTTTAAAAATTCTCTTGATGAGCTGCTGCCGCAAAAGCTGATTCCGGTAATAATTAAATTATCAGCCATCGATCAGTTTAAGCCTGTTCACCAGATAACAAAGGAAGAAAGAAAAAGGCTGGTTTCACTGTTGAAAAACCTTGAAGCTTCTATTATAGCAACAAGGCCTATCAAGGAAGCAATTGTAACTGCCGGAGGCATTAAAATAAATGAAATTAATCCTTCCACCATGGAATCAAAGAAGATAAAAAGTCTTTATTTTGCAGGAGAACTGATTGATGTGGATGCCTACACCGGAGGGTTTAACCTTACAATTGCTTTTTCAACCGGTTATCTTGCAGGTATGAACTGTTAAATAGCATTAATATATAAATACTCCTGTCAATTTAGGAAATGATGACTATTCCACCTCAAAATTGAGCATATTATCAATAACTGATATTTTCAGTCAGTTAAATGCTTAGGGGGAATTATGGACATGAGTATTAAAGTTTTCAAATTCAAAAAAGATTCTGAAAATAAAGAGAAAAATACTGCTTTTGAAAATATTCTATTCAGTATATGCATTTTGTGTTTTGTAATATTGCTTTTAGTTCAGTTGGTGCTGGCAGTACCTTCCTTAAGGAATATGCTGAACCTGAACGATAAGAGTATCGGAATGCCTTTGAATGGCGATGAATACCTGTATACCCAGGGGCAAATGACTTTAAAAATGATTGGTGAGGAAGCTGACCCAACATTACGTATACTTGTTAACGGAGATGGTGTGGCTCAGTTTGACAGCACTGAAATGATTATTAATGTCAAGGATGGAGATGTTGTTGAGATTGACGGAAGCCAAAGTATTACGGGACATATTGTCAAGGTAGAATCAATAACAACAAACATAGACAGTAAATGCAAAAATGCTGTAGCAAACATAGAAAATAATATTAAAAGGCTTGTTAAGGTTCAGATAAACTGACATATGAGCAAACTAAAGATTGTTTTATAAATTAAAAACCTATATAATATTTTGTATAGGTTTTTTTTCGAATGGAGATTAGTATGAAAGAATGTTAAACTAATCAGTACCGTCGAAATCAGGGTGTCACCTCAATTTTTTGCATAATAGTGTGAAAGAGTGGTGAAAAAAGTTCCCTTCATGCCTTGTCTGGCTCACGGCAGGTGTGTATTATCTTTATTAAGTTTTGTGAGCGTGAAAGGCTAGTGGTACTTAATATGACCGAGTACGGTAGTAAAGATATTGCGAGCGCTGCAATACGAATAGCACTGACAAATGACCGAATTTCTGAAAAGAAACTTCAGACCGAATTCAACCAGATTGGTATACAATCTGCAGCTGTGGATTATGGAGGAGAATTCATTACATCAGTAATGAAGATCGTTGAAAGGGCTGTGGTTTCATCTAAAAGAGAGGGCGTCATATCCGAAAGCCATGCTGAACAGGGAGCTGTTGCAGGTGCTACAAGAGAAGCAATTTCTCAGATAATGCCAAAAGCAATAGGATTAAATGTAGGCGGTAAGATCGGTATAGCCAGATATAAGGACCACATAAGTGTTGCAGTTTTTTTTGGCATAGGATTGCTCAACTTGAATGAAGTCTCAATCGGCTTGGGCCATAGAGTTGTTTGAACATTTATAAGATTAGTAATACCTTAAGTTACATTTGACTCTTATAATATTTATAATTATATACACTGGAGGAAGTTTTATGGTGGTCAGGGCCATACGCGGAGCTATAACTGTTCCGGAAAATACTAGAGAAGCAATACTTGAAGGAACGAGAGAACTGCTTGTTGAAATAATAAAAAGAAATAATGTAGAGGCGGAAGATTTGATCAGTATCATATTTACAACAACCGGTGATTTGAACGCAGTCTTTCCGGCTGTTGCAGCAAGGGAAATCGGCTTGACGGATGTCTCACTCATGTGTACCAATGAAATTGATGTACCGGGAAGTTTGAGACAGTGCATAAGGGTTCTGGTGCATTTTAATACTGTTAAAGGAAATAATGAGATAAATCATGTATACTTAAAGGGTGCAGCCGTATTGAGGCCTGATCTGACAAAGTAATACCTGAAAAAAAATATTTTTACAGACGAAATAAATAGTATACATAAAAAAGTTACTCGAGGAGAAAGTGATGCCAAGAAGTATAGCCATTGACGGACCTGCCGGTGCAGGTAAAAGCACTATAGCAAAAAAAGTATCAGCCAGACTGGAATTTATATACCTGGATACGGGAGCAATGTACAGAACGGTTGCCTTAAAAGCGATTAAAAGTGAAATTGATACCAATAATCAGCAAGAACTTGCCTTAATGATGGATAATCTCAATATAACCATATCTCATGATAACAATCTGCAGAAAATATATCTGGATGGTGTTGATGTTTCAGAAGCTATCAGAACTGCCGAAGTATCTGTCGGTGCCTCCAACGTTGCGGTATTTCCTGAAGTAAGGCTTAAAATGGTAGAGCTGCAGAGACGGATTGCTGCTGACAAGGATGTAGTAATGGATGGAAGAGATATAGGATCATATGTGCTTCCCAATGCCGATCTTAAAATATTCCTGACTGCTTCGGTAGAGGAAAGAGCCAGAAGAAGATATGAAGAACTTATACAAAAGGGGCAGACTGTTAGTTTGGAACAGGTAAGGGATGAAATGCTGTTCAGAGATAATAATGACAGTTCAAGAGCTTTTGCTCCACTGAAAAAGGTTCCGGATGCTATTGAAATCGATTCTACGAAACTTTGTATAGATGAGGTTGTAGATAAAATATTGTATTTTTATGAAAATTATTCAAATATATCAAAATCTTAGTTTTACATACAAAGGTAGACTTTGTTAATATATATGAATTATGCTTTGATCATAATATGCTTTAATCATAATATGATGGTAAACATAATTTTTGTGAAATGAAGAATTCACCCATTTTTAAAGGATGTTTTTATGGAATTAATAATTGCAAATACTGCAGGGTTCTGCTTTGGAGTTAATAATGCTGTTAAAATAGTGTTTGATCTGGCTACCAAATCAAATGAAAAGATATATACCCTGGGTCCCATTATACACAATGAACAAGTTGTTAACAAACTGACCCAACATGGTGTCACTACTATTGATGAACCTGAACAGGCTTATTCGCCGGCCAAGGTGGTAATCAGGGCCCATGGCGTTGGACCGGATACATTAAATAACTTAAAGCACAGAGGTTTAGATGTAGTAAATGCCTCCTGCCCCTATGTTGAAAAAATTCAAAAACTGGTCAGTCAAAAATATAATGACGGATATCAGATAATAATAATAGGAGACAAGAATCATCCAGAAATAATCGGAATAAACGGATGGTGTAAGAATACAGCGTATATAATAGAAACAGAAGAACAGGTTAACAACCTGCCTGGTATAGAAAAAAAGATATGTGTAGTTGCTCAGACTACATTTATTCGTGAAAAATGGGAAAAAATTATAAAGAGTTTAAATAAAAGGTTTGAAAATGTTATAAAATTTGATACAATATGTAATGCGACAGACAAAAGACAGGTTGAAGCCGAGAAGATTTCAAAGGAAGTTGATATGGTTTTGGTTATAGGTGGACATAATAGTTCAAACACCAATAAACTTTATGAAATCTGCAAGGCAAATTGTGAAAGTACTTACAAAATACAAACAGCCAGTGACATTCCACCGGTTGATATAAAAAAAATTAAAAAAATTGGTATTACTGCAGGGGCGTCAACACCTGACTGGGTAATCAAGGAGGTTATTCATAAAATGAGTGAATTAGATAAACAGGATTTTGAAATGAGCTTTGCCGATGCATTCGAGAGCTCTCTTGTAACATTGACAACAGGTCAGATTACTAAAGGAAGAATTATCGGATATAATCAGAGTGAAGTATTTGTAGACTTGGGCTTCAAATCTGATGGAATAATTCCAATGCATGAATTTTCAGATGATCCGGACTTTAATCCTGAAAAATCACTTAAGGTAGGAGATGAAATTGACGTTTTTGTTGTAAGAGTTAATGACGGCGAAGGCAATGTTGTTCTAAGCAAGAAGAAAGTGGATGCTGTCAAGGGCTGGGATGTTATTGAAAGCGCATATGAAACAAAGAAGCCTGTTACCGTTAAAATAACCGAAAAGGTTAACGGCGGTGTAATAGGTAATTCAAGCGGAGTAAAAGTATTTATTCCTGCATCACAAATCAGTGACAGATTCGTGAAAGATCTTTCTGAATTTGTAAAACAGGTTTTACAGGTTCAAATTATAGAAGTTAACAGGCAGAAGAGAAAAGTTGTTGGATCTTCCAGAGTTCTGATTGAAAAGAATAAGGAAACAGCATCAAGTGAGATCTGGAACAATATCGAAGCTGGTAAGACCTATAAGGGTGTTGTTAAGAGTTTGATGGATTTCGGAGCATTTGTTGATATCGGCGGAGTTGATGGACTTGTTCACTTGTCCGAGCTTTCCTGGAATAAGATCAAGCACCCATCTGAAGTAGTTAAGGTTGGAGATGAAATAATCGTATCAGTTATTGAATTTGACAGGGACAAGAAGAGAATTTCTCTTGGCTACAAGAAACAGGACGACAATCCATGGAACAAGGCAGCAGAAAAATATCAGGTTGGTAACGTTATTACCGGTAAGGTAGTAAGACTTGTACCATTTGGTGCTTTCGTTGAAGTAGAGCAGGGCCTTGACGGTTTGGTTCATATTTCACAGATTTCTTCAGTTCGTTTAGGTAAACCTGGTGATGTTCTGAAGGTTGGACAGATGGTTGAAGCTAAAATAACTGAACTTGATATTGAAGCCAAAAAAATCAGCCTCAGCATCAAAGAAGTTAATCCTATAGATCCTGTAGGTGCAAAGAAGGAAGAAGCTGTTGTTGAAGATGGTGAAGAAATACCTACCGAGCATAAGGAAGAAATGACCAATACAATCGGTGAAAGCTTGACAGATTTGGATAACCAATAATTATTAATCTGTTGAATACAAGATAAGAAAATTTTTCTAATGCCGAGAATTTTCTATTTAACCTAATGCTTTATAAAGGATGTACCTTGGTACATCCTTTTATTTAAATATCTGAAAAAATTCAGATAAAGCTCTTTTTATGTATAGATTAAGATATTACATTTATCAACCCAAATTTGGTTTCAGAAATAATTGTACTTTATACTAAATAATTTTCATTGAATGTTATGCTCTGCAAAAAATTGCTTAATTTATCCTGATGCAGCAATGAAGATTAACATTAACTGAACCCAACAAGGAATATACTATTACAAGGAGGATAAATTATGGATTATGAGGGTTTTAAAGAAGAAATTTTTAAAATGACCAAAATAAATCTGACTCTCTATAAAGAAAAACAAATGAAGAGAAGAATTGATGCTTTAATTAAGAAAAATAACTTTAATACATATAAGGATTACGTGCATGCATTAAAAGAAAATAAGGATTTATTTAAGGAATTTATAAATTATCTGACAATAAATGTGTCGGAATTTTACCGTAATCCGGATCAGTGGGCTGTGCTGGAAAAGGAAATATTCCCGCTCCTTCTAAATAAAAACAGAAAAATCAATATCTGGAGTTCTGCCTGTTCAACAGGAGATGAGCCATATACACTTGTTATGGTATTAAATAAGATATTGCCTCTCAGCTCTATAAAAATTCTGGCAACAGATATTGATATGGGTGCGCTAGAAAAGGCTCAGAATGGCGTTTATACCTCTAAAAGCCTGGAGAATCTTCCAAAGGAGATGAGGGAAAAATACTTCACTGTAATTGGAGACAGTTTTAAAATAAAAGACGAAGTAAAGAATTGTGTTGAATTTAAACAGTTCAATTTATTAAGAGATACTTATCCTTCAGGAATGGACCTGATCGTATGCCGGAATGTGCTGATTTATTTTACTGAAGAAGCAAAAAATGATATATACAAGAAGTTTAATATGTCATTAAACACTCAGGGTGTAAGAAAAAATAAAAGAGTTTGAAAATATAATTTTCAAACTCTTTTGGTGCGGATAACAGGAGTTGAACCTGCATGAAATTTCTCTCACATGAACCTGAATCATGCGCGTCTGCCAATTCCGCCATATCCGCATAAACTTGAACCGCATATGTATTTTACTATAAATGTTTTGGTAAATCAATAGTAAATTTAATATTTTAAGGAGGAAATTTATGAATAGCAAGCTTGAGCAGTTTAAGAAGGATATTAAAGACAAGAAGGTAGCTGTATTAGGGATTGGTATCAGCAATATTCCCTTGATCAAATATCTTATAAATATAGGTGTTGATGTTACCGCTTTTGATAAAAATACTTCTGAAAACTTGAGAGATGCTTATCAGGAGCTGAATGGGCTTCCTGTCAAATATAGCCTGGGTAATGAATACTTAACAAGATTGAAAGGTTTTGATCTTATTTTCAGGACTCCAGGAATGAGACCCGATGTACCAGAATTGGTTGAAGCACTTGCAAATGGAGCAGAGCTTACTTCAGAAATGGAGGTATTTCTGGATTTGTGTCCTGCACAGGTTTTTGCAGTGACAGGCAGTGATGGAAAAACTACAACTACAACACTGATATATAAAATACTTACTGAAGAGGGTTATAACTGCTGGCTGGGCGGTAATATAGGAACTCCTCTCCTTAGCAGGATCGACGAAGTCAGGGAAACCGACAAAGTTGTTCTGGAGCTTAGCAGCTTTCAGTTGATGACAATAAACAAAAGTCCGTCAGTTGCAGTTATAACCAATATTTCTCCCAACCATCTGGATGTTCATAAGTCTTTACAGGAGTATATAGATGCAAAGAAAAATATTTTCCTGAATCAGAAATCCGGGGATAAACTAATACTAAATTTCGATAATGATATTACAAAAGCATTTTCCGGTGAAGCAAAAGGTGAATATCTGTATTTCTCAAGAGTTGCAGGTTTAGATAAGGGTGTAATATTTAAGAACAACAAGATTGTCGTAAAAAAACAGGATGAAGAAATCGAAATAGTAAATGTTAACGATATAATCATACCCGGTGCCCATAATGTCGAAAATTACATGGCAGCAACTGCCGCTACAATAGATTATGTAAAACCTGATTCAATAAGAAAAGTTGCAGTAACTTTCAAGGGAGTGGAGCACAGACTGGAACTTGTGAGAGAACTAAATGGAATCAAGTTCTACAATGGATCTATAGACAGCAGCCCGTCCAGAACAATCGCAGCTTTGAAAACTTTCAAAAACAAGGTTATCTTGATAGCCGGAGGAAAAGACAAAGGAATACCCTATGATCCCATGGGACAAATAATTGCTGAAAAGGTTAAGGTTTTGCTGCTCATTGGTGCGACGGCTCCAAGAATTGAGGAAGCTTATAATAATTATGTGCACCAGACTGATGTGGAAAGCGAAGTTAAGATAATTCACTGTAATACCTACGAGGAAATTGTAGCAAAAGCACACGGTGAGGCAGTCCCCGGAGATTGCGTCATTCTTTCACCGGCAAGTACAAGTTTTGATATGTTTAAGAACTTTGAGCAGCGTGGAAATGTGTTTAAGGAACTGGTTATGAAGCTGGAGTAATAGAAATATTTGAAGAAACAGGACAAAACTTTAAAGCAGGTATGGCAAACCTTTAAGCATGTAGGCAGAACTTTATTGTAGTTATGAGAACCATTGAAGTATGTATAACAGAACATTGAAA
>JAQSXC010000020.1 GCA_029266335.1 Eubacterium sp. | reverse complement strand
TACGTTATCAATAGAGGGTACTATACATATATCTATTATAATATAACGAGGCAATAAATGTCCACCACTTCATTTAGGTGCATGTCTACAAAGGGTAGCCTTTGTACCGATTTGGTATTCAGGCGATGAGCATATCCATGGTCTCCAAAGGGCACCCTTGCCTCTGTTCGTTATAAAACTGCAAATTTGCATAAACTTTTTATTTATTGATTGCCTTTAATTGTCGCTTTATACATTATTGCTTCTTTTGTGGCTTCACTTCGCCGGAATTCACCGGATATCTGACCTTCAGCCAAAACCAGGACTCTGTCGCACATACCAAGTATTTCTTCAATATCAGAGGATATCAGGATAATTGAAGCACCCTTTGACACAAGGTCGAGCATACAGTTATAGATATCAGTCTTGGAGGCTATATCAACACCGCGGGTAGGTTCGTCCAAAATATATATTTTCGAACGGCTCATCATCCAGCGTGCTACGGCAGCCTTCTGCTGATTGCCGCCGCTGTAATTCTCCAGCAGGTCGTTAAGGTTGCCCGGTCTGATGCTCAGCTTCTTGATATATGTATCTGTTACATCGGTCATGATCTGATTGTGCAGATATTTATACTGTTCAAATCTTTTCAGGGAGGACAGGGTTACATTATTCTCCAGGTTCAGGCAGCCAAAAATAGAGCTGGAGGCCCTATCCTCAGGCAGTAAGGCAATACCGTTCCTTATTGCATCCTCTGGAGAGGAGAATTTTTGCTTCTGTCCGTTTATTTCAATGGTTCCTGTTTTAACAGGTGTGATGCCGAAAAGGCACTGAGCCAGCAGAGATCTGCCTGAACCCATTAAACCCGTAATTCCCAAAATCTCGGATTTTCTCAGTTCAAAGCTTATGGAGCTTAAAATATCTGCGGCACTGAGATCTTTTACCGACATAATTACCTTACCAAGTGTAATATTCAACTTGGGATACCGGTTTTTTTCGGCCGGGACAGCTAGCATTCTGATAATTTCGTCCTTGGAGGTGTTACTGACAGTTTGAGTTCCGATAACCCTGCCTTGATGGATAACCGAAAATCTGTCAGCAATTAGCTCGATTTCATCCAGCAAATGTGTTATATATAGAATTGCTGTGTTTTTAACTTTTAAAGCCCGTATTATTCTATAAAGTATGTCCTTTTCGTTTGAGGTAAAGGCAGCGGAGGGTTCATCAAAGATAACGATTTGAGCATTTGAAACATACGCCTTGACCATTTCCACCAGCTGTTTCTGAGCAAAGCCAAGCTGACCTGCCTTTGCTCTGGTGTCAATATTTATACCGAATTCGTTGAAAATATCATTGCATTCACGAAACATTCTGTATTGATTACGGGCCAAAAAGCTTTTTTCGGTATTCGGATGATCCATGTAAATGTTCTCTGCAACAGTAAGGTTGGGATATAGATTTATGTCCTGCCATACGCAGTGGATTCCATGCCGTTTGGCACTAGACACGCTATCTATATTAACAGCAGAATTATCGATTAATATCACACCGCTGTCCTGTTTCAGTACACCGCTGATTATTTTTATAACAGTGGACTTTCCTGAACCGTTTTCACCCATAAAGGCATGGACTTCACCCGGATATAAATCAATTGATACATTGCACAGTGAAAAAGCGTCACTGAAGTACCTGCTAATATTTTTGACTTCCAGCTTGGGAATTCCCATATTTCTGACAACCTCCGAAAAAGAAGATTAAACTCTGCCTTCAAATAAATCTATAGAGGTAAATAATTGTATATTTGCTTTAAAAATATTATTTTTATGTTGATCTGACAATGTATGATTTGTTATTAGTTTATCACATAAATCCGTAATCAATCCGGCCCTGTAGAATGAGTTCCTTTCAAAGCCCGCAGAGGTACAGACAATAATTCTTTCATTGGCATTTTGGGCTGCTGCCTTTATAAAGGCAGCCATGTCAATATTTGATACCGTTAGGTCAAGATTATTTGAAATTCCATCAACTTCTATAAATAATCGATTTACATAAAAGTTGTTTAAATTGTTGATGGTCAAGGTGCCGAATACAGCCTTTGTATTGTAGTCGATATCTCCGCCTAAAAGCACAACCTTGGCAGACTGTGCTTCAAGAATATGAGAGGCTATATTCAAATCGTTTGTGAGGACTGTTACTCTATTCTTGGAGGAAAGCTGCCTGGCTATTTCCAGATTTATCGGTCCATTTGTCAGCATTATTACATCGCCGTCATTAATCATTTTGATTGCAATTTTTGATATTTCATAATGATCCTGAAACAAATCGGCTTCTGCACCGTCTGAAGTAGCTTCCCTTACACTTCCAAGCACAGCTCCCCCATGGGTACGGGTGAGAAACTCTTCACCTTCGAGTTTCTCCAGATCTCTGCGGATAGTGACTTCTGACACCCCCAGCATCTGGCTCAGCTGATTAACCTCAACCTGCTTATTTTCAAGTAAATAGTTTTTTATTATTCTGATTCTCTCAATAGCAAACATATATACTTCCCTTAATTAGTATTAATGTGTTTCAATTATTTTTTCCTGATTAATACACATAATAGAACATAATAAATGAAACTTATCGAAAAGAGATATTTTGAGTATAAAACATATTTGGACTAAAAGCAACAAATACAGTGGCTTAATCTATATATATAACAGTGTGGATGAACAAAAAAATCAAATAAAAATACATTTTCATTAATAAATCAAACATAAATAATCATAAACAGTACGAAAAAAATGATTGATTGGTAAGGTATGGGTAAAACTGCACAAAATAAAACAATGAAAAATATATATTTTATAAATTATGCACAATTTTATTGACATGTATACATAGCGGTGATAATATGTATTTACAAAACGAAAGCAAACGAACAAAAAAGAAAACGTTTGCGGGAAAAGGAGAGTGTTTAAATGAAATTCAGAAAGATTATAGCAGGTACTCTTTCGATGGTTATGACTCTTTCAGTGGCTTTAGGCTTTACTGCTTGTGGAACAAAAGATACAAGCAAACTCGTAGGTGTTGCAATGCCAACAAAATCCTCACAGAGATGGATTCAGGATGGCGACAACATGAAGAAGCAGCTTGAGTCAAAAGGTTATACAGTTGATTTACAGTACGGTGAAGACAATATTGATAACCAGGTAGCTCAGATAGAAAATATGATATCAAAAGGAGCTAAGGTTTTAGTTATTGCTTCTATAGACGGTTCAGCTCTCACAGACGTTCTTAAGAAAGCAGCAGATGCAGATGTAAAGGTTATAGCTTATGACCGTTTAATCAGAAATTCAGAAAACGTAAGCTATTATGCTACATTTGACAACTACAAGGTTGGTGTACAGCAGGCTACTTCACTTGTAAAGGGTTTAGGAGCTGATACAAAGCCTGGACCATTCAACATCGAATTATTCGGTGGCTCACCTGATGATAACAATGCATTTTTCTTCTATGAAGGTGCAATGACAGTATTACAACCACTTATCGACAAAGGTGTTCTGGTAGTTAAGAGCAAGCAGGTAGGTATGGATAAGGTTTCAACTCTTCGTTGGGACGCTGCAACAGCACAGGCTCGTATGGAGAACATTTTAAGTGCAAACTATACAACTGACAAGGTTGATGGTGTATTGTCACCCTATGACGGTATTTCAATAGGTATACTTTCAGCCCTTAAGAGTGTCGGTTACGGTAAAGGCGATAAGAAAATGCCAATAGTTACAGGACAGGATGCAGAAGTAGCATCTGTTAAATCAATAATGGCAGATGAACAGTATTCAACAATCTTCAAGGATACAAGAACTCTTGCCGAAAAGGCTGTTAAGATGGTTGATGCCGTTCTCAGCGGTTCAGAGCCTGAAGTAAATGATACAAAGACTTATGACAATGGTAAGAAAGTTGTGCCTTCATACCTTTGTGAGCCGGTTCCGGTTGACAAGTCAAACTACAAGCAGACTTTGATTGACAGCGGATACTACAAAGAAGCTGATTTACAGTAACAGCATCCCCTAAAATTAATATAAAGCATAATGAAATAGTAAAAATAACGGAGTCGCCATTTTGCAAAACTGACCTTGGACGAAAGCTCTCAGTTGGTAGGATGGCGCTCTCTGTGATAAATTGCAGTATACTTTATAACTAAAATTATTATGGATAGGGAGCTGAGAAAATGTCTAAACTATTACTCGAAATGAAAAAAATAACCAAGACGTTTTCTAGCATCAAAGCACTAGATAATGTTAACTTGGCAGTAAGAAGCGGAGAAATACATGCTTTGGTAGGTGAAAATGGTGCTGGTAAGTCTACCCTGATGAATGTTTTAAGCGGTATTTACCCTTATGGTTCATATTCAGGAGACATAATATTTGATTCTAATGTATGTCAATTTAAAGAAATCAAAGACAGCGAAAAACTTGGTATAGTCATAATACATCAGGAACTTGCCTTGATTCCCTATTTATCTATAGCAGAAAACGTGTTTTTAGGTAATGAACAGGCGAGAACCGGTATTATTGATTGGAACGAAACTACAACAAGAACAAAAGAATTATTATCTTTGGTTGGATTGCATGAAAATCCAAATACACTCATAACAAACATAGGTGTTGGAAAACAGCAGTTGGTGGAAATAGCAAGAGCGTTGGCCAAGGATGTCAAGCTGCTTATTCTTGACGAGCCTACTGCGGCATTGAATGATGAAGAAAGCAACAAGCTTTTGGATTTGCTGATGGACTTAAGGAAAAAAGGTATTACTTCAATATTGATATCTCACAAGCTTAATGAGGTTGAAAAGGTATCAGACCGTATAACTGTTATTAGAGATGGAAAGACAATTGAGACTCTCGAAAAAGGTAAGGACGAAATTACCGAAGATCGAATAATAAAAGGAATGGTTGGCCGGGACATGTCCCATCGTTTCCCGCACAGAGAACCGAAAATCGGTGATACCATAATGGAAGTTGAAGACTGGAATGTAACCCATCCGTTACACGATCGTAAGGTAATAAACAATGTTAATCTGAAATTGAGAAGTGGTGAGATAATAGGACTTGCTGGACTAATGGGTGCAGGGCGTACCGAGCTGGCAATGAGTATTTTTGGTAAGAGCTACGGTAGCAAAATTACCGGAACCATAAAACTTAAAGGAAAACCAGTGGATTTATCAAATGTAAGTAAGGCAATAGAGTCTGGTATAGCTTATGTGACAGAAGACAGAAAGAATTATGGTCTTGTTCTTATAGATAATATAAAAAATAACATTTCAATGGCTAATCTGAAAAAGATTAGTAAAAATTCCGTAGTTGGAGAGCACGAAGAGAACATTGTAGCAGAGGACTTCCGGAAAAAATTCAACATCAAATCCTCCAGTATAATGCAAAAGACTGGTAATTTGAGCGGAGGTAACCAACAGAAGGTAGTATTAAGTAAATGGATATTCACTGACCCCGATGTCCTGATCCTTGACGAACCTACACGTGGTATAGATGTTGGTGCGAAGTACGAGATATATACAATAATAAACCAACTGGCAGACAGTGGAAAATCTATTATTGTAATATCCTCCGAGATGCCTGAACTATTAGGCTTGTGCGACAGAATTTACGTTGTAAATGAAGGCGAAATAGCAGGTGAACTCTCTCGTTCAGAGGCCACTCAGGAAAGCATTATGAGATGTATAATGACTCACACCAAGGGGGCGGTCTAGCTTGAAAAGCGTGAAATTAAACAATGGTATTGCATTGCTGACTTCACGTATCAAAAACCGCAAGCGACTTTTCATTACTTTATATGTAAGTGACGTGCTTACACATGTCACGTGGAGGTTATAAATGAATAATTTCAAATCTTTTATAAAAAACAACATACGTCAGTATGCTATGGCTCTGGCTCTGGTCATAATAATGGTCCTCTTCCAGATTCTCACCGGAGGAATACTGTTTAAGCCGTTAAATATCACTAACCTTATACTGCAGAACAGCTACGTGCTTATTTTAGGAATAGGTATGCTGCTGGTAATTTTAACGGGAAATGTAGATTTGTCGGTAGGTTCGGTAGCTGCCTTTATTGGAGCCATATCGGCCATTTTAATGGTTCAGATGAAAATGCCTGTTTTTCCGGCTATTATACTGTGCCTGATAATCGGTGCACTGGTTGGAGCCTGGCAGGGATTCTGGATAGCGTATATCAGAATACCTGCGTTTATAGTAACTCTGGCGGGTATGTTGGTGTTCAGAGGGTTAACAATGGTATTGCTTCAGGGAAAAACTATTTCACCATATCAGGAATCTTTCCAGGCTATGGCTAACGGCTTTTTCCTCACAGATACCTTTAAGGTTGCCGGATTAAACATGATTGCGGTTGCTACGGGTATCGTTCTGTCATTAGTTTATATTTTCATGGAGTATAAAAACATTCAAAACATGAAAAAATATAACTTTGAAACACTTCCTTTACCCATAACCCTGGCTAAAATCGCAGTAATAGTAGTTGCTTTGAATCTTTTAACTTTACGTCTTGCAGCATATAAGGGTATTCCGATAGTTCTTATATTAATAGTTGCTCTTATTGTCATATACACATTCATTACTCAGAAGACCATAGCCGGACGTCACGTTTATGCTTTGGGCGGTAATGAAAAGGCAGCAAAGCTTTCAGGTATCAAAACCAAGAGAGTTATGTTCTGGGTATATGTAAATATGGGAGTACTGGCTGCCTTGGCAGGACTTGTGGTTGCAGGACGTTTAAATGCGGCTACACCAAAGGCCGGTACTAACTTCGAGCTTGATGCAATAGCAGCCTGCTTCATCGGCGGTGCTTCAGCATCAGGTGGTATCGGTACCGTAATAGGAGCTATAATCGGAGCACTTGTAATGGGTGTATTGAACAACGGTATGTCCATAATGGGTGTGGGTGTAGACTGGCAGCAGGCTATAAAAGGTCTGGTTCTCCTTGCAGCAGTGGCATTTGATGTTTATACAAAGTCAAAGGCAAATGCTGACTAAGATACCTGTTACGAATAAACTAATTTTTAAAAAGCCTTATTTAATTGTTCCTTAATTAAGAAATTTCAGTATATCTCAAGGCACGATGGGAAGTATTTATACTCTCCCCATCGTGCCTTTTATTTTTTGCGTTTATCCTTTATTTTTCTTCTGATATATCTTTTATTATTGTTAAAAATGTTATATTATATTAACATAAACGAACATTATATATATTAAATCTAAATTATAAATGGAGGAATGGTAGCTGATGAATCTTAAGGAAATTAAAATAGGTGATCTGACAGGGTATTCATTTGAATGCGGCTGTGGTAAGACCCACAGTGTGGATATTAAAAAAATATCTATCGGAAATGGAATATATAAAGAACTTCCAGGAATACTTGAGCCCTTTAAACAAAAAAAGGTATTTATAGTTGCTGATACCCATACATATGGGATATATGGTGAAAAGGTTTACAATAGTCTGCTGGAAACAGGCTTCAGTGTTGCTGTACATGTTTATGAAACAAAGGGGCACCTGATTCCGAATGAAGAGGCTATAGGAAGACTTGTGGTTGAGATTGGGTCTGACACAGGAATGCTTATAGCTGTGGGTTCAGGAACAATAAACGATATCTCCAGGATAATAAGCAGCAGAATGGGAATACCTTATATAATTATAGGGACTGCACCATCAATGGACGGATATGCATCAACAGTCTCACCTCTTATTATAAATGGTTTCAAAAAGACTTATGAAGCAGTATACCCCTATGCCATTCTTGGTGATATGGAAATAATAAAGGCTGCTCCAAAAGAAATGATATGCGCAGGGTTTGGCGATATACTGGGTAAGCTTACAGCTTTGAGCGACTGGAGGCTTTCAAGGAAAATCAACAACGAGTATTATTGTGAAACAAGTGTTGAATTGGTAGAGGTAGCCATTAATAAATGTATTGATAATGCAAGGGGAATAGCTGCCAGGGAAGAACAGGCCATAGCCTATCTTATGGAGGCTCTGATTCTTTCGGGAGTTGTAATGGGAATGGTAGGCAATTCAAGACCTGCCTCCGGCTCTGAACATCATTTGTCACACTACTGGGAGATAGATGCACTGGCCAAAGGAATAGAACATCCTTTACACGGCAATTCAGTGGGAGTTGGCACTGTAATAATAAGCAGGATGTATGAGAAGGTAAAAGAAAAGTATAGTATTGATTTTACATTACCTGCACCGGATTTTGTTGTTGAACAGCTTAAAAATGCAGGCTGTATTTATGATCCGAAAACACTTGGCATTGAAAAGGAAGTATTCAGGCAGAGTGTTATCCATGCAAAAGAAATAAGACCAAGATATACTGTACTGCAGCTGGCTCAGGATTTGGGAATTCTTGAACAGGCGGCCGACGAATTGGCAGAATTATATTATTAGTAAAGCTTATTTTAGTATAATACTGAAGGGGTAAAATATCCTTCAACAAGTATAAGAATAGTCTATATGGGGTCCGTCTGGAATATGGGTTCAGACGGACTTTTTGTTTTGGGATTTTGTCTGCCTGTGAGTATTCATAGTACTCATTTGACGCCATTTGTTTTAAGTCCCATACCCTAAATTGGGGTGTGTCATTATATTCACGAATGCGTTGAATCAAAAGATTGGATTTGGATATGATAATTATTGTCAGATTACAGTGTTAGTGGCTGCTGGGCAATGCCGTATACCATTTTGCCATGTCATAGACCACACACTCATTCAAAAGGAGAAAGAAAGCATGAAAGAGATAACGTTGGAAGATTGGATCAATGCTTCGCCAATCCCTGCCACCCAGGAGATTCCGGACGAAATGCGGGAGATGCTAAGTCGGAGTACAGGGGTGTATGTGCGTTCGAAGTCAAAGCCAAAGATGGACTTCGCCACTGAAAATGTTTCAGGAGCGCCTGAGATGTGGCGAGTTGTCGACGGCTTGAAACATGAGGAGCTTCTGACGACTATTCCGGGACAGGAGCAAATTGAGTTGAACGCCGGAGGTATGTCCGAGGAAAAAGACGAGGCTTCTGGCACGGAAAGCCACAGGCCGCTGTGGTTGTCGCTGGAATATCTACCCCGTCTTGTACCATTTCGGGCAGGTGGCCGGATATATTTAGAGCCGAGAGCCATTGAGGAGGGAAATAGGCTAATCTATCCGTGGTGTACCATCGGTATGGTTTTGAGCAGTAATGGATCACAAGGAAGCGGTGTTCTTGTTGGTCCTAATTTAATGTTGACGGCAGGACATCTGGTCCCTTGGGGAATGAATCCTTGGAGCATAGAGTTTGTGCCGGCATTTCGGGCTGGAGACACCCGTCCACCCTTTGGCAATTCGTTTGTTGAAACATACCGGGGTTACAATACCAATCCAGAGACAAGTGGTTATGATTATGTGGTATGCAAGCTTTATACCCCGCTCGGACAAGCGCTTGGCTGGTTGGGCACGCAATCCTGGGGAAACGAGGACGAGTACTACAGAAGACGTTATGTCTCCTCGGGATATCCCGGAACGTTCGGAGGCAGACCCGCGGTGGAGCTTGACATGGGTCTCCGTGATATAGACAACGACAGCCCTGGCAAAGAGCTGGAGTTTTCATATGCAGGTCACCCTGATCTTAAGCCAGGATGGTCTGGGGGGCCGCTTTGGCTGCCTAATGAGAAAAAGGTTTATGGTGTCCTTAGCGGATGGGAGTTTGACGGGTACGACCCTCGATTTCATGTTTTCGCCGGCGGAAAGGGCATGGTTGATCTGGTGAAATTTGGCTTGGAAAACTGGTGTCCCTGATCCTACTATTTCTACATCAACTGCAAAGACTGCGGTAAATTCTAATTATAGGTAAATATATCCTTATCTATTATATAAAGTTATATATAAACTCAGAAAAAATCTCAAAATAGATATTGACAAATAATTAACAAAGAGCTACAATAATATCAGAAGATATTGTTAAATAATTAACAGTATTTCTGATTAAGAATATTTTAAGCCAGACACATAATAGTTGGACAGAGGCTTAATTTTTTAAAATGAATTGTTAAAAAAATAACAATGATTAGTAAAGCAAAAAAGGGCTTAGGCCGTATTTATTTTAAGAGATGGAGGGAGTCAATCATGACAAAGAAAAACGTTATAGTAAACAGTGTTGAGACTTTGTTGGAGAGAATAGCAGAAATTAAACAGGCTCAGGAAATTTTTGCAACATACACACAGGAGCAGGTTGACAAAATATTTTTAGCTGCAGCACTGGCAGCAAACAAGAAAAGAATTCCTCTGGCAAAAATGGCGCAGGCTGAAACTGGCATGGGCGTTGTAGAAGATAAGGTTATAAAAAATCACTATGCTTCTGAATATATCTATAATGCTTATAAGGATACCAGAACCTGCGGAGTTTTAGAAAGAGATGAAGCATTTGGTATAACAAAGATAGCTGAACCTCTTGGGGTAATTGCAGCCATCGTACCTACCACCAATCCTACTTCAACTGCAATATTCAAAGCCCTTCTGGCTCTTAAAACAAGAAACGGTATAATATTCTCTCCTCATCCGAGAGCAAAGAAGTCTACCATAGAGGCAGCAAATATTATTCTCCAGGCAGCAGTTGCAGCAGGTGCACCTAAAGGCATAATCGGCTGGATAGATGAGCCTACAATTGAGCTCTCGGAAAGAGTAATGAAGGAAGCAAACATCATACTGGCAACCGGTGGACCGGGAATGGTGAGGGCAGCGTATTCTTCAGGAAGACCTGCAATCGGTGTTGGCGCCGGAAATACCCCTGCAATTATTGACGATACTGCAGATGTAAAAACTGCTGTCAGTTCCATACTTGTTTCAAAAACTTTTGACAATGGTATGATCTGTGCTTCAGAGCAGTCAGTTATAGTAATGGATAAGGTTTATAACGAAGTAAAAAAGGAATTCACTTTAAGAGGTGCTTATTTCCTGAATAAGGAAGAAACTCAGAAGACAAGAGAAGTACTGCTTGTAAATGGTGCCTTGAATGCCAAAATAGTCGGTCAGACAGCGCATGCCATAGCAAAACTCGCCGGTTTTGATGTTCCGGTTGAGACTAAGATACTGGTTGGTGAGGTTGATTCTGTAGAACTTTCAGAAGCCTTTGCCCATGAAAAACTGTCACCTGTGCTTGCCATGTACAAGGCAAAGACCTTTGACGAAGCAATAGCAAAGGCTGAAAAGCTGGTTGCTGACGGTGGATTCGGTCATACTTCTTCAATATATGTAGATGCAGTAAATGAAAAAGCAAAAATAGATAAATTCTCAGCAGCAATGAAAACCTGCAGAATCCTTGTGAACACACCTTCTTCACATGGTGGTATAGGTGATCTGTACAACTTTAAGCTGGCTCCTTCCTTGACTCTAGGCTGTGGTTCATGGGGTGGAAACTCTGTATCAGAAAATGTAGGAGTAAAGCATCTGATCAATATCAAGACGGTTGCTGAAAGGAGAGAAAATATGCTTTGGTTTAGAACTCCTGAAAAGGTATACTTCAAAAAAGGCAGCCTGGGTGTTGCTTTAAAGGAACTTAAAGATGTAATGAACAAGAAGAGAGCATTTATTGTTACCGACTCCTTCCTTTTCAATAACGGATACACCAAACCTGTTACAGACTTGCTGGATGCCATGGATATCAAGCACCACACCTTCTTTGATGTAGCTCCCGATCCTACTCTCGCATGTGCAAAGCTGGGTGCGGAAGCTATGAGAGAATTCAAACCTGATGTGATCATCGCTCTCGGCGGAGGTTCTGCAATGGATGCCGGAAAGATCATGTGGACACTGTATGAACATCCTGAAGTTGACTTCCAGGATCTGGCCATGAGATTTATGGATATCAGAAAGAGAGTGTATACATTTCCTAAACTTGGAGAAAAGGCTTACTTTGTGGCAATCCCGACTTCAGCAGGTACAGGTTCTGAAGTTACACCTTTCGCAGTTATAACAGATGAACAGACAGGAGTAAAATATCCTCTTGCAGATTATGAATTAATGCCTAAAATGGCTGTTATAGATGTTGATTTAATGATGAACATGCCAAAGGGTCTGACAGCCGCTTCCGGTATAGATGCTCTGACCCATGCTGTGGAAGCATATGCTTCCATGCTGGCAACAGACTATACAAACGGTCTGGCTCTGCAGGCACTAAAGAATATCTTTAATTATCTGCCTGCAGCATACGAAAATGGTGCCAAGGATCCTGTTGCCAGAGAAAAAATGGCTGATGCTTCAACTATGGCCGGTATGGCATTTGCAAATGCCTTCCTGGGAATCTGTCACTCAATGGCTCACAAGCTGGGAGCCTTCCATCATCTGCCCCATGGTATTGCAAATGCACTGCTTATAAATGAGGTAATGAAGTATAATATTGCAGAAGCTCCTGTAAAGATGGGTACTTTCTCGCAGTACAAATATCCGGAGATCTTGAAGAGATATGCTGAAATTGCATCTTTTGTGGGTATAAACGGTACTACTGATGAAGAAAAATTCAACAAGCTTCTTGTAAAGATTGATGAATTAAAGGCAAAAGTAGGAGTGCCAAAAACAATCAAGGATGCCGGAGTGGATGAAGCCAAATTCCTGGCAACCCTGGATGAAATGGTTGAACAGGCCTTTGACGATCAGTGCACAGGTGCAAATCCAAGATATCCGTTAATGAGTGAATTAAAGGAAATTTATCTGAGAGCTTATTATGGTAAGTAATTGATTTGTTACTATCCAAGGCAGGACGTAAAAACCTTCTTCATTGTTGACCGTGTGTTTTTGGTCCTGCCTTTAATATAGACTCCTAAAAAATGTATGTAACAAAAAATAACCGTTTGCATGTCCAGTGGTATTGACAGCAGGCGGTTATTTTCACTTCATGGAATTATCCCAGGCTGACTTCGAACGGAGGTTTCCTGAGATTTATATTTATTTGGATTATTCCACAGGCTATTGACTTCTGAAAGCCAGTTCATGCTACAACCTTGTTTCTGCCTTTCTTTTTAGCCAGGTATAATTTTTTGTCCAACAATCCAACAACCTGATTTACAGTATGAACACCACTGGAATTATAAACGGTTTGTACTCCAAAGCTGCAGGTTATCTTTAAAAAGTGATCATTTATGTAAAAACTTTTGTCTTCAACTGCACGACGAATCCTATTTGCGATTTTGATGGCGGTATTTGTATTGATTTCAGGCAGGCAGGTCAGGAACTCATCCCCTCCATACCTGGCTACCCAGCCGGATTTCCTCCGGATGTGCCGCTGAAATATATCTGCGATTTCGTTTAAAACATAATCGCCTGCAATGTGACCATACTGGTCATTTATTTTTTTAAATAAATCGATGTCCGCATATATGAATGACACCGGCTCACTGTTGTGAAAAGCCTTTTCTAAATTAACGGGCAACTGTTCATCAATATACCTTCGGTTATATAAATTAGTCAGAGAATCAGTAATTATAAGTTTCTGCATGTGCCGAAGGGAACTTGTACTGCCGTTTTTTTCACTATGTTGTATAAGTTCCAGACTGCAGGACTGTCCGTCAATATTCACAGGTATACTGATTTCAAGTGTGTTTTCATTCTCATTGATGGAGAGTGCTGCATCACGAAAGTCGGCAATAGACACAGATGTTTCAACCGGATCAGCATTATCATCGCATTGATAAAGTATTTGTTTGTGGTTGGCATCCCAAATACGAATAATTGAATAAAATTTTTGAAGTATCCGTATTGATGCCACCGTTTGATTTAAGCTGTCAAAATTCATGTTTTTTCCTTTTTTTATGCCGTGTCAGGAAATAAAGTAATGCTGCATGATTTTCCTTATAAGTAAAAAAATAATTCCATTTTGCTTGCCGGCAGGTTACATCTTATCGATTTTCGTGTTTTCTTCAGGGGGTGAGGTTTTGATCATGGGACTAGCTGTTCTAAGAAAAACTTAAAATCAATTTTTAACAGTGTAAGCTCAAACTAAAGTGGAATTTTTGTCTATGCTGAAGTAGCTTGCAATCCTTTAACTATCCTGGAATGGTTGGAAATCAATATTCTTATCATAGAACTTCAATGCCTGATCCTTGGTTGCTGTCAGAGCAACAATTTTTATTATGTCAGATATCAGGTAATCAGCTAATACTTAAATGTAATGGATCAACCTGTCCGACAAAATCAGAACACTTATGAGGATAGGATTCTCCAACCCATTTTTCACAACTATTTTCCTCCTTTCTATGAAAATTTATCAACAGTGCATAAATTTACTCATAGAATAGTATCCTATGTGCATAAAATTGCTCACATTATAGTATTCTATAAGAATATATTTTAATATACTTTTAGTTAATTTTCAAGCACAACTGTATTCTTTAAGATTACTATAAAGGAGGCTTAGAGTATATTATGCTGAACAGAAAAGAATTTGGCGCAGCTATACGAAACGCCCGATTAGAAAACAAACTGACCCAGGAAAAACTTGCGGAGATGCTTGGAGTTACACCTGTCCATGTCAAACAATTGGAGGCAGGCACAAGAATGCCGTCGGTAGAGGTTCTTCATAATATTGCTGTCACATTAAACTTTTCTGTGGATGAGGTCTTCTTCCCGGCAAATTCAAAAAATACAGAATTATTGGACAAACTTGAAAGGGTGCTGCGTTTATGTACACCCCACGATTTGCGGGTAGTTTATGCCACTGCCAGTGCTCTAATGGATAAGGACATGGAGGACTGATCCCACTCCTTTACAGAAGGGTTTATTTATTAACACATAGAAAGGTGATAATTATGCGTTATCGTTACAGATGTAAATAATAACTAATAAGGTTTTCAATAATAACAATACGGGACAGGTATGTAATATTTGCCCGTGGCCCTCCTCGGTTTCTTTTACTGATACAAGTAAAAGAAAATCGGAGGAGATATTGTTGAGAATACTTACAGGAAACAAAATTAAAGAAGTTGATTCTTTGGAATTTGAGAGTATTATAAAGGAATATAAAGCTTTGGTAATAGATATTGGAACAGGAGAAGGAGAATTTATATATAAAAAAGCCAGACAGGATAAAGAGGTAATGTATATCGGAATAGATACATCTGCAGATTCCATGCTGCAATACTCGGTGAAGTCAGCTAAGAGACCTGAGAAAGGCGGCATAAAAAATATAATGTTTGTAGTGGCTAATGCAGAGGATTTACCTGATACTTTATCAAATACGGCAGATAAAATATTTATCAATCTTCCGTGGGGGAGTCTGAGAGACGGAATTATAAAGGGTGAACACAGCTTTTTAAGTGGGATTGAAAAAATAGCTAAAGAAAATGCCACCCTTGATATATACGTCAGTTACTGTGGTCTATATGAGAAACAAGAAATAGAGAACAGACAGCTTCCGGCGTTAACGGTCTCCTATTTATGCAATAATCTTAAAGCCAGATATAAAAAATATGGAATTAATATTGTACATATTTCAGTTTTGGATAATGAAGGTCTAAAAAAGATTGAAACCAGATGGGCAAAAAAACTGGGATACGGTAAAAAAAGGGATGTATTTTATTTAAAATGCAAAATACAGAAATAAAAAATTATTTATGTATTTAAACAATTAATGGCAAAGAACAACTAATTAAAGAAAAGCAAAAAAATATAAAGGTACCTTAAGATTGTTGTTGACAATTAAATAAGGTACCTTTATAATTTTAATAGTAAGGTACCTTGTGAATTGTAATTTATTATTTATTATGAATAGTAATTTCCTTTAATATTTTTGATTAGCATATGGAGGTAGAATTAGATGACAGAAAAGAATTTTGACTTAATTATGCAGCTTACCCGTGTCGAATGGCTGCTGCACAGATACCATCAGAAAAATCATACGCATTTTGGCCCTATGGGAGATCCCCGCAGAGGACAGGGAAGAGTATTGGCTATACTTAAAATACAGCCTGAAATCAGCCAAAAAGATTTATCATATCTTCTGGACATGAGGCCCCAATCCCTGGGAGAACTCCTTACCAAGCTTGAGAAAAACGGGTACATTACCCGCACACCCTCGGAGAGCGACCGCAGGATTATGAATATTAAGCTTACAAAAGAGGGAACTGAGGCAGCAGCCGTATCAGAGGAGAATGAATTCAGCTTTGACAGGCTGTTTGATTGCCTTAGTGAACAAGAGCAGCAGAACTTGAGTAATTATCTTGGCCGTATTATAGAAACGCTGGAAGCTCAACTTGGTGATGAACAGCCCGAGGCAGATTTTGATCCGCGCATACATGCAGGCAATCCATTTGGCGGTAAGCATGGGGGCCATCCCAAATGGGGTGGTGGTAAAGGTTGTGCGGGAGATGGAGAATATGACCCACGTATTGATATGATGCGGGGCCATCCCGGAGAAATGCCATTTGGCCGTCGTCCTGATGGCATACAGTTTGGACCTGGATGCGGAATGGGAAGAGGACATGGAAAACACCAGACCCAGTCCAGGGATAAGACTGACGAAGAGTAGACAATAGCTTCAGCAAATATGAAGGTGCTGTAAACAAATAATCTCTTGAAAAACAGTGCCTTTATTTTTTTGCGCTCATTTTTAGAATACGAAATTCAGAAAGGAATCTTATTATGGAAAATATGGATCAAAAATCACTTTATTACCTTGAAAAATCACCTGTTTCCAAAGCAATTATGCATATGGTTATTCCTATGATGCTTAGTCTTATTGCTACACTTATCTATAATATTACCGATGCTTTTTTTATTGGTAAACTTGATAACACCGCCATGATGGCAGCGGTTACACTGGCATTGCCATTTTCATCAGTACTCATGGCTATTGGCCACCTCTTCGGAGTTGGTGCCGGAACATACGTTTCCAGGCTTTTGGGTGAGGAAAATAAGAGCAGCACCAGAAAAGTATGTTCAGTAAACTTCTGGTCATCAATACTGGCCGGAATCCTCCTTACGCTTATATGCCTGCCGCTGATATCTCCACTTTTGCAGCTTTTGGGAGCAAAGGGTGATACGTTGCTATACACAAGACAATATATACTGGTATTTGTTATTGGAGCTCCGTTTATTATAGCCAGTTTCTCATTGGAGGAAGCCGTCCGTGCCGAAGGCGCATCCACCGCTTCCATGATTGGTATGATATCGGGGGTTATATTCAATATAATACTCAACCCCGTATTCATTTTCGTCCTTCATATGGATGTCATGGGATCAGCACTGGCTTCAGTTACAGGAAATTTAATTTCTGTTTTCTGGTTCATATATTATCTTCAAAGGAAGAGTTCTGTTCAGAGTATATCCATTAAAAATTTCAAACCAGATACAGAGATTTATAAAAATATTTTTAAAATTGGAATATCAGCTTTTCTGCTGGATGGCTTTATGGTAATTACCGGCTTGCTTTTCAATAATTATTCCACTCTTTACGGAGACAATGTTGTCGCGGCCTTCGGTATTTCCCAAAGGGTAGTCCAAATTGTAGACTTCATTTGTATGAGCTTTTCAATGGGCACTGTACCACTGATTGCTTTTGCATACTCTGCAAGGAATCACCGGCGGCTGTCAGCCATCATAAAAACTACAGTTTTATACATGGTGGGTATAACAACAGGATTATCAGCAATTCTCCTTGTAATCAGGCCGCAGATAATGGGCCTCTTTAGTATTGACCC
This sequence comes from Eubacterium sp., assembly GCA_029266335.1. GTDB lineage: Bacteria > Bacillota > Clostridia > Acetivibrionales > DSM-1351 > Ruminiclostridium. Next base: position 19,209 of record JAQSXC010000020.1, on the reverse strand, counting down.
TAAGGTCATTGCCATCGGACAGACAGTTCTGCTGGCACAGCTTTGCTCCACTGTCTTTGCCGGTCTGTCAGCACTTTTTACAGGCATTTTTCAAGCTTTCGGAGCCGGTGCGCAATCAACGGTTATGTCGGTTTCGAGAGGAACTGTCTTTATTCCGGTATTGATAATTGGTAACCTGCTTTTTGCAGTTAATGGTGTTATTTGGGCTATGACTATTTCAGAGGCGTTTGCCTGTATAATAGGTCTTATCCTATGGCTGGCAATAAGGAAGAAAAGTATATACGCTTTATAGGGGTGATTATCTCTGGCACTTGTTTTTGAAATCAGACTTTAATAAAATAATAGTAATATTATAGTTGTACAAGGTAAAAATAGATTGAAGAACGGGGAAAATAAGATGACCATATTTATTGCTTTCCTGAGGGGTATTAACGTAGGCGGAAAAAATAAAATCAAGATGACCGAGCTTAAAGAAATGTTTGAAGCAATAGGATTTGTTAATGTAGAAACCTATATTCAAAGCGGAAATATAATATTTGAATCAGATGAGAAGGAAGAAAAACTACAAGAAAAAATAGAAACCGGGCTTCAAAACAAGTTTGGCTTCCCGATTTCTGTAGTTTTACGGACTGCTGCTGAATTGAAAATGCTTATCAATGGCTGCCTGTTTTCCGAGACAGAAGTAAATGAGGCAGAAGCTTCAAATACCGAGGGTGAAAGCCTGTATGTTTCACTTTTGGCGGAAGCGCCTCCTCAAGAGAAGTTGCAGGTCTTAAGTAAATATAAAAGTGAAAGTGATGAATATAGAATAAAGAATAGGGATGTTTACCTGCTTTTCCGTCATAGTGTCCGAAACTCCAAGCTGGCCAATAATGTTCAGAAGTTGGATGTACGCGCAACGGTTCGTAATTGGAAAACCGTTAACAAAATTCAATCATTAGTAAATACGAGATCAGGCAACTGATACAAGTAAGGAGTATCGCTTAGCTGAGTAGTTATGCGATACTCCTTTAATTCTACAAATCCAATTCCTTATATACAGGATTTTTTAAGGCCAACAAACTTGCAAAAAATCCAACTGTACCGGTTATCAAAAACATAACTGCCATACCAGAGCCTTTACCTGTTCCCACTAACAGAGAAAGAAAGCTTTGCAATGCAGATACGTTTTGCATAAATGGTTCAAAGACTTTGTCGGACAAAATACCACTGAGATAAAGACCTATCGGTATGGTGAAAAACTGGAGAGTGTCTCTTGTAGAAAACACTCTGCCCTGCATTTCTGCAGGAACCTTTGTCCGCATAATGGTAGTCATATTTGCAGTTATAAACGGAAGAGGTAAATTTCCCGAAAAAGCTGCAAGTACCCAAATAAACGGATTTTGACCAACGGCCCATAAAACGTTGGCCAAGATGAATGAAACTGCCAGCGATAAAAATATCACCCTTGTCTTTCTGTTTGGCGGTTTAGTCATTGTAACAATTATACTGCCCACCAAGGTGCCAATACCAATAAAAGATGATACCAAACCCAGTACTGACTGGTTATTGCCCGACCTTGCAAGAATCATTGCAGGCAAGATACCAAAGCCGGTTAAATAGGCCAGTAGATTGATAAATGAAAAAAACAGTATAAGGTGAAGTATTGCTCTGCGCTTTTTCAAAAAATACAAACCTTCCAGGCAGCTCTTTAAAAAACTTTCTTGCTTTTTGCTTTCATCAATTGGTATCGAAGGGATATGTATAAAAAACAATGTAAAAAGTGCAATTCCAAATGAAAACAAATCCACCAAAAATATTATGTTTAAACCCCATAAAGCAAGCAATGCAGAGCCCAATGCAGGAGATGCAATGGTTACAAGTGATCCTGTAAAAGCCTGCATGCCGCTGGCCTGCACATATTTCTCCTTTGGAGCCAGCATGCTCACGGCCACATTTGCTGCCGGGTTTTGAAAGGCTGCCATAAAACTTAAAGTAAAGTTTATAATATACAGGTGCCAGACACGGAGGCATCCTGTCCCAAATAGTATAAAGATAGAAAGAGTTCCTATTGCAGCCACTAAATTGCTAAGTATAAGAATTTTCTTTTTATCCCATCTGTCAGCAAGTGTACCGGCTGCAAAACACAGCAGAATAGACGGCAGATAGGTAAAGACCGATAAAAAAGCTACACTTGAGGCAGTGCCTTGTTGTTGGTACGCCCACAGGATTAGTGCAAATTTGGTTAAAGCTGAACCGAGTGCCGAAACAGACTCACCAGCCCAGAGGATTATAAAACTTTTCATTCCGTAGAAATTTTTTATTTTATTCATGACTTTGCTCCTTAAAATATTATTTTTTTAAGAAATGCAAAGTCCAATTGGACGGTACTTCAACGCTCCATGCACACTCCGTCCTGTATCAGACCTTGCATGGAGCTGAAGTTCTGCAGAGCTTTTTCATTTTCATAAAATCACCTCATAAACGATACATACAATTAATAATTATTTGGAAAGTATAGCACAACAGCAAAAAGATTTCAATTTAGAATATTTATTTTTGAAATAACCTATGTTAAAATTAACATAGGTTATTTCAAGGAGGACAACATATGTCTATTAAACATGCAATTCTAGGGCTTTTAAGCTGGAAGCCTTCAACCGGCTATGATTTAAAGAAAACATTCGAAGAATCCTCCAGCATGTACTGGTCAGGCAATAACAATCAGATATATAAAACTCTTGTGCAGTTGAAGGAAGAAGGCCTGGTTACCAGCGAAACCGAGCATCAGGAAGGACTTCCGTCAAAGAAAATATATACAATTACCGGGGATGGTGTATCTGAGCTTAAGGAATGGGTAATTTCAGCTCCTGAGGCTCCTGAGTTTAAGAAAGCCTTTTTAATTCAGCTGGCATGGTCTGAACTGTTAAGCAATGAAGAGCTATTTGATATGTTAACCAAATATGAAAATGAAATAAAACTGCAGCTGCTGCTGCACCAGGAGAAGATCAGACGCGGTAATGCGTCGCCTGCCAGAACACAGAGAGAAACGTTCATATGGAATATGATTGATGAAAATATTCTCTCATCATACAGAAATGAGCTTGAATGGATACAGAACCTGAGAAGTCAATTGTTTCAGCATGAGCTCAATGAAGAAAAAAAGAAAATCAATTTTAAACTGGTAGAATTTGAAGGGTTAAAATATATGGAGCTTTTCTCACTTGCCGGACCAATAAAAACAGAACAGGATGCATTGGAACTGATTGCCTTGTGCGGAGAGTGCGGGACTAATCTTTTAATGCTTCACTCGGATGCTGTTTCCGAGGATTTTTATACACTCAGAACCGGTGTTGCCGGAAAGGTGCTTCAGAAGTTTGTAAATTATTATATTAAACTGGCTCTGGTGGTTCCTGATGAAAGACTTAATACCGGAAAGTTCAGGCAAATGGCTTCTGAAGCAAACAGAGGAAATCACTTCAGAGTATTTTCAGATAATCAGAAGGCTCAAAAGTGGCTTATGGAGAAATAGATGAACAGTTCAAAAATTAATATGCAGTTTGATATTGAGCAATACCCTATGACAGATGTACCCGGCGGTATAATTGAATTAAGGGATGACAGGACTAAAAACAGATGGCTTGTAAAACTAAAACCTTACCTTATGGGGAGGTTCCCGGTAACCGGGGGATTATATTCTGCTGTTACACAAAACTTGCCGGTGCCGGCTGAAGCTGCCCATAAGCCCATTGTCAATGTCTCCTGGAATGACGCAATCTCCTTTTGCAATCAACTTTCACAAAAAGCCGGGCTGAAAGAATGCTATACCATAAGCAACAACGGTGAAAAAATCTTATGTAATTGGGACGCAGACGGTTACCGGCTTCCTTCAGAAGCTGAGTGGCAGTACGCATGTATGGCAGGTACTGCAGATTACAGGTATGGTGAACTTGATCACATAGCGTGGTTTAGTGACAACTCAGACGGCAGAACTCATGCAGTTGGAGAAAAGGAGCCAAATCCATGGGGGCTTTACGATATGCTGGGAAACGTATGGGAATGGTGTTGGGATATATATGCTGAGAAGGTATACGGCTCCTATCGGATTTTCCGTGGCGGCAGCTGGGCTGAGGCTGCCAGAGGCTGCGGAGCCACCTGCCGCCGTCGAAGCCATCCCACATTTATGATTGATGATCTCGGATTCCGCATTGCCAGGTCGTTATAAAAGCTGTAAAAAGAGGGCATTGGCCGTCAAGTGAATATGCAGATCTCATGATATCCTATTTCACAAGGAGGTGCTTGATATGCACGCATGGGAACAAATACAGATGACAGTAGACTATATTGAAGATCATCTTTCAGAAGAAATTAAAATTGACACTTTGTCACAGATTGCTTCATTATCTCATTTTTATTATCAAAGGTTATTTAGCAGATTGGTAAAAAAACCGGTGAATGAATATATAAAACTCCGCCGGCTTGCAAGAGCATCGGAAGCTCTTCTGGACAGGGACAGAAGAATTCTGGATATTGCTTTGGATTTCGGTTTTTCCTCACATGAAAGCCTTACACGTGCTTTTAAAAATGCCTTTGATATCACTCCGGAGGAATACCGGGCTAATCCTGTACGTCTGAATAATTTTATTAAGCCGCAATTACTTCTGAATTATACTTTGGTGGATGTGAATGTTCCGCTTATTTCAGACGGTATAGTACTGGAGATTACTCGAAGAAGTCTTCAGGCACCGCAATATTTCCTAGGACTTGTAACAGAAGAACCAATTGAAGAGATGCCCGGTGGGGGTGGAACAGGGGTGGATACACTTGACAAGGTATGGAAGGATTTTCACAGCCTTAAACCTTCCATTCAGGGATTAAAGGCTGATGGAGATGAACTGGGAGTTGCCTACCCCGGAACCAGAGAGGGCTGCTACAGGTATTTTGCCGGTGCAGAAGCAGTATCAAATGAATGGGTTAATGAATTTGCCGTATGGGAACTGCCGCAAGGAGAATATATTGTTTGTACCTTTGAGGCCGAAGACTTTGAACATCTTGTTATGGATGCAGTATATAAGGCGCATAAGTATATTTTTGAAATGTACCTGCCAAATAACGGACTTATTTCCAAACCATTTGCGGCTGAACGCTATGAAAGCCATGAGCCTTCCACAACTAAAATGGAAATATGGGTTATGCTTGAATCAAAGCCATGATATCCAATCCATGATATCCAAGATAAAATACCGGTTTTCTGTATAAAAACCGGTATTTTAACGTAATTAATACTTTTCCAGTATTGGCTGTATTTGTTCCTTTTTTAGTGCCTCTATGACAGCAGGTACTGTAAGGTCAAACTTGGATATGAGTGAGAAGGGTTTATCCTTGGGATTATCCTGACCAAAAGGTATAAAGTAGATATTTTTAGTGCTGAGCAGAGTTCCGATGTTTTTGGCACTTATGCCCAGACCGTCATTGGTTGCGATTCCAAGTACTACCGGCTTGTTGTTTCTAAACAGCTCTTTTGCCATCATCAAAACTGGCGTATCGGTAGCTCCGTCGGCCAGCTTTGATAAACTGCTGCCTGTACAGGGGGAAATTATAAGTATATCCAGGGGTGGTTCCTGCTTGTTGTAAACTTCGGCATCGGACATTGTCGTAATGACTTCTTTACTACAGGTATTTTTCATTTTTATTAAAAAGTCACTGGCATTTCCATAACGTGAATTTGTCACTGCTACCTGATATGATACAATCGGGATTACTTCAGCACCTTCATTGACCAGAGCCTCCAATTGCGGAAATACCTCATGAAACACGCAGTAAGCTCCGGTAAATCCGTAGCCTATTTTAATTCCTTTTAACCGCATAATTACCTCCTTGACAACTACATGAATACTATTATATTTATGGGGTTAAAGATAAATATATGAATATTTGTGCAGCTCTGACCGGTACTATTTTGAACACTGAATAGTCAAAAATACATTAACAGATTTCTTTTTCCGGGGTATTGAGAGACTCATCTTTATAACCCTATGCCGGGAAGAGGATTTTTAAGTTTGCTGACAAATTCCTCACATGACAGATTTACTCGCTTACATGAATAATACACCGTTCCTTTGCACCGTCTTCAGAGGCATAAATGTACGCAGTGCCTTTTTTTACGGCAGTTATCCTTCCGGTGCTGTCCACTGTAGCAACTTTGGGGTTGCTGGAGGTCCATACCGGTGGATTGCCCGAGGAGATGCTGGCAGAAATGGTTGAGGCAGTGCCTTGCTTAAGATTAAGTTCTAAGGCACTCAATTTTATAGTGGGAATTTCCACCACTACCTTGCAGCTTTTTGATACCCCGTCTACAGTTGCCGAAATAACAGCAGTACCATGTTTTACTGCTGTTATTGATCCTGAATCGTCTACAACAGCAACGCTTTTCTTATTTGATTTCCAGGCGGGTAGAATTCCAGAGGATACCGAAGCTTTAAGCTGGTTTTTTTGACCCCGGTAGAGTGTGACAGTTGACAGATTCAGACTGATGGTGGGAGCCTTCACTTTGATTTTACAGGTGGCGCTGCTTCCTTGTACAGATGCAGTAATGGTAGTCTCACCGGGTTTGATTCCGGTTATGACGCCGTTTTCATCAATCTCTGCAATACTTTTTTTACTGCTTTTCCAGGTGACCTGGGAGTTGTTTGATGTAGCAGCCGTCAGTTTTAAAATTTCTCCCCGCTCAATTGAAGCGCTTGTTTTACTGATAGTTATCCTGGTTTTGTTAATGGTAACTCTGCAGGATGCTTCAGCATTTTTGATTTTTGCTGTGATGGTAACTGTGCCTGCTTTTTTTGCTGTTACTTTTCCATAGGTATTAACAGAGGCAAGTGAGGAATTACTGCTTTTCCACGTGGGCAGTTTTCCGGTAGAAGTGATTGCCGCAATATTGAATTCGGCGCCAATATCCACATTTTCACTGTATTTTGTCAGAACAATAAAGGCTATATAATCTGATGCTTTTGCCGATATGGTTTGAAAGGGAAAAGAAACAAAGATTAATACAAGACTTAAAAAAATAGGAAATAGGTTTTTTTTGATATGTGACATAAAATCCTCCATTCATAGAATGTGAGGAATACCTGAATTTCAGGTTGTCAGCAAACTTGTATTCAGTTTAACATATTTACATTAAATTGTAAATTATAATATATTTTACATAAATATATTGTCTTTTTATAATAACTTTGAGTGAAAGAAGAATGCACTAAATAAAATTTATACAAGCTGAAACATCCGAAAATAACTTCGTTAGGTGAATTTTAAGTGGGTATGGGAGAGTGGTGTCATTATACTTAAAAGGAAAATTTTCTAAAAATTTGTTGTTATATGGTATTTTTTAGCATATAATTCCTTATATATGGTTAAGGTTGCAAATAATGAAATAATTATAACTATGTTGAGGAGATTTCATGATATGAAAAAAAGTATTTATAATCTAAAGAAAGCGGATTTAGTATGTACATGTATCATTCTTGCTGTAAGTCTTCTGACAATAATTAATAATTTTACAAGCAGAAGCCTTTCAAACGCAATAAGTGTTTCTTTACCGGTATTTATCACAGATGTTGTTGTGATCGGTATTTATTTTATTCCTGTAAACAGCAGGATAAAAGGGTTAATCTACAGTTTAATAATTTTGGCGGCAGCTTTACTTTCACTTTTCCAGGACCCTACTGATCAAGCTTTGCAGTATACCATCGCAGCATCCATCGCTGTTATGTGCCTGTACTATTCGGCAAAAATACTGATCACCTATGCGGCAATTTTAAACACCTCTCTTGTAGCAGTATACTTTATCAACAATATCGTTCTATTTGGAAGAATACGCCCGGTCAGTTATCTCATATCCACATTGCTAATGGTAAACAGCATTTTCCTGATTATATATTTTTCAAATAAGTGGGGCGGTGAAGTAATTACAAAGGCTACCGCAAAAGAAGATGAAGTGAACGAGCTTCTTAAGAAATTACAGGTAACTTTTCAGAAAGTCGAACAATCCACTTCTGTTTTAAGTAAAAATGTTTCGGCACTTGATTTAAATATGAATTCAATTGTTGAGTCAAGTAAAGATACCACCCATACTATGAATGAAATTGCCAAAGGAACAGAGCACCAGGCAGAGAGTATTTATAATATTAATACAAATATGACCGGAGCTATCCATGAGGTTAATGAAACCAAGCAAATATCAGAAAAAATAGCCATTAATTCAGACATCATATCGCAAAAAGTTTCAAAGGGTACGGAGAAAATAAGTTCAATGTCTCAACAGATGCAAACTATAAATCAGGCTGTAGGTGCAGCGCTGTCAACTGTAAATGTACTTCAGTCCAATATTGAGGAAATTAATAATTTTCTAGAGAGCATAACTCAAATTTCAGAGCAAACCAACTTACTGTCACTTAATGCTTCAATCGAAGCAGCGAGGGCGGGTGAACACGGCAAGGGATTTTCCGTTGTAGCCGAAGAGGTTGGAAAGCTTGCTGTACAGAGTACTCAAACTGTCAAGAGTATAAAAAATCTAACCGGGGTTATAACTCAAAATACTGCTGCAGCCGTTGAAAAAGTAAGCCAGGGAGAAGTAGCCGTTGTTTCAGGTAACACAGTACTTGCCGAGGTTAGTGATTATTTCCGGGAGGTTGAAGCTGCTATAAATGAAACCTTTGAACTGCTGGAAACCGAGAATAAAATGATTGGTGAAATTCTGCAGAAGTTTATTCAGGTTCAGGAGAGAATTGAAAGTATTGCCAGCATTTCTGAACAGCATTCTGCTTCCAACGAGGAAATACTTGCTACCATAGAAAATGAAAATAACGATATTATTGCCATAAAGGAATCTATTCAGGAGATAAAGAAAATGTCTTTTATATTAAATGAAATGCTTCATAGCTAATCTTTTTCAGTGGTGTCCCTGAGGATATCTTTGCCTCGTGGAAACGCGAGTAATATAAGAAAATATTATACAGTCACAAAATTTTCTATTAAACCTATGCGTTATAAGGAGATATTAAAATGAGTGATCAAAATCAGCGTATGTTGCTAAAAAACGGGTTTATTGTGGACGGTACCGGCAGTGAAGGCAGAACCGGCAATCTTCTTATAGAAGGAGGCCTGATTAGGGAATTGTCGGAAAAGGATATTTATGCAGATTGCGAAACTGTAGATTGCTCCGGCAAAGTAATATCGCCTGGCTTTATAGATTTTCATTCACATAATGATTGGTTTCTTCCTTCGGAAAATGCAGACAGCTTTACAGCACCTTTTACAAAACAGGGTATTACAACCTTTTTTGGCGGAAACTGCGGCTTTAGCGCAGCCGGTTTCAGAAAGAACAGCCGGTTTGTGGACAAAATCCTTGAGAACCCATTCCGGTCTTCAGGGATAAGCATACAATGGTCATCTATGAAGGAATACTTCGATAAATTATCAGAACCCGGAATCTCCAACAATTTTGCAAACCTTGCAGGCCACGGCTGTGTCAGAACCTCAATAAAGGGCTACGACCCGGCACCTCTGTCCAAGGATGAAATGAATGAACTTCTGATGCTGTTGGAGGAAGCAATGGACCAGGGAGCGAAGGGTGTTTCACTGGGGCTGCAGTACGAACCCGGAATTTTCTCCACTATGGATGAAATAAGAGAAGTGGCAAAGCTTGTTAAAAGGAAGGATAAGCTGCTTACAGTCCATTCCAGGGCTTCTTCTGCAGTATCAGGTGCATACCCTATCAAGCCCTTCTTCGGACAGCCACACAATATACTTGCACTGGAGGAAATGATAAATATAGCGAAAGAAACCGGTGTCAGGCTACAATATTCACACTTGTTGTTTGTTGGTGAAAAAACCTGGAAAACCTTTGATAAAACCATGGCTGTAATTGACAAGGCTATCTCCGACGGTGTAGATATAAAGTTTGATACCTACGCCTACAGTTGTGGGGCATCAGTAATTTCAGTAATACTTCCTGGATGGTTTATGGCAAAAGTTCCCCAGGCTTACGAAAATAAAAATGATATTTTAAGACTTAAATTTGAGCTTACGGTAATTGAAAATCTTTTGGGCTTTGGTTTTGGAGATATTCAAATTTCGTACATTGATCATCCTGAGCTAACCAAATATATTGGAAGATTTATTTCAGATATAGCTAAGGAGTGGGATAGAACACCTTTTGAAACTTACCTGGAATTTGCTAAAAAAAGCAATGGCAAGGCAAGAGTAATGCAATACAAATACAGTAACTCAAAAATGATAGAAGAATTTATGAAACATCCTGCATGCCTCTTTATGACCGATGCATGGGTAGAAACCAACGGTGCCCAGAATCAAGCCTGCTTCGGCTGCTTTCCAAAATTCCTGCAGATGGTAAGGGAAAAGAAGATTATAACTCTGGAGGAGGCAATATACAAAATGACGTTTGCAGCCGCAAAGCGTGCAGATATAAAAGACAGAGGGGTTCTCAAAACAGGCATGGCTGCTGATATTACTGTATTTGACCGGGACAATATACGTGATAATACCAGTCAGACCGAAACAGATAAAGCACCTTCAGGCATAAATCATGTTTTTGTCAATGGTGTTCATGTGCTTAAAAACGGTGAACTGCTTGAAGGACTGCACCCCGGGGTTATACTTCGATAATGGAATAAAGGTAAAATATGATACTGAAGTATTATTATCATAAGGAAAAGCGCCGGTGTTTTGTAACATTATACCGGTGTTTTTTTCATATCACTCATCTTCTATGTTCTTCATAATATGGAAAGAAGGAGTTGAAAAAATAATGCTTACCAATATATCCAGAAATATTGAAGGAGCCAATATCCCAGTCAGGACTGCAAGCGGGGGTGTAACGAAACGAATATATTTTAACAACGCTGCAACATCGTTGGCTTTAAGGCCGGTAATGGACAATGTCAACACTAACGTTCCTTTAATTACCTATATTGATGCACCTAGTCCTTTAGGAAAAAGAAATACATTGATTTATGAAAATACAAGACAGGTGGTTCTTGATTATGTTGGTGGTGATTTAAATAAGGATTCGGTTATTTATGTCAAAAACTCAACTGAGGGAATCAATTTATTAAGTAATATGCTTTATCAGGAAGATCCCGGTCAAGTTATCATTACGACAATGATGGAGCACATGGCGAACTATTTGCCATTTAAGAGTAAATTTAATACTGTTTTGGTTGGAATCGGAGGAGAAGGAAATCTCGATATGGATGACCTTGTAAAAAAGCTGGATACATATAAAGGCAAAGTAAAATTGGTTGCAGTAACTGGTGCCAGTAATGTAACAGGGATTACACCCCCAATCCATGAAATTGCGAGATTAGCACATAAATATGGGGCCAGAATATTGGTAGATGCCGTTCAACTGATCCAACACCAGCCTTTCAGGATGAAATCCCACGATGATGATGAACATATTGATTTTTTGGTGTTTAGTGCACACAAATGTTATACGCCCTTTGATGGAGGTGCTTTAATAGGTCCGTATAAATTTTTCAGTCTGTATAAACCCTTTTTAGAAGGAGCTGGAATAACGGATTTTATAAGCAGTGAAAAAATCCTTTATTCGGACCCTCCAAAACGATTTGAGGCAGGATATCCGGATATTATCGGAGTAATGGCTATGGGAGATGCCTTTCAACACCTTAAAAATATAGGGCTTAAAAATATTGCAGAATATGAGAGTAAATTGCACAAACATGCTAAACTCAGGTTAACAGAACTATCAAAGGTAAATATTTACGTCCAGAATTCAAAATATGTTAATGTACCTTTTATTTCATTTAATCTCAAAGGTGCCAATTATAAAAGAGTTTCCAGGTATCTAGGCAATGAGCACGGTATAGAAGTTGGTGCCGGTAGTTTGGGTGCGGATATATATGTCCAGGCCTTACTGGGTGTCAGCCCACAGGAAGCGTATGCTGATTATGTAAATGGAAATCCTGCAGGCCTCGTTCGTATCAGTTTAGGTATGTACAATACCTTTGAGGAAATAGACCGGTTTGTAAATGCACTTGGGAAGATAGAGGTTGACAATTCTTATCCGTAAAAATATAATAATAACATACTTATGAGTATATATTTATAATATTTTTATTACGGTGGATTAGGAAATGAAATCTTCTGAACGAATATTAAAAGCAGCTTTAGAACTGGCCGGGCATCAGGCCTATGACAAAATTACTTTTGCCGATGTAGCAAAAGAGGCAGGTGTTCATTGGACAACTGTACAAAGGTATTTTGGATGTAAGGAAGATATGAGGAAAATTCTGTTGGAAAGGCAAACTCAGAATAATCATCAATCTCTTTCAGATACAAGAACTAAAATCCTGGATGCAGCAAATCGGGTATTTGCAAAGTATGGTTATGAAAGTGCTACTTTGGATCAGGTAGCAAGCGATGCCGGAATGACTAAAGGGGCGGTGTACTGGCACTTTTCAAGCAAAAGCGATTTGTTTCTTGCAATTTGTGACAGAAGCCTGAGGCAGCTTACCGGAGGGCTTGCCAAACAGTGCCATGATGTTTTTACTTCACCAGATCCTATGGAAGCTATACGGATACTTCTGGAGTCGGAATTAGGAACGTGTGAAGAGGGAGCAGGTGAAAAGCCGACGCTTTTCTTCGAGTTTATATCAGGTATCAGGGAACCTGCTGTAAGGAAGAAACTTTGTGAGTCCTTCTCAAATTTATTTAATGAAACGACAGACATCTTTAAAGCGATTCAGAGTAAAGATCTGGTTACTTCGAGGGTTGATCCACATTCGTTATCTGTGGCTCTCCACGCACTTGTGAATGGTATTGTGCTTATGTGGCTGATTGCTCCGGAGCAGGTTTCTTTTAAATCAATTTCAGCCGAAGTATCAAAAATTTTATGGAATGGTTTGCAGCCAAACAAGTTATAGCCGATAAAACCCGTTAAACGGGTTTTTAAATGATATCGACATACTAGTGAGTATGTTGATATCATTCTTAAAATAAGGAGGGTTCTGCACTGATTCGAGAATTGAAGAAAGGAGTAAAGAATGTAATGATAGTAGTTTTACTTTTTATAGTTTTAATGGGGGGACTTTTTTTGTACAATCAGTACAAGTTTAAGCAGGCAGAAGCTGATTTTACACCTGAGGGCAAATTTGTTACTGCAGAAGGTATAAAGCTGCACTATGTGAGTAAAGGCTCAGGAAAGCCTGTTGTCTTTCTGCATGGAGGGGTACTTACAGGAAATGATTTTGAAAAAGTAATAGAAATTGCCGCAGAACAGGGTTACAAAGCTATAGCTTTTGACCGACCGGGGTATGGATATAGTGAAAGATCCCGAAAAGTGAAAGTAACTCCTGCTGTTCAAGCCAGGCTGATACATAGCGCTATTAAGGAATTGGGCATAGAAAAACCCATTATTGCCGGACACTCCTGGAGTGGAGTGCTGGTTCTTTCCTATGCACTTTTATATCCTGATGAAATTTCGGGTATTGTAACCTTAGGAGCTGCCATGTATAAAGAGGGTTATCCGGCGGAAAAGGGGGATCCCATATCAAGTATTGTTACAACTCCTATCATAGGAGGTATTCTTATGAATACATTATTAAAAAGTCCGGTGGGAAACGCTCTGGCCGAAAATATGCTGGAAGCTACCTTTTATCCTGAAACGATACCCTCTGGCTATAGAGAGGCTGCATTGGCTCTCTGGCTTCGGCCAACTCAGTTTAGAGCTAATAGGGAAGATGTTTTAGCTTTTGCTCCGGCTGCAAAAAAAATCAGCAAACAATACAAAAATATTAAAAAGCCGGTTGTGATTGTGGTTGGGAAGAATGATCCATTTGGCACAATTGAACAAGCCCACAGATTGAAAAAGGATATTCCTAATGCCAGGTTAATGGTTCTTCCTAATGCCGCACATATGATACCTCTGAATCACCCACAACTTGTTATTGATGCCATCAATGAACTTGTTGAAGCAGAAGCCGGCTTATCAGAGAGATAGCTGGTAAAAGGGAAAAGGATGTCAATCTCTTTCCCCTTTCATATGATCTCCAAGAACCGTAAAGTGGCTATAAAATATTAATCATAAATTCATAGGTCAGCTTGGAAGATAAGTGCCGGCAAGGTCTTTCAAGCTGACTACAGATCTTCCAGAGGTGTGGGTATTATATCATTTTCAAAGAGCTCGATTTCTTCTAATACACATTCATGAGGGCCTTCCCGGATAAAGCGTACTGCATTCAGTCCAATCATCTGAGCGGGTAATGAAGTGTTGCCGTCAGGCATAACAGGAGAAATGGACAGATCGGCAACTTTAAGATTTTTGGTGCCAAATACATTCAGAAATTCATCAACAACTCCATCCTGAATACCCTTAGCCATTTTGCATTGCCCTCCAAAGTGATCGAAATTTGTATAAGAGGCCCTGGCATAATCTGCAAGCAAACTTCGTTTTTCTTCTTCATTTTCTAACCGGAATATGCTTTCAGGAGGATATACAACCTTGTAAATGCCATCGGGATCCAACTTGCGGGCCTTTTCTATAATATTGAAAGTATTAATATACTGATCAATTATAAAATTTAAGTCATCAGGGTTTCCAAAAGGATTAAAATCAATGGAAGGTAGAGCATCGGGATCACTGTGTGCCACCACAATCTTACCTTTGCTTCTGGCATTAAGGTCTACAATACCAATACTCATGACATTAGTTGCATTGGCGGGATTAAATTCCCATTGATTGATAATCACATCCTGAACCGGGAGAAATAGAGGCACTGGAAGGCCAATTAATTGCAGGCGTCGACCGGGCTCTAATTCTGCTTTATAAGCACCCAGTGCCAGCGGTGCATCAGGATCTGCAATCAATACCTGCAGAAGTCGGCCTGTTTCTACTTCTACTCCCATTGCAACATTATAATGGGTCTGCAGGTTGTGACCAACATTCGGGTTTTCTATCAGTGTTATTATTCCCGCTTCGGTCAACTCGGCAGAGCTGCCGATTCCTGAACGCTGAAGTATAACCGATGAGAAAATTCCTGCTGATACAATGACACCTCTACGGGCATAAGCTTTTTGACAGATTCCGTCCTTCACATATTCAACACCGTAAGCAAGGTAGAAATCTTTCTTTTTGTTAAATAGAATTTTATTTACTGTGGTTTTTGCAAAAATAGTCAGATTTCTTTTTCCAATTCCAAACTCATCCGGGTGGAACTGGCCTCCCTGTGTTACAATATCCTTATTTAAATATCCGGTTGCAGTGGAGGAACGGACAAATCCTTCATCGGCTTCCTTTTGTGTAAATTGTGATTTGAAAAAGGTACAATCTCTTATACCGGTATTGTAATCTTCCACAATCGGTAAGCTTAATACATCTGATACTGCTTCGGTCAACGTACTGATTAGACCGTCATCAGGAATGAGTTGCTGTCTTACAAAAATCGGTCCTTTTCTTCCGCGTTGGTCAGGAGTTTGGGTATCTCCTGTGTAGGTTTCGTTTTTGATAAACAGAGGGCTGACATTATCATAACTCCATTGCTTTGCAGGATTTTCCGGACTTCCGAGCAGTCTTGCCCATTCGTCATAAAGATTGCTGCTTCCGCGTACAGCAACCATGGCATTATGCTCGGAGCTTCCTCCGATAACTCTGCCGCCTGATAGTCTGAGCGGGCGTCCCAGAGCTGCTTCAATTTTTGAAAGTACATTAAAGGAGAACTTATTATCAGAAGATAAATTAAGTGCTACCTCCAGAGAAGCGCTGCTTAGCTCTTTGGTCATATTTGTTCCTGCTTCGAGGACAAGCACTGATGTTTTTTTATCATCTGTTAATTCTTTTGCAATTATCCCTCCGGCTGTTCCGGCACCAATCACGATATAGTCAAATGTTCTTTTTGTAAACAAGATCCTATCATTCCTTTCAATAAAGATTTTCAAATTATTATTAGTTTACATAAAAATAACAGAGTTATATTTTATTCTATGATTTTTTGAGTTTATTGGTGCATTATGTAAAATTATGGAGGGATGATAGTTTTGATCGAACATTGAAACTAATGAAACTGATACTAAATAATTATTAAAGCTGCTAATAATGCATTAAAGGTTAGTAATGCATTAAAGCTGCTAATGATGCATTAAAGAAAAGTAATAAGGAAAAGCATATTTAAAGCATAACAAGATAAACTATTTAAAGGATAATCATAAAATAAATGTGTTGGGTGATGATAAAATGTCAGTAATGCTAATGCAAGATATACTTTCAGACATTAATAAACATATTCTGAAGGATGAAAGGCCCTCAATTTACCTCGATGAAATAGCGGAAAACTCCACGTTTAATAAATTTCCGCTGGAAATGCTTAATGACCTGAAAAAGGCAGAACAGTCACCGAAGCACCATCCTGAAGGGAATGTCTGGAAACACACAATGCTGGTTGTAGATGAAGCAGCCATAATTAAAGAAAAGAGCAGCCATCCCAGAGCTTTTATGTGGGCCGCATTGCTTCATGACATCGGAAAGCCCGGGACTACTAAAATACGCAATGGAAAAATAACCTCTTACGATCATGATAAGTTGGGTGCTGAGCTGGCTAGAAAGTTTATGGCAGAATATACCGATGACAGGGAGTTCATTGAAACGGTGGCTGAACTTATCAGGTGGCATATGCAAATACTTTTTGTAGTAAACAACCTGCCCTTTGCCAATTTGAAAACCATGAAGAGGAAGACGGATATTCACGAGATAGCTTTGCTTGGTCTTTGTGACAGAATGGGAAGACTGGGTGTTGACAGGAGGAAAGAGGAGGAAAATATCCTCAGGTTTCTTGAAAAGTGTATGGAACAAGAACGGTAATTAATTTGTAGTTGAAAAAAATGCAAGAACGTGAAATCAAGAATGCCCGGTACAGGACCGGGCATTCTTGATGAATTTTCCACATATGTTTGAGAAGGTGCATAATTGATTGCACGAACAGCGCTTTTAAACTGCTTTAAGTCTCCAGGTGTAACTGCTGTAGTCACCCTGAAGATTGGGAATGTTAAGACCGGCATTCATCAAAAGATCACCGCCATAGATCTGAGCAGTTCCAACAATTGAATAATCCCTGCTTTCGTCAAGTCCTTCCAACCTCAGCCTTGAAAGAGGTGCATTGGGCCGGGCCAGTTCTCTGAAGAAGGTTACATAAGCCTCTGTTTTATCTTCGGTTACATATATCCATGCAGTCTCATTTCCTTCAAATGGACTCAGAAGCCTGTACATATCTCCAAACTGAATTATATGACGAATTTCCTTGTAGATCTCCACCTGCTCCTTTATTACAGTCTTATCGGAGTCGCCAAGCTTTGTCAAATCAAGCTCATAACCGAAATTACCGCACATAGCTGCATGACCTCTTGTTTCTATAGGGGTCATCCTTTGTACCTGATGGTTAGGCACTGCAGAAACATGAGCCCCCATGGTGCTGGCCGGATATACAATACTTGTTCCATGCTGGATTTTTAAGCGTTCCATAGCATCAGTATCATCACTGGTCCAGGTTTGAGGCATATAATACAGCAATCCTGGATCAAATCGCCCTCCTCCGCCTGAACAGCTCTCAAACAGAATTTCCGGGAATTTGGAGGTTATCTCCTCCATCACCCTGTAAAGGCCTAACATATACCTATGAGCTGTTTCCCGCTGTCTTTCGGCAGGTAGTACGGCTGAGCCAATTTCCGTCATATTTCTGTTCATATCCCACTTCACATAGGAAATTGGCGAAGAGGCCAGTATATCCGTCAGCATGGTAATGATTGCATCACAAACCTCTGTTCTTGAAAAGTCAAGGATGAGCTGCTTCCTGGCTTCTGTGCGTTTTCTGCCGGGAACATGAATACACCAGTCCGGGTGAGCTCTGTACAGTTCGCTGTCGGGTGAAACCATTTCAGGCTCAAACCACAGACCAAACTTCAGTCCCAGTTCATTCACCCTGGAGGCCAGATCTTCGAGTCCGCCCGGGAGCTTTCTTCTATCTACGAACCAATCACCGAGAGAACAATTATCAAGATCCCTTTTTCCAAACCAACCGTCATCCAATACAAATAGTTCTATTCCAAGCTTTGCACCTTCCTGCGCAATTTCCAGAATCTTTTCGGCGTTAAAATTAAAATAGGTAGCTTCCCAATTATTTATGAGTACAGGCCTTGTGCTGTCTCTGTAAGTACCGCGGCAAAGACGGGTACGATATAGTCTGTGGTACTCTCTGGACATTCCTCCAAGCCCCTTGGAAGAATAGACCATTACGACTTCGGGAGTCTGGAAAACATGACCGGGTTCAAGCTTCCAGGTAAAATCAAAAGGATTTATCCCCATTGAAACTCTTGTTGTATCAAACTGATCAACCTCTACCTGTGCTATGAAATTACCGCTGTAGACCAGGCTGAACCCGTAAACTTCTCCTGTTTTTTCATCAGCATTTTTATCCATCAGGGCAATAAAAGGATTATGCATATGACTGCTTGCTCCTCTGCTGCTCCCGATAGTTTGGCTTCCATGTGCAAGGGAATGGCGTTCCATATGGCGCTCTCTGGCCCATGCTCCCTGCAAATGCAGCAGATCATAATCATAGTGAGGAAAGTCAACACTGGCACTAAGTGCCTTTAGCAACATCAGGCTCTGAGCACCTTCATTTATAAATAATACTGACCTGGTAACCACGTTGAAGTTGTTAAAAACAGAATAGAACAATTTTACCTTCAATGAGATTAACGGGTCATACAGCTCTATTTCCAGAGTTTCAGCTTCATTCTCACTTTCAATATATGTTGCTGGTAACCCCTCTAATTTGGGTTTACCTTTATAAATATTATGGTTACTGTATCTTAAATCAGTTATTGTTGTTCCGTTCTCAAGCTGCAGCTGATAGGCGGGATGACGGAAGTCACCCGTGCCGTATGAAGGATATTCCTGAGGAAGGGAATCCAGGGAAAGTGCAGGATTAAGGTTATCCGAGTTTGGAGAGAAGGAGGCCCTTTCCTGAAGAATAAGTAAATGTTGGAAACTTGAATCTCTTACTGAGTTACCCCAATATAAATGTGCCAGATACCCGTTATCCAGAATTTTTATGATATAGCTGGTACCTGCTGCTTTCAGATGAAAAATGCGTTCCTGATGATTGTAGACTATAGACATAGTATCACATCCTGCCTTTTTTT
>JAQSXC010000199.1 GCA_029266335.1 Eubacterium sp. | reverse complement strand
AAGCTGCTGCTTCTCCTGCTGTGTGTTGTAGCAGCAATGACTGCACCTTCCCTTATATATGAATTTATGCTGGTGATGTTAATTTTTATATTGGGAGTTTTCTGTGGGAAAGGCAGATATGCGCTGAAAGGGATTCTTTTTTATACACTTATTTATTTGTTTACGGTCTGGATACTTGGTACAACCACCGGAATGCTGCGCACAATGTTCATAGCTTTCCTGGGCCTGTTTCATAAGGTATATCCCTGCGGTATGATGTCCGGCATTATTATTTCCACCACCAGAGTCAGTGAGTTTTTATCCGCAATGAACCGCATGGGTGCACCAAAAAAACTGGTAATTCCTCTTGCGGTCATGCTGCGCTATATCCCCACTATCAGGGAGGATTGGCGTTTCATAAAGGATGCTATGAAAATGCGGGATGTTTCTCCATCACTGAAAGGGCTTCTGACCCATCCCGGCAAGACTGTCGAATGTATCTATGTACCATTAATGATGGCGGCTTCCAAAGCGGCAGACGAGCTTTCCATTGCTTCTCTGACCCGCGGAATCGAAAACCCGAAGCCACGTACCTGTCTGGTTCAAATCCGGTTTGGTCCGGCCGATATTCTGACTGTCCTCTTTTTTCTGACATTTCTCTGTGTTGGGCTGTTCTATAAGGGGGTGTTATAGTTGATTATCTTTGATCATGTATCTTTTTCATACCAGGGTCAAAAACATGGCAGCCTGCGTGATGTGAACCTGAACGTTGAAGACGGTGAATTCGTTCTGTTTTGCGGGCGCAGCGGTTGCGGAAAGACTACCATGACAAGGCTGGTAAATGGCCTTATTCCGCATTTTTATACAGGTCAGCTGGAAGGCAGCATTACAGTGGGGGGCGAAAACATAGGAGAACTGCCTATGTATCGGATTGCTGGAAAGATTGGATCTGTATTTCAAAATCCACGAACCCAATTCTTTAATGTGGATACCGACAGCGAGATTGCTTTTGGCATAGAGAATGAAGCCCTTCCACCTCAAGAATTAATCAGCTGTGTCGAGCGGGTAACGAAGGAACTTAACCTTCAGAATTTAAGGGATCGTAACATTTTTCAGCTATCCGGCGGTGAAAAACAGAAAATCGCCTTTGCTTCGGTCTATGCCATGAATCCGGACATGTACCTGCTGGATGAACCCTCCTCTAATCTTGATATGACGGCTATAAGAGAACTGAGAGAACATCTGCGGCTTATCAAAAGGCAGGGCAAAACCATCCTGGTTGCAGAGCACCGGCTTTACTATCTAGTGGATTTGGCCGACCGTATTGTTTATATGGAGGACGGTCAAATTTCCGGTATTTTTACACCAAAAGAGTTCGGGCAGCTATCCGGAGAAAGCCGGGAGAAGATGGGACTGCGGGCTATTGATTTAGCGGAAGAGCATCCGTCTCATGTATTTCTTGGTACTCACCCGCCCATATTGGAACTGCGGGATGTGTCACTGCGACATAAAAACAGGATAATCTTAGAGCACATCAGCCTGACGGCTATGCCGGGTGAGATCATTGGAGTGGTGGGCCATAATGGAGCGGGAAAGTCTACATTTTCCCGTACGCTCTGCGGACTTCACAAGGACTGCGAAGGACAATTCCTTTGGGGGGAAAAGCCGCGGAAACCCGGAGAACGCCTGAAACTCTCATATATGGTAATGCAGGATGTAAATTATCAACTGTTTGCCGAAAGTGTGGAGGCAGAGTGTTCATTCGGTATCAGTCACCCGGATCAGAGTATTGTGGAGCATACAATGGATGAACTGGGTCTGATGCAATATAGGGAACGTCACCCAAATACTCTTTCCGGTGGGCAAAAACAACGGGTAGCTGTGGCTGTCAGTATGATTTGCGGAAAAGATTTGCTGGTGTTTGATGAACCAACCAGCGGCCTTGACTTTGACAGCATGGCGCAGGTGGCCGGATTGATTAAGAAACTGGCTGCAACAGGCAAGGTCATTTTTATCGTAACCCACGATTATGAGTTTATCTGCCGCACCTGTTCCCGTGTCCTGCATTTCGACGAGGGTGAAATGCCCAATGATGTTCCTGTCTGCATTGAACAGGAGAAAAAAATAAAGGAGCTATTTTATATTGAATAGATAGAGGTGAAGGTTTTGAAAAAACAAAATCGAATTTCGTTGCTGTCGAGTTGGGCAGGTAAGGATAAGCTGTGGTTACTCCTTTCCATCCTTCTTTCTCTTATCAGCGGTCTCTGTACAATGGTACCGTACTTCGGCATTTACAGGTTGATGAATGCCGCCTTTGCCGGAACCTGTACCAGAGAGTCAGTGGCACAAATTACAGTGCTCATTGCCGGTGCAGTCACACTCCGCTTTACGTTGTTTGGTTTTTCAGGTATGGCTTCCCATAAAGGTGCTTATGGCGCTTTGTATAATGTACGGTGTATGGTTGTGGAGCATATGGCTAAAATGCCGTTGGGGGCATTAAGTGAGAGAAGCACCGGTGACATTAAGACCGTTTTAAATGAAGATATTGAAAAGCTGGAACTGTTTTTGGCACACAATCTGCCCGATCTGGTATGCTATATGGTAGGTCCGGCTGCTATTTTTGCCTATTTACTCACAGTCAATATTCCTCTGGCACTGATTTCCCTGATTCCGCTGGTACTGGCTGTGGCAGTCATGGGTATCATGTTCCGTAACACAGGTCATATGATGGAGCGTGCCAACCGGTCCTTATCCTCACTGAACTCGGTGATGATTGAGTACATAAGCGGAATGAAACTGATTAAGGCCTACAACATGGGAAGCAAGTCTTTTCAGAAATATTCGGATGCAATCAGGGAAGAGAACGACATGTGGAATGATATGTCACTGCGTATGGGACCTCCGTATGCCGCTTTTGTCGTCATCATCGAATGCGGTATGCTGCTGATGGTACCCCTTGGCGGAATGTTCTTTCTGAAGGGCTCTCTCTCGGCCAGTGCTTTTTTGTTGTTTATATACGTGGGGTCGCTTTATCTGACCGAAATCCGGCCGCTCCAGGAATTGGGGACAAATTTTGCACAGGTGCTGAACGCAGTAACCAAGACAAAAGAGATTCTGGATATTCCAATCCTTGCAGGTGGTACCGGCTTCCCGGATAAGCATGATATTGAGCTGAAAAATGTCCGGTTTTCCTATGATGGAAAAAATGATGTTCTGGAGCATTGCAATCTTCACATCAACGATGGGGAGCTTATGGCTGTGGCAGGACGCTCCGGAGCCGGCAAAAGCACCCTCACCGAGCTGGTTTCCCGTTTTTACGACGTACAGGAAGGAGAAGTGCTGATCGGCGGTAAAAATGTAAGAGAGATCAAATATGAGACCTTACTGAAAAATATTGCCATCGTATTCCAAAAAACCTTTCTGACCCGCGACACCGTACTGGAAAATATCCGTATGGGCTGCAATGCCACATTGGATGAAGTACGAGCCGCGGCAAAGCAAGCCCGGATTGACGATTTCATTATATCCCTGCCCAATGGATACGAAACTAAAGTCGGCAGCTTCGGTACCCGGTTCTCTGGAGGAGAAAAGCAGCGGATCGCCATTGCAAGAGCTATTCTGAAGAATGCTCCCATACTGATCCTGGATGAGGCTACCTCAGCAGCCGATCCGGAAAATCAGGTAGAGATAGATAAGGCAATCGATAACCTCTGTAAGGGCAAAACTGTTATTGTGGTTGCACATCGGTTAAGTGCCTTGAAAATGTGCAAGCGGGTAGCTATAGTTGAAAACCGTACCATTACCAGCGTTGGCACACACGAAGAGGTCCGGCGGCAAAATGATTACTACCGGCAGGCATGGGCCGATTATGAAGCTGCCCGCAATATTGCCTATAAAGTTGAAGGAGGGGAACAGGATGCAAAAGTATGATATTTTAAAGAAAAATCCCAAGTTTTACATTGGCGTAACGGGTACGGTGCTTGAAGGTCTTCTGTCGGGCAGCCTGTTCATGCTGCTGTATTCTGTCATGCAATCTCTTTGGTCAGGACAGTTTGACCTGCATCGTTCACTATTTCTGACCACAGTGCTGTTTCTAATATTTCTGCTTAGAATTCTGGTTTACAGCTTTAGCTATATAAATGCACAGATAGGAGGGGCAAAAGTCAGCAAGCAAATCCGCCTTTTCATGGGTGATAAAATCAAGAGGATACCGCTTTCCCGATTTACCAGAAGTCAGACCGGTGACTATATTAATGTCAGTACCAGCGATGTCAATAGTTATGAAAAGATATTGACCCATAAAGTAAGTGATCTGGCAAAAAGCATCTCACTGTCCCTTATGCTCATTGTGTTTGTAATGACCTTATGGCTGCCAGCAGGTCTGATCCTTTTAGCTGCTGATCTGTTACTTATTCCGGCTCTCTGGCTATCCTTCGGCGCAGTCAGAAAGTATGGTGTAGAGAAAAATGCCATTTGTGCGGAAAATGTCAGCAGCATTGTAGAGTACGTTTCAGGCATTCAGACCTTCCGGTCCTATGGTATCGGCGGTATCAAAAATAAAACCGTTACCGGAGCCATGAAGGACTTCTGTGACATTAGTTTTGTTTATGAGGCTAAAGTGCTGCCCATCGGTGCAGGATTCAGCATTTTGATCTGGCTTTCGGCACCGCTTGTTATATGGACATCTGCAACAGCCTGGGCAGCAGGTGCACTGGACACCGTGACCTGGCTGTTGATTTGTATGCTGCCGGTTTTTTGTGCAAAGCTGGCCAATTCCATTTTTATTGACCTAACCAGCTATAAAAACCTGATGATCTCCAAACGGAAAATACTGAATGCGATGGCTGAAACAGAAGAAACAGGCAGCATGGAGCCATTTGAAACACCAAATCATGAAATTACCTTTAAGGCTGTGGAATTCTCATATGAGCCGGGTGAGCCGGTACTAAAATCCATCTCCTTTACAGTGCCTGACCAAAAGCTAACTGCTATTGTGGGTGACTCCGGCTCAGGCAAGTCCACTATCCTGAACCTGATTTCCAAATACTATGAGGTTCAGTGCGGCAGTATCTCTATCGGAGGCAGACCCATTGAAAAGATTGCTGCCGAGCGGGTTCTGGAGCAGATTTCAATGGTTGATCAGGAAGTGTTCCTGTTCAATGACACAATCCGGAATAATATCCGATATGCCAGACCTGATGCCACAGATGCAGAAATTGAAGCTGCCTGCAAAGAAGCTAACTGTGACGGTTTTATCCGTAAAATGAAAAAAGGTTATGATACACCCACCGGCGAAAACGGTAATATGCTTTCGGGAGGAGAACGCCAGCGTCTGTCTATAGCCAGGGCTATTTTAAAGAAGAGTCCTATCCTTCTGCTGGACGAGGCAACAGCATCTCTGGACATTGAGAATGAACTTGCTGTAAAGCAGGCAATTACAAATTTATTGGGTGCAAAAAAAACAGTGGTAATGATTGCTCATACACTGTCTGTAGTGAAAAATGCAGACCGTATTCTTGTAGTTGCGGATGGTGAGATTGTAGAAGCCGGAACCCATGAGGAGCTTCTGAAAAATGAAGGCAAGTATGCCGCTATGTGGAACGCAGAGCAAAAGCTTTCTTCTTAATAATTTATATTCGATGATTAATATGCGCATGTAGCATCGTAATCAGTTTCAAGCCTTACCCATTTTTACTTTTTGCGCATAAGAAATTTCTTAACTACTAAGGGACTATGTAAAATAAAAAATTCAAAAGCAGTCAGTTGAGAAATATAACCGGCAACGTCAAATAATTTATTAATGGTTTTCAAGCCATACCAAACCCCGGCGATAAAATTAATAATCATAATACTGATAATGATTATAGTAGTATTGGTCCAAATAAACCCAACTTTCTTTTTATTAAAGGCCAAATATAATATAAAGAATAGGAGAACTGAGCATGTTGCTGCGATAGAAACAACTGCAAAAGAATCAAACTTTTCTATTGCCCACGATACAAAATCAGAGTCAAAGTTACGTGTGTTTGCGTTTTTATTTAAGCTTTCAACAAAACGTATTCGAGTTATTACTATACCCGCTAGGCCCACAATAGCAAAAATTGATGATATGACAATGTTACACAGATAAAGTATCCTGTTTTTTGCGAAACTTATGATGCAATTGCATAGGATGATTACTATTATAGCAATTATTCCGGGTGGAATAGATATAACCATTATGCACCTCCTACAAAATTTATTAGTGTTATACAAATAATATCCTGTTATGAACGCATATGTCGCCTGTCCACTCAGATAAATCTATTTCCAGGAAATATTTTATTCATCTCTGTTTCTCTTGCCGGTTATTTCCTTTACATCAACTTTTATAATAGTTACGGCTGAAAGTTGCTTTTTAATTACTTCATCTCTTCTTTCAACTGAAGCAGGGGCAAGAGCCTGGCACAGTTGAATCAGTCGTTTTGTCTTTTCCTCACTATCGGTAATTAAAGACGCTGCACCTGTAAGTATTATGCTGTCATAATGGGTTACAAAGCTTTCGGGTATGATTTCTTCTTTGCCTATAACCACAAAGGATACCAGATTATTTTCTTTTAGATAATCAAGCTTGCGGCCTTTGATAAAGCAATGTATATAGAGAGCATTTTCTTCAGGAACAAAGAAATAGTTAAGAGGAACACCATATGGAATTCCATCTTTGGTAGACATGGATAGAACACCATATTTGCCCTCTTTTAGCAGTTTATAAGCATCTTCCTGCGACATTTTTCTATTTGGTTTCATCATAATTTCAGAACTCCTGTAATAAATTTTCTTTTTACACGCATAAACACCCTCTATTGACAATGTACAACACGCCTCACGCCGGTGATTTTTGAGCGAGAGAATTTGGCTTGCGACAAGGCGAAGACGCACAGAAAGGCTGTGCCTTGCAAGCGGCTTCAACGCAGCCGCAGGGCAAATTCACCACTCAAAAAGTATTGTACATTGGTAATATAGGGAGTATAACATAAAACAAAACTGCTGTGTTCAAAATCTACTATATTTATGCCGTACGCAGATTGGCATATTTCCATAACCAAATTATATAAATTAGATATTTCTGCTTTAATTATTTCAAGGCATAAAGTCTGACTCTTACTAACGAAAAAATTTGTGAATTGGATACTGAAAAAAGATGTGGTAAATCAGCTGAAGGATTGCTTTGAAGAGATTTTTACTGTTTTCCTGGGATCAGACCATATAGTCTAATCCCAGGAAAACTATTGTGGTTTTATTGATTTAATAATGCATTAACGTTAATAAATGCGGAAAATACCCAATTTAAAATGGATATGACAAGAAATATGATGCATAAAACAAGACCGGCTATTGCTTTTCCTCTTTTAGAAGACTTCATTCCGGAAGTGGCCATTGAGATACCTATGCCTGTTACTATAACTCCAACGATAGGAATAAGCCATGCGACTATTCCAACAAGTCCAAGTACCAGTGCAGTTGTAGCTTTACTGGTCGGATCATGTAATTTTATCTGTTCTGTACCATTTGAATTTTCATTCATAATTTAATATCACCTCTTAAAATATTTACTTTATTAGCGCTTCGAGCGTCTTAACTCTGGAAGCCAACACTTTTTTTATAGCAAAAGCAAAGGCTCCTGTAATCCCCATTTCTCCGAGATAAACTCCCGGCAGAATGGCATATTTCAGCCAGGCCTGCAAGTAAACCTTACCCTCTGCATAAGTGACCTTAAAAAACTGAGGTGTCGTAAGAAGTCCGATACCTTTTTTCCATACTTCCTCACCCTTATAGTTTATTTTTACAAATCCTTCCTTGCTGAAAAAGTCTTCTGCTACAAATCTTGCGGTATTCATATCCTTTGTGGTTTCGATTGTATTAAGGAAAAAATCCAATAACTCTACAGTAAAAGATAACACTTTTTGTAAATCTGGGTATAAATTATTACCCTGGTCCTATGTTATACATTCCCTGTCGGATTCTGTCAATACTATGACTGCCATGAATCGGAAGAAAACTGGTATTTTGTTGATTGTCCAGATCCTAACTACACATAGATTATCTGGTCGGAGAAGCAACATCTTTGCAAAGGTTACGGCAAACGAATTATTCAATTACTTATTGATAAAATCTACAAGAATACGCAAGCTAATGAGATAGCTTGTTCTCCTTTATGTGCTCAGTATGACAGACTAAAAATGTAAAGATAGTGATTGAAATTTTTAATGTGTCATGTTATAATCTGAAAAAATATAATAAATATTTAAAAGTATTAGGCAGTAGCCTTGATCCACGTTTGCTAGGGAAAATCTTAGCAGACGTGTTTTTTATTGGAGGATATTATGAAAAAGAAAAGAATCATACTTGAATTATTAACAATATTATTCGGAAATTTTCTTTATGCAGCTGGGGTCGTATTCTTCATTCTGCCCTCGGGACTAATAACCGGAGGAACTACCGGGATAGCGCTCGGTATTAATCATTATACAGGTCTGCCGGTTTCAAACCTTGTATTTGGTTTTAATGTAATAATGTTTCTGCTGGGATTTATAATATTAGGGAAAAAATTTGCTCTAACTACTCTAATAAGTACAATCTGTTTTCCAATAGCTTTAGAAGTATTACATAAAGTATCCGGAGATTATGTAATGACTGATGATATATTCTTATGTACAATCTTTGGAGGTATTTGCATAGGAACATCCATCGCTCTTGTTATCAGATCTGGAGCAAGTACGGGGGGCATGAGTATTCCACCTCTAATCTTTCACAAATATCTACGTATTCCTGTATCTATTAGTTTATATGTGGCTGACTGCATAATACTTGCAACTCAGATAGTTTTTAATGAAAGAGAGAAAGTGTTGTACGGAATAGTCCTGGTCCTATCCTATTCCATTATATTAGATAAGCTCCTTATGCTTGGCACTAATAAAATACAAATTAAGGTTGTAAGCAACAGGATCTTGGAGATTAAAAATGCGATTATTTCTGAATTCGACAGAGGCGTTACTCTTTTACACAGTAAAACAGGCTATCTCGAAAAAGAAATGGAGATTTTATTAAGTGTTATTTCCAATAGAGAGTTGCCTAAGGTTGAAAAACTTATTCATGAAATAGATAAAGAAGCCTTTGTTATTATTAATCGTGTTAGCGAGGTAAGGGGTAGAGGCTTCAGTATAGGAAAGAAATACCTATAATTTATTTTGTTTTAAAATAATCAAAAATTTATTATTTGATGCTATTTGAAATACATGTATTCATGCCCGCTTATTTTGTTTTAATGACTAAAGAAACATTTGATTTGTGGTTGGGAGGGCTGGACCCAAATTATCTAGTAAAGATATGAAGAGCGTTAAAGAATCAAAACAAATTATATTTTCAAAGTCGTTTGTTTTACTTAATTTGTGCTGCCATATTAAAGATTATTTGGGCCATTTCATTTGCAGATTTGCTCAATCCGGATTTCAGCCAGTGCTGTATCAGACCAACACTTCCATTGAGTACAAAAATAAAATAAAACTCCTTTGTTGATGAATGTGGTGCCAAAGCCATTAATTCGCATTTCTCATATATCATCATAAAAAGCTCTTTTGGGAAATTAATGTCCCCTCGTTCACTAAGCAGAATCTGAATATGCTTGTTATTGTCCGCAATGTATAGCAAAAGCTCTTGGATAATCAGTATGATATTGCTCTTGTCTATTGGGCTGTGAAGACTACTAACAGCTTTGCTTACCGATAATAGAACATCAGCTTCAATTTTATGAAGAAGGTCATTTGGGTCAGTATAATGCGCATAAAAAGTTGTTCTGTTTATATCTGCTTTTATGCAAAGCTCCTTAACGGTTATTTGGGAAATTGTTTTTTGCTCCATTAATTCCATAAGTGCGTCTCGTAATACCATTTGTGTATATTGAGTTTTCCTGTTCTGTTTTATTTCCTTCATAAGCAACCTCCTAGTCTATATCAAATTTATATGATTGTATGTAAAACAGACACATAAGAGTGATTTGTTGCTGACACATCAAATCTAAAACATCTGTAGGTTGTAAAAACGACACCGTGATGTTATTATAATTTTATTAATCCAAATTGTCAAGAATACACTGAGATTAAGGAGCATTACTATGGTTTAGTGAATCAAAAACAAGTGTATAGAGTTTGATAAAAGGATAATAAAATGGAACGGCTTGAGCATATAAATCGAGAGCTGCTTCCAAATGCCTATTTTGAAAGGAGAGTATTTGATGATTTTATATTTTTCTGCCACAGGCAACAGCCGATATGCTGCAGAGCAAATTGCCAAGGAAACAAAAGATGAAATCGTTTCATTAAACCTATTAATAAAGCAGAATAAACAAGAAGACCTTATATCAGAAACCAAACCATTTGTATTTGTTTGTCCCACCTATGCATGGAGGTTACCTCGAGTGGTGGAGGAATATATAAGAAAGACCACTTTTAAGGGAAGTCGGAAGGTATATTTTGTTTTGACTTACGGAGGAGAAACCGCAAATGCAGGGAATCAATTGAAAAGACTTTGCCAATACAAAGGCTGGAATTTACAAGGATATGCACAGGTAATGATGCCGGATAATTACCTTCTTCTGTTCCCAGGTGTTGATAAGGCAACGGCAAAAGAAATAAATAAAAAAGCAGAACCTATAATCAATCAGAT
Organism: Eubacterium sp.; assembly: GCA_029266335.1. Taxonomy (GTDB): domain Bacteria; phylum Bacillota; class Clostridia; order Acetivibrionales; family DSM-1351; genus Ruminiclostridium. The sequence goes on along the minus strand of JAQSXC010000199.1, from coordinate 1,958 downwards.
TTTAGTGGATATCCATAATGGAAATCATTTTTCTTCTATGGATGAAAACAGTGTTGTCAGTCAATTGAAAAGCGGTTTAATAAACAGCATATTTTATAGTTTTTTGGTGAATGCCAAAGGATTTCATATTACAGAAACAAAATGTGTCAGTTGTGGTAAATGTGTAGAGCTATGTCCACTGAACAATATTATCTTAACTGACGGCAAGCCCGTATGGGGGAATCACTGTACCCATTGCATGGCTTGTCTTCATAGATGTCCCACAGAAGCAATTGAATACAAAAACAAGACGCAAGGTAAGCCGCGATATTTTTTTGACAGCAAATAGACCCTAATCAATAATTTATTGTAAAACTTGGTAATCATCTATAGTATAATAGTTTAAAGTGTATTTCAATTATGTATAGCTAAAAAATAACAAGAGGTAATAAACATGCACTTAAACGGGTTAATAGCTGGATTTGGAACCTTTATAATTATTGGAGTATTGCATCCTGTGGTTATAAAAGTCGAGTATTACTTTGGAACTAAGGTATGGCCGGTATTTTTGATATTGGGTTTGGTAAGCATATGTTTTTCATTCTTTTTAGATATAACTATTTTATCAACTCTGCTGTCAGTTATGGGATTTTCACTTCTGTGGAGTATACGTGAGCTGTTTGAACAGAAAAAAAGAGTAGAAAAGGGATGGTTTCCTGAAAACCCAAATAAAAAATATATCTAAGGAATTAGGTCTATGATCTTAAATGTATAGAGTATGGAAAAACTGATAGTCCTGCGACTAGTGATACAGCTGATTAAACTTATGTTGTTACTCCGGACATACTTTATGTATATACAAGGCCTGTTGATGAGTCTATAGTTCTGATGGCAAATAATAAAGCTATATGCTATTTAGCCAAAAATATAATACTAATCATAATACTTGTTGACCAAAAGAGGAACAAGCAACAAATGGATTATCTTCTTTTGGGGTGGCAGGATGAATTGGGAGGATGCATCTACTGCTTCACCTATTACCATTTCCAGTATGCTGCAGTGAGAGGATCCTACCTACTTTACAAATATTCCGTTTTATAAAGTCAGTACAATGGGTGGATTACTAGAAGCCGACAGCAAAAGAAATCCGTTCAATGATTGGAATTTTGTCTATATTCCTTATGAAAGTGCGTAGGAACCAACTTTATCCAATAACCAACATTGCAGAAAATGCAATTCATTCATTGTATTTTCTGCAATGCAAAGGTATAATAAGAGCTGGAGGGGTCATTATGAACTTAGGCGGAAAATTATTGGAAGTTCGGGAAGCCGCAAAATTGTCGCGGGCGCAGTTAGTTGAGCTTTTGAAGAAGAGAGGTTTTGACGTGAAATCATATACCATCTGCAAATGGGAAACAGGCGTTTCAAAGCCAACTGTTGAAACCTTCCTTGCTATTTGTGACATATGCCGAGTGATGGACATAAGACAGATTTTTGTCGGGAAACGGCTATTGCGTTTATATGACATACCCATTTCGGCCGGACTCGGCAATTATTTAGATGACAGTGATTACGAAATGATGGAAATTGATGATTTAGTCCCGGACTCTGTCGATTATGCGGTTAGGGTTAGCGGCGACAGCATGATGCCGCGTTTTGTGGATCGTCAGATCATCTTTATCCATGAGCAGCCCTCATTGGAGGAAGGCGAGATTGGCATATTCTTTCTGAATAATGATGCCTATCTAAAAAAACTTGGGAAAGGTTGTTTGATTTCCTTGAATCCTGAATACGACCTCATCCCCATTCGGGAACAGGATGATTTTAAAGTCTTTGGAAAAGTTGTCGGATAGTCCCTCAGGCTTATGAGGCTTTATTATTATAGAAACTTGGCAGGGAAATCATATGAGTGAGAATAACGAAAATAAAAAATATGAATCAATAAAAATACCAAACCGACAGGAGAAGCAATGGGGCAG
>JAQSXC010000019.1 GCA_029266335.1 Eubacterium sp. | reverse complement strand
TTTTATTATGTTTGGAAAAGCATAAAGAATTGCTGAGAATAACGTGATTAGGTTTTTATGAAAAAAGTAAAGAGATGTTAACAAAGTAAAGAAAAGATATGAAACCTGAAGTATAAAATTTAAACTTGGTAAACAAAAGTTAACTAAGTAAAAACATGTGCATGGTATTGAAGGATCACCCCTTTTATAATGTAGTTGAGGCCTCAAATAATCAAATAATTAAATAATAACAGGAGGAAAACAAATGAAGTTTAATTATTTAAGAAAGGCTGTTTCTTTAGCAATGGCTATTTCAATGACCGCTGCAATATTTTCGGCATGTGGCAGTCAAAACTCAACAGACAGTTCAGCATCATCAGCACAAAGTTCAACTTCTTCATCAGCAGGCAATTCCGCTTCTGCAAACAAGGAGCCTCTGGGCAAATATGACCCTGCAATTGACATATCATTCGTAAGAGGAATTGATGATGACCTTGCTGCAAATATCCTGCCTAAAACTCCTGGCGAAACACTTGAAGACAACCGCTGGACGAAGTTGTACAAGGATGAGCTTGGTATAAATGTAAACTATGCCTGGACAGTCAAAGGTAATGAAACATCAGATGCGTATCTTCAGAAGATCAATGTTACTTTAGCCTCCGGAGATCTGCCGGATGTGGTTCTTGTTAATCCATCACAGCTGAAACAGCTTGTGGACTCCGATATGGTTGAGGATATGACACAATATTACAATGATTATGCTTCAGAGCAATTAAAGAAATATATGACTGAAGAGGGTTCAGGCAATATTGACTCTGTAACCTTTGACGGCAAAATGATGGCTATTCCCGAGAACATAGCAATGAACGAAGGAGCTCAATATCTGTGGATCAGAAACGACTGGTTAAAGAAACTCAATCTACAGGCTCCAAAGACAATGGATGATGTTCTAAAGATTGCAGAAGCCTTTACAACCAAGGACCCTGACGGAAACGGCAAAAACGATACTTACGGGTTACCGATAACAAAAGACTTATACAGTGGTTGTATGGGAACAGAAGGATTCTTCGCAGGTTATCATGCATATCCCAACATGTGGGTGGAGGATAGCTCAGGGAAGCTTGCATGGGGAAGTACATTACCTGAAACAAAGGCAGCACTTCAGAAACTTGCCGATATGTACAAGGCAGGACAGCTGGATAAGGAATTTGGAGTCAAGGACGGAGGAAAAGTAGCTGAGACAATAGCAGCCGGTAAAGTTGGTATTGATTATGGAGCACAATGGAATCCGATGTATCCGCTGATCAGTAATTTCAATAATGACAAAAATGCAGACTGGACAGCATATCCAATAGTGTCTTCAGACGACAAAAAGGCAATGGTTCCTCTTAAGTTTAACCAGACAAGAATATTTGCTGTTAAAAAGGGATATGAACATCCCGAAGCTCTTGTTAAGCTTTTCAATATGCATGTAGAAAAGAACTGGGGTAAAACAGCTGATTTCAACAAGTATTATATGCCTGTTGAAAACGGAGCTGTCGGAGTATGGAAGTTCTCTCCTGTGTGCCCTGCTCCTTCCTTCAAAAATCTTGAAGCATTTGTAGCAATAGATGAGGCAAGAAACAGTAACGATTTCAGCAAATTGACCGGCGAACCAAAAGTCATACAGGCAAATATAGATGCCTATGAAAAGGGCGACAATACAATGTGGGGCTGGGAGAGAATCTACGGTAAAAACGGAGCTTTCCGCAACATGGTTGATTACAAAAAGAACGATCAGCTTTTTAAGGAAAAGTTCACCGGAGCTCCAACAAAAACAATGGCTGAAAAGAAAACCACTCTTGATAAGATGGAAAAAGAAGTATTTGTAAAAATCATCATGGGTTCAGCCTCTATTGATGAATTCGATAAATTTGTAAATGATTGGAACAAACTGGGTGGTGCTGATATGACCAAGGAAGTTAATGAATGGTACGATTCAGTTAAATCCAAGTAAGTTTCACAAGATGACTGGAAGGAAAGGACTGGGGCAGATACTGGCATCCTTTCCTTCTTGTCTGACTGTGGAAGCAGGAAAACATTAAACCAACATATATTCCGATTAGGGGGCATAAGCTTGAAAAACTTAAATATAAAAAAACAACTACCCTTGCATCTGATGATACTTCCTGGATTTATTCTTTTATTGATATTCAGTTACCTGCCTATGGCCGGTATTGTAATAGCTTTCCAAAAATTTATTCCTGCTAAGGGTTTATTTGGACATCAAAAATGGATAGGTCTTGACAATTTTAAATATGTCCTTGATCTGCCGAATTTTGGCGGTGTAATATGGAATACAATTTCTATTGCGGTGATGAAAATTATTCTAGGGCTTGTTATTCCGATAATATTTGCTATTTTGATTAATGAAATTACAAATAATGCTTTAAAAAGAAGTGTTCAGACATTGATATATCTTCCTCACTTTTTGTCCTGGGTTGTACTTGGCGGTATCCTTATTGACATTCTGTCACCTTCGGGCGGAATAATAAATGGATTGTTTAAATCTATAGGGATTGAGCCAATATTTTTTCTTGGAGATAATAAATGGTTCCCGACAACCATGGTTTTGACTGAAACATGGAAAGAATTCGGCTACGGTACAATAATCTATCTTGCAGCAATCACTGGCATAGACCCAAGTCTGTATGAAGCCGCCCGTATCGATGGGGCCAACAGATGGAAACAAACATTGAACATCACCTTGCCAGGGATGAAAATGGTTATAGTGCTGCTTATGGTATTAAGTCTTGGAAATCTTTTGAATGCTGGTTTCGACCAGATATTTAATTTATATAGTCCCCCGGTATATCAAAGCGGAGACATTATTGACACCTTTGTTTACAGAATAGGCTTACTAGATGCACAATACGGTGTTGCAACAGCTGTCGGACTTTTCAAATCTGTAGTTTCGTTCACACTGATTTCTGTATCTTATTTCTTTGCATATAAATTTGCAGATTACAGGATTTTTTAAAGGGGGTATACAATTGAATCTTAAAAGAATAAAGAAACCTAGTGTTTTTACAATAATAAACAGCTGTTTTCTTATTTTGGCAGCACTGCTCTGTATTATCCCGCTTATTCACATCTTAGCGGTCTCATTCAGCTCAAGCTCGGCAGCTGCAGCAGGAAAGGTTGTTTTCTGGCCGGTTGAATTTTCATTGAATTCATATATGTATGTAGCAAAAAGAGGCGCATTCTGGCATTCAATGCTGGTGTCGGCTGAAAGAATAGCAATTGGAGGTGCTGTTAATCTGGTGCTTACCATTTTGTGTGCCTATCCCTTATCAAAGGAAAGATCGGAATTCAGATTCCGTACATTTTATGCATGGGCATTTTTCATTACAATGTTATTCAGCGGCGGTTTGATTCCCTGGTATACAGTAATCAGACAGGCAGGATTGCTTGACAGCATATGGGCGCTTGTACTACCGGGTGCTGTACCTGTATTCAGTGTCATACTTCTTTTAAACTTTTTCAGAGAAATACCCAAAGAATTGAGTGAGGCAGCTTTTATAGATGGAGCAGGCCACTGGACAACGCTTTGGAAATTATACGTACCGGTCTCAACTCCCGCACTGGCAACCATAACCCTGTTTTCCCTGGTAGGACACTGGAACAGCTGGTTTGACGGTCTTATACTGATGAATAAGGCGGATAATTATCCGCTGCAAAGCTATATACAGACTATTGTTGTTCAGAGATCCTACAGCATGCTTTCACGCCAGGAGATTTCCGAACTTGCAACTGTGTCAGACAGGACCTTAAGATCCTCTCAGATATTTCTGGGTTCACTGCCTATAATACTTGTTTACCCATTCCTTCAGAAGTATTTTGTAAAGGGTATTGTTCTCGGCGGTGTGAAGGGTTAAATGGATGATATGCAAAACTTTTTGAGTGGAGGATTCTTACAGAATGAATAATGATAAATATATTCTATGTTATACCAGAGAACCTCAGGATGGGATGATTTATTCGGAAAAACTGGCTTACAGCATGCATCTGGCCTATAGTGAGGATGGTAGGAAATTTGAACCGTTAAATCACAATTCCGGTGTTTTGTTTGCCAAAGCAACAGACAACCATGATAAGACAATGAAGGCAAAAAGCTTGAAGAAACCGTATATTTTTAGAATGGCAGACGGCTCATTCGGAATTGTTGCGGTTAGAACCTGTGCTGAGGGTGAAGCTGATGAAGAAAGCAAAGGAAAGGTATTGTTTTTTGTTACCAGGGACTTTCTTCAATATTCGGAAGTTGGGCTGATCGATCTTCATTCCTCTGCTTATGTCGAGGAAGTGACTTGCAATTACGATGAAAACAGGAAGGTCTATGCAGTCTGCTGGAGTCTGGAAGGAAAATGGTTCAGAAATGAAATAACAGATTTGTATTCATTGGAAGCGGCTTCTCAACCTGACAGCATTGAGGCAGTTAAGATACAAAAGGTTAATACCGATATTGAAGGAATTGTACCGGGCAATATGATTTCTGTGCCGGAAGAAACCGGCAGGAAGTTGAAATTCAGGCTTTCAACGCCATTCAATATAGCGATGGAGCTGCCCGAAGAAGTGAAAGTAACCTCAAGGAAAGCATTAAAAAGCGTAAAGGCTAAGGCAATATACAACGATGGCACAACCGCGTATAAAACCGTTGATTGGGATACTGCCGGAATTGACTGGAATAAATCAGGCACATATGAAATAACAGGAACTATACGCCAGGAACATTATGATTTTCCAATGGCAGTTAACCGTGCAGACCCTTGTATAAAAAAATGGAACGGAAAATATTATTTCATTGCTACTAATGATGCTGATGGAAACAATTCCCTGTATATAAGAGAAGCGGCTTCAATACCTGAACTGGTGAATGCACAAGAAAAACTTTTACTGGATGCATATACTTATGAACACATAAAGGGATTTCTTTGGGCTCCGGAGTTTCATGCAATCGGAGAAGATTTATATATCTTTCATGCAGCAACATCAAGTGAGTTTTTGTTTATTGAATCACATGTCATGAAATTAAAGAAGGGTGGAAATCCTTCAAGTAAAGAAGATTGGTCCATACCTCAGCGGGTATTGAAAAAGGACGGAACATTTTTGTGTGAATCGGGAAAGGTTATTTCACTTGATATGACAGTTATCCCCTGGAACAATGAATACTATGCAGCCTGGTCCGAGAGACAGTTTGTCCCCGTGGATTTGGGAGCATGGATATATATCGCGAAAATAGATCCCAAGGAGCCATGGAAACTCGTTTCTGATCCCGTTCTGTTGACAAAACCCGACTATGGCTGGGCAAATAATCATGTATTTGTTGACGAGGGGCCATTTGCACTTATAACCGATAAGAAACTATTTCTTTCATTTGCAAGTGCCATGATTGATGCAACCTATGCAGTCGGGATGCTTACAGCTGATCCGGGAGCAAATCTTCTTGACTCTGAAAGCTGGATCAAGCTAAATTATCCTTTGCTTACCAGCAGAAGTGTTCCGGGAGAATTCGGTCCGGGTCATAATTCGTACGTTACTGATGATGAAGGAGTTATATGGAATGCGTATCATGCGAGGCCGGGAGTTGATGGTCCAAGGAGTTCAGGCCTGAGGCGTGTCCATTTTGATATAGATGGTTATCCGGTGCTTGATCTCACTGAGGAAAAAGATGTGAATCCTGAAATCAGGAATTTATCAACAAAGGTTATTATTGGATAAACTTTTGAAAACCAAGTTTACACTAAACCGGAGATTGGATTAATAACCGAACATGGAGTTAAATGCGGATAGGAGGTAATTACTATATGGTAAAAATGATTCTGAACACCGATATAAAAAAAGGAAAAATAAATAAAAATATATACGGTCATTTCTCTGAACACCTTGGAAGGTGCATATATGAGGGAATATGGGTTGGAGAGGATTCCTTGGTTCCAAATATAAAAGGCTTCCGTACCGATGTGCTTGAAGCACTTAAAAAAATAAAAATCCCTGTTCTGAGATGGCCGGGAGGGTGTTTCGCCGACGAGTACCACTGGATGGACGGCATAGGGCCTAAAGAAAACAGGCCCTGTATGATAAATACTCATTGGGGTGGGGTAGTTGAAAATAATCATTTTGGGACACACGAGTTTTTGGAATTTTGCGAATTGATAGGTGCAGAGCCGTATATTTGCGGTAATGTAGGGAGCGGTACCGTTCAGGAAATGCAGCAGTGGGTGGAATATATGACCTTTGACGGCAAATCTCCAATGTCTGATTTAAGAAGATCAAACGGAAAAGATGAGCCCTGGAGCTTGAAATATTTCGGAGTCGGAAATGAAAACTGGGGCTGCGGCGGGAACATGCGGGCCGAGTATTATGCAGATCAGTATAGAAGATATGCGACCTATGTAAGAAACTTCGGAGATAACAAGATCTACAGGATAGCAGGCGGTGCGTCGGTAGACGACTATCACTGGACAGAAGTACTTATGCGGGAAGCCGGTAAGCAAATGGACGGCTTAAGTGTCCATTATTATACCAGAGTTTCCAGAGACTGGTCGGTACAGGGATCAGCAACAGACTTTAAGGAAAACGAATGGTTTTCGGTATTGCAGAATGCTTTTTACATGGAAGAACTTGTGAACAGACATTCCAGTATTATGGATAATTATGATCCCGAGAAAAAAGTCGGTTTGATAGTTGATGAATGGGGTACATGGTTTGCAGTAGAACCCGGAACCAATCCAGGCTTCCTTTATCAGCAAAATACATTAAGAGATGCCTTGGTGGCAGGAGTTCATTTCAACCTATTCAACAACCATTGTGACAGGGTACAAATGGCTAATATTGCGCAGCTTGTAAACGTTTTGCAGTCAGTGATTCTGACTGATGGAGCAAAAATGCTTAAGACGCCTACATATTATGTTTTTGATATGTTCAAGGTACATCAGGATGCTGAATTGATATCACTGGAATTTGAGAGCCCTGATTATATGTTTATGGGAGAAAAAATTCCTCAACTGAGTGCTTCTGCGTCCGGGGACAGCGAGGGCAAAATACATCTATCTGTTTGTAACCTGAGTCCTTCACAGGAGGCAGATATTGATATCGATATCCGAGGTATGATGGTCCAAAACAGTACAGGTACTATTTTAACAGCCGGTGAAATGAATGCCAACAATACTTTTGATGCTTCGAATAATGTAAGAACAGCGGTTTTTGGAAACCTGAGACTTGAAAACAATCATGTTACCGGGAAAATACCCTCAAAGTCAGTAGTTATGCTTGAAATAGTATAAAACTGCTTGAATGGCCCGGGATTTACTTAAATAAAATGAATATCAGCAGTATTAACTTAATGAAAAACTACACTTTGGTCATTCTTATGTCCTGGCAGTCAATGTAAACGCCAGGGCATTTTTATTATGATATATTTTCAGATTAATGTAATAAACCGGGAGATACTCAGATGAAGTTATCTCCTAATTAAAGGACAGTTGGAAAAATTAGAATAAAGGTAAACAAATGATAAGAAAGTAAAGAGATGTTAATAGAATTGAGGTCTGTCTCATTTTATAATTTAGATGAGTCTATTTTAAAATTCATTTGGTTTGTAAAATATTTGTAATACCCGAATTTTAAATTCTTTTCAGAGAGGATTTTATCATGAAAGTTCAAAACCCTATTATCTGGTCAGATTTTCCTGATCCTGATGTTATACGAGTTGAGGATACCTATTACATGGTATGTACAACAATGTTTGTAATGCCCGGTGGCCCTATTTTAAAATCAAAGGATTTATGTCACTGGGAGCTTGTCTCATATATCTTCGATGCAATTGAGGAAAATGACATTTATCAGCTTAAGGCTGGAAAAAACGCATATGGCAGGGGACAGTGGGCTACCAGTCTTAAGTTTCACAACGGGTTTTTTTATGCATGCTTTGTATGTCATGATATGCAAAAGACATATGTTTATTATACAGATGATATAGAAAAAAGCTTCTGGAACAGATATGAAATAGATGGTGCTTTTCATGACATGTCATTTTTATTCGATGATGGTAAGGCCTATTTGATATACGATAATGGAGATATAAAAATAGCCGAGCTCAAGGAGGACTTGTCAGGAATAAAAGAAGGAGGAGTCAATCAGCTTCTATTCAGTACTCCATCAGAAAACATAAGGCTGCGCTGCGAAGGTTGCAGGGCTTATAAAATAAATGGCTTTTATTATTTGCTGTTTATCGACTGGCCAAATGACGGAAATGGCAGAAGGCGTGTTACCTGTTACCGCTCAAAAGAGCTGTTGGGAGAGTATGAGAGAAAGATTCTGCTGGATGACGATATGGGATATCAGAACCAGGGGATTGCACAGGGTATATTGATCGATACTCCTGAAGGGGAATGGTATTCAATTTTGTTCCAGGATCATGGAGCTGTAGGAAGAATTCCATATCTCATTCCTGTTACCTGGGAAGAGGATTGGCCGGTGATAGGTATTAATGGTAAGGTTCCTGAAACCTTTGAGGTGCCATTTGAAAAGTATGATGCCAAACCACTGATTATAAGCGACAACTTTAATCATGCTGAAAATCGACTGGATTTATCCTGGGAATGGAACCACAATCCCGAAAAGGATTGCTGGTCTTTTACCGAGCGGCCGGGATACTTGAGATTGCGTACAGGCTCTGTGGCAAAGGAACTATTAAATGCAAGGAATACCCTAACCCAAAGAACCGGTGGCCCTGGCTGTTCTTTTACGGTGGAGATGGAGACAAAAGGGATGAAAGCTGGAGATTATGCCGGACTGACAGCATTGCAGGGCACATATGGTCTGATTGGCATAAGAGTTGACGAAAATGGCTTGAAAAGAATTCTTGTTTCCAATAAAGGCAGTGATGGAAGACAGAAAGAGGATGGTTATATATTGTTCTCCGACAAGCAGGTATTCTTGAAAATACAATTTGACTTTCAAGATAGTATTGATATTGCAAAATTTTATTTTTCTACTGATGGTATTGAGTGGAAGCAACTCGGAGAGGATCTGCATATGAAATATACACTGGATCTCTTTATTGGATACAGAATCGGAATATTTTACTATGCTCAAAAAGAAATAGGTGGTTTTGCCGACTTCAAAAATTTTGAATATATATCACATTTGTAATGAGAAGTTAACTTTACTAAAGAAAGATTACTGTTTTTTGAGTGATCTTTCTTTGGCAGTGTTTTAAATACCAAGCATCAAAAATATTGAATTAATTACTGGGGTATCGTTATGAAACAACTATTTTCACACAGGTTTCTTAATAATTTTTCAATAACACAAAAAATGATGCTTATTTTTATTGGATGTGTTATTGTTCCTTTTTTAATTCAAAATGTATTCTTTTTAAATGCCACAGAAAAGAATATTCAGGAAGAAATGATACAGCGGCTCCAACTATCCTTAAGTGAAAAAAAAAGCAGGGTCAATGGGTGTATAGCAGGGTCAATGTCTCTGGCACTCAGATATAATACCAACGAAACATTATATAATTTCCTGGATACAAACTATCAAGAGAAGATTAACTACCTCATGGATTATCAGGATAATATCAAAAGTCTGCTGCTTTCTGATCTGGCATATAACCAACAAGTCATTCAACTGGCCCTCTATTCTGACAATCCTACTTTATTCAATGGGGCTCTTGTTAAAAAAATCGGTTCGGACGAATTTGGCACCCTTGGAGAAAAATTGCTTGATAGCCGGATAGATGATCTGACCAAAGCACCAAACGGAGCAAAACTAAGAATATCGTTAGTTCCGGTTCAGTTATCCACCGGTTACGACAGGAGTTTGAGTATAATAAGACCTTTGAAGTATTTTCCGCAATATTCAAATTATCAAAAGTCGTTAAGAATTGATATAAATTTATCCTATATTTCTTCCATGCTCAGGGAAAGCGACTTGTTTGACAATATAGTCCTGGTCGATTCTGATAACAGAATAATTGCGTCGGCCAACTCCTATCATGAATTTGGTGCATTTGATATTTTTTCAGAGGATACACTGAAAAAAGGTATCGTAGTTTTAAAACAGCCCTTGGGGGATGTACCTTTGTCACTATACGGTTTTTACGATTCAAATATTATCTCTAAAGAATTTAACTTTATGAGAGGAAAAACTATTTTGATTGCTTTTGGCAGTATGCTGCTGGCATTCTTTTTTATTCTTATGGTAGCAAGTAATATCACTAAAAGGACAAAGCTGGTTGTGAACCTTTCAAAAAATATAGCAAAGGGAAATTTTACACAAATAAGTCAGGATAAAATCGGAAGTGACGAAATAGGTGTTTTAGCTGACAGTATGAATCATATGAGTTTACAGCTGCAAACCTTGATTGATGAGGAATATAATTCCCGGATAATTAAAGCCCAATTGGAGAGGGAAACGGCGCAGGCAAAGCTTCTGGCTTTACAAAGCCAGGTGGACCCACATTTCATGTTTAATGCACTTGAAAGCATAAGGTTAAAAGCTATCGTAAAGAATGAAGCTGAGACTGCGAAAATAATAATGTATTTGTCTAAAATGTTCAGACATCTTATAAATTGGGACGATGACATAATTACGCTAAGTGGGGATATGAAATTTCTCGAAGAATTTCTATTTATTCAAAAGTACAGATTTGATGATGAATTTGAGTATGAAGTAATGGTTGAAGAGACTGCAAAAGACTGTTTGCTGCCAAAGCTTATCATTCAGCCTCTGGTGGAAAATGCCTGTGTTCATGGTGTTGAGTCGGTTTCACGAAACAGAAAGGTTAAAATATGCGTTGCTGTAATTGACAATCAGTTGGTAGTATCGGTTTCTGATAATGGGATTGGTATTGATGAAGAACGTTTGGCAGAGCTGAAATTAATGTTTCAGGGTGGAAAAAGGCTTACTCACAGTGTTGGCCTATATAACGTTTATCAACGGTTGTCGCTTTACTACGGTAAAAACTTTACCATGGATATTCATAGTCAGGAGAGATGTGGAACAGATATAGATATAATTATACCTGCCAGGTACTTAAAGGAGGAATTTTAGTGTACTCAATCTTATTGGTTGATGATGAAAAAACGATCAGAGATTATTTGCCAAAAGCTATTCCTTTTGAAAAAAATGGGTTTATGGTAAAAGATACCGCCATAAATGGAGCAGAAGCTTTTGAAAAGCTTCCGTCTGTTAAGCCTGATCTGATTTTGCTGGATGTAAAAATGCCTGTTATGGATGGTCTTCAGTTTTTAAAAATGCTAAGAAAAAGTCAATATTCAAACACTCTGGTAGTTATGCTCTCAGGGTACAGTGATTTTGAATACGCCAAAGAAGCCATGAAATACGGCGTCAAGGATTATTTAACAAAACCTGTTGATGAAGATGAAATTATCCCTCTTCTTCAGTCAGTGCATAATGAACTGGATGATAACATTGATAAAAGAAGCCATGATTTAGTTCGAAAACATATAAACATGCTGAATAGTTTATATAATGGTGCGGTCATAGGGAGAGAAACGTTTAAAGACTATACACTGATGACATGTGTACTTTTGCCAGGCACATATGACTCTAAGGAAAGTAATCCTCATATAATACTCCAGGAATGCCTTGGAACAGTTATAGGAGATACGGATAATTATTTGTTCAGGTCAAAGAGCAGTCACTATACCTTTTTACTTCCGGTTAAATTATTTGAACCATTTAACAATAGTAAAAAAATATTTTCAAATAATCTTATGTCAATTTTTATAAAGCATAACTTATATTGTTCTTTATTTTTCGATTCCCATATTTTCAATTTTGAAGAAAATACTTTTAGAGAAGATTTTTCAAATCATGTTTACAATATGTTGACAGAGCTGTTTTACTCACGTGTCGGGTTTATTGATTACAACCCTGAAAATTTTAAGAGCAGCGGAGAATTATGTTTTGAGTGCAGGTATATGGAGGAAATAAGACAAAACTTATTGTCTGTAAAAAGAGATGATATTTTAAATACGATTGATAAATTGATTAATGAGATTCAGAAAATCCATCTGGGAATTCACTATATCCAGGAAATAAGCTACAGAATATATTACCTTATTCTGGATGAAATAAATACACCTGAAAATCAGCATCAGGGTGAAGCGATTTTAGCCCGTCCGGAATGGCTGGATTACCCATACTTTATATCCTTCAATAAATGGAGGGAAATGCTGATTTCAATGGTAATGGACGGTATGGAATTTATTGAGCGGAGATGCAAGATGGCTAATATGGGTATAAGCAAGGAAGTTATTCAATTTGTCCATCTGCATTATATGGAACAGATCAATATAAAAAAGGTTGCTGACAAATTCTTTATAAATGCTGCTTATTTGGGGAGGACTTTTCAAAAGGCAACCAGTGTTAATTTTAATCAATATGTTAATCAGCTGCGAATTGCAGAGGCTAAAAAACTTCTGCTGCAAACCGACAAGCTTATATACGAAATAGCTAATGAAGTGGGCTTCTCTGAAAGCTGTTATTTTATTACAAAGTTCACTCAGGAAGTCGGGCAAAGCCCAAATGAGTACAGAAATCAAAATATTAGTGCAATTTAGCCAATTTTAGCTGGTATAATTATTTAAGTTTTATGTATTATTTTTTAAATTACTTTAGTTTTTCTGCATGCTATTATTTGTTCATAAAATAAAGAAAGGTGGATGTTAGAAAAATGAAAAAGTTTAAAAAAGTCTTAGCAGCCATGCTTTGCTCAGCGATGGTTCTTTCTGTTGCTGCATGTGGCGGCTCCTCAAACAATTCTTCCAGTTCTGCAACAAATGCTCAAACTTCAGCTTCAACTTCAGCTGCGACAACTTCAGCCACTGCCGAAAAAGATACTGAAACAGGGTTGCCAATGATGGCCGACCGCAATGATCCTATCACCTTCAAGGTGTTTTTGCGTGACCCGGGTCAGGCTCCTTCAAAGGACAATCCTGTTCTTAAGAAAATGACAGAATTAACCGGTGTTACAATGGAATTTGAATTCCTTGTGGGAGATTTGGCTCAGAAGGTAGGCGTTATGGTCGCAGGAGGAGATTATCCCGATGCAATATTCGGAGAAGCTGCAAAGTTTGTCGATGCTGGCGCAGCAATACCAATTGAAGATAAAATAGTAAACTATCCAAATCTTAACAGACATTACAAAAAATTTATGGATAAGATGAAAGCCGGTTTTGGAGATGGACACGCATATACTATAGAAAATTATAACGCATATGAGAAGGATCCTCCTATATTCCAGAACGGTGGTTCCGGTTTCTTCATGCAGAAGGCTGTAATTGAAGAAGCAGGCTATAAGATACCAAAGACTGTCGATGAATATTTCCAGATGATTGAGGACTATAAGACGAAACATCCAACTATTGATGGTGTGAAGACTATCGGATTTGAAGTTCTCAGTGACGGATGGAGGGACTTCTGCCTCCGCAATCCGGCAATGCACCTCCTGGGTTCAGGTAATGAAGGTGATGTAATCGTAGATCAGAATACATTTACTGCATCACTTTATCAGACAACCGATACTGCAAAGGCTTATTATAAGAAGCTAAACGATGAGTACCATAAAGGCATAATAGAGGCTGAAACTTTTACGCAGAACTATGACCAGTATATTGCAAGATTGTCATCAGGTGCGGTTCTTGGCACATTCGACCAGTACTGGAATTTCCAAAAGGCTGATGATGCTTTAAAAGCAGCTAAGAAATTCAACCGCACATACATTGCTGTTCCTATAGCAAATCCCGGTGTTAAGGATAACTTTATTGATCCGCCGGCAGCTATTACCGGAACAGGAGGATTAATTATTACAAAGAATTGTAAGAACCCGGAGCGTCTGCTTGCATACTATGATTACTTGCTTAACCGTGAAGTTCAGGATTATCTTGCATGGGGTGTTGAAGGCAAGGACTGGTTAAAGGTAGGCGATACCGGAAGAAAATTAACAGATGAACGCCGTGAAATAATGAGAGATACTGCCAAGAAACGTGAAATGACAGGGGATACCTTGTGGCAGTATACTCCAAAAATGCAAGGCTTATATGAGGATGGAACTCCTTGTGATCCGGCATCCTCAAAAGAAGAATATATGGCAGCTTTATCCGAGTACGATCAGAACTTCCTGAAAACACTCAAGGTTGAATTCCCTGCAGGAATACTCTCAGAGCCAGTGAAACGTGCTGATTACTATCCTGTTTGGTCCTTCCCGATTGAAGATGGAAGTCCTGCAAAGGTTGCAAATACAAGATTCATTGACATTTGCCGTAAGTATGATCCACAGTTGGTTTTAGCTAAACCTGCAGACTATGACGCATTATGGGATAAGTTCATTAAAGAAATTGAGGCTGCTAATCCTCAGCCATATCTTGATGAAGTAAATCGTCAAATAAAATTAAAGCAGGAAGCGGCTAAGAAGTAACGCTGAAATGCAGGCCATAGGGTTTGGCCCACATTAAAAAAGGAGACGGTTTTTTTATGGTGAAAGGAAGAAAGAAGTTTTTAAAACGCTTTATTGCTTCACTGGCTGCGACTTCAATTATAGTTACAGGTATTCCCGGTCTATGGATGGACAGTGCGGCCGCAAAAAACAAAGCTGTTGATGGAGCTGTGAAACCTGCAGCCAGGGTATCTGTTGACGAGAAGGGCTTTGATACAAAGGGCAGGATGGTTGCTTACTTTGGAACACCAAAGATTGACGGCAGTGTGGATGAGGTATGGAAAAGTGCTGTACCTGTTTCTCCGGTAATCAGTTCAGGCAATACCGATACTAAGGCCAGTTTTAAAGCATTATGGGACGACAAGGCCTTGTACATCCTTGCAGAGGTTAAAGACAGCAGTCTTTCTGCAGAGTCAGGTCAGGTTTATTCCCGTGACTCAATTGAAGTCTTTGTAGATGAGAATAATGATAAGACCAAGGAGTTTGGTGTTGGCGACGTACATTTCCGCGTAAACTATAAAAATGCGCAGTCGGCAGATCACGGAGAACTTGACCGTTTCTATACCAGCACCAAGGTGGTAAAGAGCGGATATATTGTCGAAGCAAGAATTGCACTTAACGATATTCCGGCAAATGACAAGGTGTTAGGCTTTGAGCTGCAGATCAACGATGCAAAAGAAGGCAAAAGAATCGCCACTTTGAATTTGTTTGACAAGACAGGCAGCGCTTATGCCGATACAGGCAAATTCGGCAATATTCTATTGACCGGCAGGGCCGACAAAGCTGTGTCCGGATTAAATCCGTACGATCTTCTTAATTTAAGTGCAAGTGCTGAAACCATATTGCTGGATCGCTATACCAACGGATACGTTGTAAAGGATTTAATTGATAAATCACAGAAGGCTGCTTCAGATAAAGCTACAACACAGTCTCAAATTGATGATTTATATGTACAACTGCAAAAAGCCGTCAAGGAGCTTAAGCACTCCGGTCTTGGTTTTGATGAAAAGGAATGCAGACAAATCCCTGTGGAATATAAAACCACGGATAATAAGATGGGCTCCATTGAAAGACTTGATTACTCAACCAATACATATGACAGTAATAATAAAAAGATTGAGAAATATCTCAATGTTTATCTTTCAAATGGGTATGATGCAAAAGACAAAAACAAAAAATACAATGTCCTATATTTAATACATGGTATGGGTGAAAATCAGGATACCGTGTTCGGAGGCCCAGGCAAGAATACCGAGATGATGAAGATTCTTGACAACATGATTGCCAACGGCCAGTTAGAGCCCATGATTGTTGTTACCCCTACCTGGACTGTTGAAGGAAACAGCGACATGTTCGGGCTGGTTAAGAACTTCCACAAAGAGCTGATTAATGATATTCTTCCGGCCGTAGAGTCAAAATATAACACCTATGCCGCTTCTGCCTCCACGGCTGATTTAAAGGCAGCAAGGGCACACCGCGCATTCGGGGGCTTCTCCATGGGTTCCGGATGTACCTGGTATAACTATATTTACGGAATTGATTACTTTAAATATTATGTGCCCATGAGTTTATACTGTCTGCAGGATGTAAAGGACCTGGGATTTGAAGGCACCAGTTCGGAACAGATGGCAAAGTACCTGGCAAGCATCCCTAAGGAAAAGGGCTATGGACCAAAGGACTTCTATATCTTCTGTGCTACCGGATCGGATGACATGGCTTACAGCGGTATGGCAACACAGGTTGACGCCATGAAAAAACTGAAGGATACCTTCGTTTATACCGCTGATACCTCAAAGGGCAATTTCTATTTCCTTGCCCTGGAAGGCGGAACACATACCTGGAACTGTGTTAACAGATATCTGTACAACATACTTCCGGATTTATTCCAGGACAAAGTATCTCCCACCCAGGTTGACAAGACCGGCTTAAATTCCAAGGGCAGCATGCTGGCCGGCTTCGGCACTCCTGTGGTTGACGGCGATGTCGATGCCCTCTGGGACAGTGCACCGGCAGTTATACCTAAAAATGTATCCGGCAAAACCGATGCCTCTGCTACTTTTAAAGCATTATGGGATGATAAGGCTTTATACCTTCTGGCAGAGGTTAAGGACAAGAATATTTCGGTAGAATCCAATACCCCTTATATGCAGGATTCCATGGAGATTTTCCTGGATGAGAACAACGATAAGACACAGGAATACGGTATAGATGACCTTCATTTACGTGTGAACTGCGAAAATGCACAGTCGGTGGATACGGGTAATGCCGACCGTTTCTTCACAAGCACTAAAAAAACAAGTGACGGTTATATAATCGAATCCAGAATAGCATTGAAGGATGTCCCGGCAAACGGCAAGGTGCTTGGCATTGAGTTGCAGATAAATGATGCCAGGGCTGCTGACAGAGTCGGCGCCATCAATGTTTTTGACTCCACCGGAACGGCGTGGAATGATACAAGCAAATTCGGCACGATTACTCTGGCAGGCAAAAAAGACGGTGCTGTAAGCGGATTAAATCCTTATGACTTGAAGAATTTGATTAAGAGCATCAATAAGCTTGATTCAAAGCTTTATAAGAATTTCAGTGCTCTGGCCTCCACCGTAAAGGCCGCCGAAGCCGTATCGGAGGATAAAAATGTAACTCAGAGTAAAATCGATGCGCAGTATGCAGCGATTAAGAATGCCATGAATAAACTAGTGTTGACCGAAGCTGCAGCAAATGAAAAGTATTTTGAAGCTGTTCCTGATGAATACAGGCAGAGCAGTAAAAAGCAGGGCACCGTTGAGAGCATTAAGTACGATGCCGCGAACTTGACCAAAGGTACCGATGTAAAATATATGAACGTATATCTTCCATATGGTTACAATCCGGCTGATGCAAGCAAGAAATATAACGTTTTATATCTGATGCATGGTGGCGGAGAGAATGAGAATACCATTCTGGGCGGACCGGGGCAAAACAAGGAATTGAAGAAAATCCTGGATAACATGATTGAAAATGGCGATATTGAACCGCTTATAGTTGTCACACCTTCAACTTACAAAGGAAAGAATGATACCGCTCTGTTCCATGAGGAGCTGGTAAATACCATCATACCTTTGGTGGAAACAAAGTATCACACATATGCAGGAACTGCCAGCAAAGAGGATTTGAAGGCTTCCAGAGGTCATAGGGCTTTCGGAGGCTTCTCCATGGGTTCTGTTACAACCTGGTATACCTATATTAATTGCCTGGATTATTTCAAATATTTCATGCCTTTAAGCGGTGACAGCTGGGTATTAGGCCAGGGTGCCGGCAGCAGCAAGGCAAAGGAAACAGCAGAGTATCTTGCAAAGGTTGCAAAGGATTCCGGCTATAAACCTACGGACTACTATATATTCAGCGCTACAGGCAGCCTTGATATCGCATATGCCAACTTAAAGCCACAGGTAGACGCTATGAAGCAATTAAAGGATAGCTTCATTTACTCTTCTGATATGAAAAAGGGAAATTTCTATTTCATAGTGGCCGATGGTGGCACACATGCCTGGAATTGGGTCAATCAATATGTTTACGACATATTGCCGGATTTATTGTTAGCTTGAAAGACTTCGCTAACGCTTGTCTTCCAAACTAACCTATGAATTTATGGCCGTGAAATATTCAAAGTATTTATTGATACTTTGAATACGCACATGGCCAATTAACCTCCTTTATTCGCCACATCGCGATAAAGGATATAAATTTTCATTACATTTTGTGGACACGATGTGTCTCATGGAGGTTAATATGGATCAAAAAAACCTGGCAGTACAAAATAAAACCATTCGAATAAATAACCGGCTCAAAAAAAGAAAAGAGTACAAGCAGCAAATACCGCTTTTTATTATGGTCATACCGTGTATGATATTGACCTTTATATTCTGCTACTATCCCCTTTCGGGATGGATCATGGCCTTCCAGAACTTCAGACCTGCCAAGGGATATCTGAATTCAAAGTTTGTGGGCTTTGACCAGTTTACCTTTATGTTTAACGACCCCGTATTCTGGAGAACTTTTAAGAATACTATCGGAATGTCAATGCTGAATTTGATTTTTGGTTTTGTTTTTGCAATAGGGTTTGCCCTATTATTAAATGAAATCAGGAATATTGGATTTAAGCGGGTTGTACAGACTGCCTCCTATTTGCCCCACTTTTTAAGCTGGGTAATAGTTTGTTCGCTGATATCAAATATATTATCGACTTATGATGGAACCCTCAATAATCTTCTAATGTCACTGGGAATCATAAATAAACCGGTCTTGTGGTTGGGAGAACAGAAATACTTCTGGTGGATTGTTGCATTTTCACATGTGTGGAAGGAAGTGGGCTGGAATTCTATTATTTATATATCAGCCATGTCGGCAATAGATACTGAACTTTATGAAGCTTGTGAAATAGACGGAGGAAACCGTTACAGAAAAATGTGGCATGTAACACTTCCCGGAATCCGTCCGACTATAGTGGTACTATTAATTATGAATCTGGGATGGTTGTTGAATGCCGGTTTTGAAGTACAGTACCTTTTTGGTAGAGGTCTGGTAATGGATGTTTCTGAAACAATTGATATTTATGTGCTGAAGTATGGTATTACTCTTGGCAATTATTCTTTGGGAACGGCAGCAGGTATTTTTAAATCGGTAATATCAATTGTTTTGGTTTCAATATCAAATTATATATCTGGAAAACTGGATGAAAACAGCGTATTCTAAGGGGGAAGTGAAAAATGAGGAATAGAGGCCTGGGAACAAAAAGCAGCAAAATTGAATCTTTAATATTTTACACAATAAATACATTAATAATGCTTGCAGTCATCGTAGTTATGGTATACCCGTTCTGGAATACAATTGTCGTATCATTTAATAATGCAAAGGATACTCTACTAGGTGGAATTACATTTTATCCACGTGTTTTTTCCTTATACAATTATGAAACTGTGTTTAAAAATGATTTACTTGTTACAGGTGCTGTAAATTCTGTCACACGTACCTTGCTGGCAACAGTATTGGGAGTTTTTATTTCTGCACTTGTGGGTTATGTTTTATCGAGGCCGGAGTTTTTATGGAGAAAGTTTGTAACAAGATATTTTCTGGTTACAATGTATATCTCAGCCGGTTTAATACCAAATTATTTTCTGATGAAGGATCTGCATCTTATCAATAACTATATGGTATATATTCTTCCCGGATTGGTAAGTGTTTTTAATATAATAATTGTAAGATCATATATGCAATCTCTGCCCGGCAGCCTCGTTGAAGCTGCATTTATTGACGGAGCAGGACATTTCAGATGTTTTATCCAGATTATTGTACCCTGCTGCAAGCCGGTATTGGCCACTGTAGCTTTGTGGTGTGCTGTGGGTGCCTGGAACTCATGGTTTGATACATTTATATATGCTTCTAGTAAGGAGAGTTTGACAACCCTTCAGTATGAAATGATGAAACTGCTTTCGGCTTCAATGAATTCGGGAAGCAACCAATCAGCAGCCTCCGTTTATGGGTCAAGACCCGCAACCGATTCAGTCACTCCGGTTTCAATGCAGGCAGCAGTTACTGTGGTAGCATCACTTCCTATATTGTTGGTATATCCCTTCCTGCAGAAATATTTTGTTAAAGGTGTTACCATCGGTGCAGTTAAGGGATAAGTAACGCAAAGATGCATTTTTACATTTTAGTCACCATAAATATTTAAGACGGCAGGAGGTTTAACAATGGCTAATGGAGCATATTTTACCGGGAAATATCCGAATCTGTTTACTGAATTGGGAATATCCAAGGAGCAAACAGAAAAGAAAATAAAGGAAACTTTTGATACCATGTTTTTTGATCCTGAGGACAGAATTTATTTTGAGAAGGGTGGGGACATGGGATATATGTTGGATACAGGCAACAATGATGCCCGTACCGAGGGAATGAGCTATGGAATGATGATGGCAGTGCAAGTAGACCGTAAAGATATTTTTGATAGATTGTGGCTGTTTTCAAAAACCTATATGTATCAAAAGGAAGGCAGATATCAGGGCTATTTTGCATGGTCTGTAAAAACAGATGGAGCAAAAAATGCAGAAGGTCCGGCACCCGACGGAGAGGAATACTTTGCAATGGCTCTGTTCTTTGCAAGCAGCAGATGGGGTGACAGTGTACCTCCATTTGACTACAGTGTTCAGGCAAGAGATATTTTGCGTCACGGCATACACCAGTCTGAACTTGTTGAAGACGGAGAACCTATGTGGGATGCTTCAAACCATTACATTAAATTTGTCCCTGAAACACCTTTTTCAGATCCGTCCTACCATCTGCCCCATTTTTACGAACTTTTTGCCCTGCTGGCTGATGAACAGGACGTACCATTCTGGAATGAGGCTGCAGATGCAAGCCGAAAATACCTGCACATTTCATGTGACAAGAATACCGGTATGGCACCCGAATATGCCGAATTTGACGGTACGCCCAAAAAACTTTTCAGGGATTTTCAGTTCTACTCAGATGCATATCGCGTTGCTATGAATATAGGCTTGGATGCAGCATGGTTTAATAAGGATGAATCGCTGGGGAACATAGTTGATAAGCTTCAGGCTTTTTTCATGGAAAATACCGAATTAGGAAAGTATAATGCTTATAACATCAATGGAGAAGCATTTGATGAGCCGGCCATGCATCCCGTCGCAATTATAGCAACCAATGCTGCCGGATCACTGGCAGCCAAGGGGAAGTACAGATTACAGTGGATCAGGGACTTCTGGGAACTTCCCTTGAGAAAAGGGGAGCGAAGATACTATGATAACTGTTTATATTTCTTCAGCTTGCTAATGCTGGCAGGAAAATATAAAATCTACATATAGCCGTCAGGCATAAAAGGATGCTGCTGCAATTGAGGAGGAAAGGTATGAAAAAAATAAAAATTACCGATGAAGTAAAAGGAACTTTTACAAACAACTGGAACTTTTGTATTGGAACAGAGAGAATGGGTATTGCCCTTCAAAAGGAATACCTGGATACTCTCGAATTTGTACAGAAAGAAATAAACTTCAAATATATAAGGGGACATGGCCTGCTGCATGATGATACGGCCATATACCGTGAATATGAGATAGATGGGGAAATGAGGCCTTTTTACAATTTCACATACATAGACAGGATTTTTGATTCTTTTCTGGAAAGAGGACTTAAGCCATTTGTGGAATTGGGTTTTATGCCGTCAAAACTTGCATCCGGAGATCAAACGGTATTTTATTGGAAGGGCAACGTTACTCCTCCCAAGGATTACGATAAATGGAAGGGCTTGATTCAAGGCCTGGTAAATCATTTTATTGACAGGTATGGAATGGAAGAAGTACTCCAATGGCCTTTTGAGGTGTGGAACGAGCCAAATCTGGATATATTCTGGAAAGATGCCGATAAGGCCGAGTACTTTAAACTGTATAAGGTTACTGCTCTTGCAATCAAGGAAATCCATAAGGAACTGCAGGTTGGAGGCCCTGCCGTATGTGGCGGAGCAGACCACTGGATAGAGGATTTCCTCCGGTTTTGCCATAAGGAAACCGTTCCGGTAGATTTTGTTTCGAGACATTTGTACTCTTCAAAACAACCGAAAATTCAGACACATGAGCTGGTATATCAGGATCTGACCGAACCTGAAGATATGCTGAAGGAATTAAAAACAGTAAGGAATATGATTGATAACTCTCCTTTTCCTCAGCTTCCTTTTCACATAACGGAATACAATACGTCATACACTCCATTGAACCCTGTTCATGACACCTGTCTGAATGCAGCTTACCTTGCACGGATTATCAGTGAAGCCGGAGATATTGTTGATTCATTTTCCTATTGGACCTTCAGTGATGTTTTTGAGGAACTGGATGTCCCAAGAGCACAATTCCATGGAGGCTTTGGCCTGGTGGCACTTAACAATATTCCCAAGCCTACCTTTCATATGTTCAGCTTTTTTGAAAAAATGGGCAGGGATATATTATACAGGGACGAAAGCATGCTTGTGACGCAGAAAAGTGACGGAACAGTTTCAATTACCGCATGGAATCCTGTAATGGAAAAGGGCGATACCTTTGATAAGGAAATAGAGATAGAACTTTCTCTGAAAGATGGAGAATATTTTGTTAACCGGAAAACGGTTAATGAGCAGTATGGAAACCCCTGGCGAGTGTGGGCTCAGATGGGACGTCCGAGATTTCCGGGAAAGAAGACGGTTGATATATTGAAGGAAGCAGCTTTGCCGCTGGTAAGCTACAACAGATTAAGCAGTTCTGGAAATAAGCTGTTACTGGAGTTTACCTTGAGCAAAAATGAAGTGACTTTTTTTGAAATCAGCAGTATTAAAGAAGAATCGGAAACTTATTACAGGCTTGATGACAGCATGATACCAGGGTATTAAAGGTAACAGCCGAAGACCGCTGATTAAATTCATAAAAAAAGGAGAAGTAAAAATGGCTTTAGTACAGGTGAATTTTTTTGCAGAAACTTTAAAAAGGCAGGTGAATTTTAATGCGCTTATACCAATTGATATAGTCGGGGTATCTGCTCAAAAGCCGGAAGAACGGCCTATGAAGTCACTCTATCTTCTGCATGGCTACTCAGGCAATCATATGGACTGGATTTGCGGAACTAAAATTCAGGAACTGTCAAATAAGTATAAAATAGCGGTATTTATGCCTTCAGGGGATAACTGTTTTTATCTGGACGACGCAGACCTAGGGGCTTTTTATGGAGAATTCATCGGAAAAGAACTGGTTGAAATCACACGTAAGATGTTTCACTTATCCAATAAAAGAGAAGATACTTATATAGGCGGATTATCCATGGGTGGTTATGGTGCCATCAGAAACGGGTTAAAGTATGCCGGAAATTACAGCAGGATAATAGCGTTATCTTCAGCTCTTATTACAAAAGGCATTGCCGGTATTCCAACAGATTTTAAAGGTCCGATAGCTGACTATCCATATTATAGAAGAGTATTTGGCGATCTGGATCAGCTTATAGGGAGTGATAAAGACCCTGAGGCTCTCATTGCAGATCTCAGGAAAAGGAATGCAGACATTCCTAAAATATATATGGCTTGTGGAACAGAAGATTTTTTAATAAATGAGAATAGAGATTATCATAATTATCTGGCTTCAGAAAACATAGAGCATACTTATGTAGAAGATTCCGGAGTTCACGACTGGAATTTTTGGAATAAATACATCGAGAAAGGAATAGACTGGGCTATTACAGAAAGGTGAAATATGCACTTGGAGGCTGATCTTGTAATGGAATTAACCGTTGAGATAGGAGCGGTATTGTTATACCTGGAGGTTATGATTGGAATACTGCCATAAACGAAAATATTTCTCACGTGTTGGCTAAGTACACTTTAAAAACTGAAATATGTATAAAATGAAATAGTAATAAAAAATAAGTGCACTCGAAATAACACGGATGCCTTTAATAACAAATGCAATAATGCATAAAATACCCTGTAATGTGAACTTGGAAAATGGCGCGTTCACTTTATAGGGTATTTTTAATCTTTTCTTATCTCGGAATAATAAGTTAAAAAAGTATCAATTATGCATTACTGCCTCTGAACGTTGTTGCATTAATACCTGTTACTCTTTTAAAAGCCCGGCAAAAAGTGTTTGTAGACAAATATCCTGTTTTTATTGCAATTTCACTTATAGGTAAGGCTGTACTTCCCAACAGCTCTTTAGCCTTCTGGATTCTTAAGTTCTCAATATATGAAGAAAGCTTAATACCACTTTGCTGCTTGAATATATATGATAAATAAGATTCGTTCATGTTAAATTTGTCCGCTATTGAAGCAAGTGATATATTACAATCATGATAATATTGGTTGATGTACTCAATAACTTGATTATTGGTATTCAAGTTCTGTTTGTCCGATTGTCCGTTCATTATTTCACATAGCATGTAATAAGAATCGGTTATAATCTTTATCTGCTTAAGTTCACTATATTTGTCAATATTGTCGGTATTGCTTATGATATAATTATAGGTCTTCTCATCAAAGCCAATCTGATTCCACAATTTTATAATAACGCCAAGCAGCTCGTAAATAAATAGTTTATGAAGTGAAGTTGAAAGGTTTGAATCCATAAAATTTTTAGTAAAGAGAATGTTGAGGATGGATTTAACACCTCCCTTATCGCCTGCCTTGACATTATTTATGAGCTTTGACTGCAAATCGGTGGGGAAATAGTAATTAACCGTATAATTACCTGTTCCGGCATACCACAGAATATTGCTGTGCCTGTTGGCAGAGTTCATTTTGAAAGCCAGCTTTGCCTTCTCAAAGGATATGGGTATATCAATCAGCTGGTCTACAATAATGCCGCAGGAGATTAAAAGGCTCTCGAATAAATTTTTAGGCATTTCCTGCTTCAGCCTGGACGCTACATCTTCAATATAAGGATTGAGCTGTCCCTTCTGCAATGCAGGATAATCAACAAGCATAACCAATTGCTGCTCATCCAGATCACAAATAAGAGCGTCAGGC
Source organism: Eubacterium sp. (assembly GCA_029266335.1). GTDB lineage: Bacteria > Bacillota > Clostridia > Acetivibrionales > DSM-1351 > Ruminiclostridium. Next base: position 30,061 of record JAQSXC010000019.1, on the reverse strand, counting down.
ACCACCTTGCCCAGTATTTCCCTCAGCAATTGCTTGAAGGAATTCACAATTGTCAATTCCACGGTATCATAATTATTTAAATCGGTATCGAATCTAAAAATAATAATGCAGTATACGCTGCCTTTAAAATTCAGACGTATACATCTGGCCACTTTTTCTATTTCCTCCTGTGAATTGAACTCCCCTTTCATAAGCCTTGTAAGAAAGGTTGTTTTCAGAATAGGAATCTGCTCGTCAATGGTTCTTTTTAGATTGCTGTTGTTATCGCCTAATTCGCTTATGGTATACTTGATATTTTTAAAAATATCTTCGCTTATTTCGCTGATCTGAATATTGTTTAATATATCCTGTAAAGGTTTTGCACTTCTTTTTGCCATAAAATAAGAAATGAGAGTACCAAGCAAAACAGAAATAAGCAGTACGATATATATAATAAGCTTAAGATTGTTAGCCTTCTCCAGAACAACCTTTTTAGACTGAACAGCTACATACTTGAATCCATTATTTTTTGTCTTGATGTAGTTGACCATCATTTTCTTGCCGTTTATAGAGACCTCTGAAGAATTTTCCGACTCTGAAAAACTTTTGTTTACTGCGGCCTGAACAGCTTGAATATCACATTTTTCACCTGAAAAATATGTTATGATTTTACCAGCCTTGTTTTCTATATATGTTACTCCCCCATCATAGGTATTTATTGAAGATAAAAGATCGGTTATGTCCTTTTTATTAATTACCAGCATAACGATACCGTCATTTTGTCCATAGGAAATCAAAGGTTTTGAATAGGTAACCATTGTCATACCTACAGTACCGGAAGGAGTAAAATTGTAAAGTTCGGCTTCTATTTCTCCTGACAGGCCGCTTTCACAGAGATTTTCAGTAATTTTGCCATACCATTCTTCATATGGTATACCTTTAAAACTCATATACCGTTTGTAAAATTGCTCATAAGTATAGGTAATTTGATTGTTCATAACCATTTCACTTTTATTGAAAAAGATAAAATAATTCCACACAAATTTGTTGGAGGTATTGTAATTTGTGAGGCTGTCCCTTGTTCTTATGATTGAATATGAATTAGGATACTGCAAAGGGTTTTTGATACCCTGAAACGCACTTACATGACCATTTGAAATAATTTGATCCGCCATGGAATCTGCTTCTTCAAATCTCTGCTCCAGAATGGAAGAAGCCTGCCTGAGAATTGTATTATTTTCATTTATGGCATCAGAATATACTATATTATATGTATTGATATAATATACATAACCTATAACCAGTGGAATTATTAAAACGGTACAATAAGTGATAAAGTATTTCAGAAGATATTTTTTTGAAGCTCTGACAGATAGTACATTAATTATTTTTCTTAAATGTCTGATAATCATACTATTGCTCCAAGTCTTTTTATTTACATAATTAGTTTTATTATAACATCAAAATAATTGATAAAGCATTAAATCCAAAAAATATACAATCACTAAAAAAATGCACATTGCTTAATTGTGCAATTATATGTATATCCATAAGCGGTCAGGTGTTGACATTCATAAGTACATGTAATTTCACCAGAAGATAACTACTTGAATATTATTGTTGATACGTGGGCTAGCGTAGCTTAGAGGTTTTTTCTATTACCTGGAATATAAACTTCTGAACCTGTTAGGAGAGCAGCCTTCATACTCCTTAAAGACCGAACCGAAATAGCTGCAGTTGTTAAAGCCCGTATCCAGAGATATATCTTTTACACTTTTATCAGGTAAATTTATTAGTTCTTCCTTAGCTGCATTGATTCTGCAACGGAGAATGTAAGTGAAGGGGCTTATGCCGTATTCCTTTTTAAATATCCTGCATAGGTATGAGGAAGAAATACCTGCCTGTGCAGCTAGCTCCTCCAGGGAAATATCTTTTCTGAAATTATTTTTTATGCATCCGGTAATAATATTCAGCTTTTTTGCAAGCTGTGTATCACCTTCCGGATTCACCGTTTCAATCAGTTTATTTATATTTGCAAGAAAGTTATATAAAATGCCTGAGGCCTCAAGAATGCTTGTGTGTTTTTTTTCCAGGAGTATTTTGTGGAGCATTTTATAGCAAAATGTAACTTCTTCAAAACTGTTGAGCCTGAACACTTCAACCCGGTTCATACCTGCGGCATTAAGCAGAATATGGGCACCTGAACCTGAAAATATTATCCACCTGAGTGACCATGGTTCCACTATTGGATAATATTCGTGAGGTACATCCGGATAGAAGAAGAAAGCTGTTTTCTGTTCGATCATATATTCCCTGTTGTTTATTAAAAGCTTGCCAGAACCTTGTTCACAAAATGCCAGATGGTAATTGGGGAAGCCATCCTTTCTGGTGACATGATCCTGATAATGTTCATAACCCACACCTGTTACAAAAAGCGGAAGAGATATATCACGTTCCGTAAGCAGAGAGAAAATTCTTTCCATTTCTTACTCCTTTATGTTCAATATATTTATATACTTATAAAATATTTAGATTGTATCACCAGTTTTAATATATATATAATATCAATATAATTATATTACTACAATCATTCTGAGTAATTATATTACTGCAATCATTATAAATAATTACATTACTATAATCATTCTGGAATATAATCACCCAACATTACAGATGAATAAGAATTTTTTTACAGGAGGATTTCAATCATGAGTAAAAGGTCTGTCCCCCTAAGCGGGGATTGGTATGTGGCTCTGGATGAAAAGCGGACAGGAGAAAGTGAGAGATGGTATGAAAATTTATTTTCAGAAACAGTGAAACTGCCGGGTACTCTTGATGAAAATGGTGTTGGCAGTCCGTCGACAGGCATTGATACCTTTAGATTGAACCGTATCCATAAATATGTGGGGGCGGCCTGGTACAACAGATTAGTAATCCTGCCCGACGAAATAATTGATCAACATGTCACATTGTTTTTGGAACGTTGCATGTGGAATACGGATCTATGGATAAATGGAAAATATGCCGGTTCAGAAAACAGTTTATGCACTCCTCATAAGTATAAGCTTGATGGAATGCTCAAAGCAGGGGAAAATCTTATCAGTATAAGGGTAGATAACTCACCTGTCTTTAATCTGGGAGTCATGAGCCACGGATATTCGGAAGAGGTTCAAACCATTTGGAACGGTATAGTGGGAAGAATAGAACTTGATATCAGGGACAAAGTATATGTCGAAAAAAGTAATGTGTTTCCGGACATAGAAAGCAGCAAGTTGACAGCCAGGCTACTGCTGGTCAATACGACCCCAAAATCTGCCGAAGGTTTAATAAAGATTTCGGTCTGCAAGCAGTATGGAGTTGATGCCATTATAAGAGCTTCCCATTATTTCAGAATAAGTGCGGATTCATCAAAGGTCGTTGAATTAACTCTGGCTTATGAAAGCAAGCTGGGTTTGTGGGATGAGTTTAATCAGAAGCTATATAGAATGGATATTGCTCTGGAATGCCGGGGAGGCCATGAGGATGAAATATATTCTGACTCAGATCAGGTATTTTTCGGTAACAGGAGCTTTAGGACAGAAGGCCCCGTATTCAAGTTGAACGGCAAAAACATATTTCTAAGGGGAACACATGATGCAGGAAACTTTCCGGTTACAGGGTATCCGTCAATGCTGGCTGAAGATTGGAAACGCATATATTCGACAGCAAAAACCTATGGAATCAATCACTTCAGATTTCACTCATGGTGTCCCGGTGAGGCTGCATTTGCTGCCGCTGATGAAGAGGGAATTATTCTGCAGGCGGAATTGCCGCTGTTTGGTTATACAGCTCCGCCACTGGGGCAGGATGTACCCAGGGACCGCTTTCTGAGACAGGAGCTGCTGAGAATTCTTGATGAGTACGGTAATCACCCGTCCTTCTGCATGATGTGTATGGGAAACGAGCTTCGCGGAGATTATGAAGAGCTGGCAGGATTGGTAGAACTGGGCAGGAAAACAGACGGCAGGCACCTTTATTCGTCAGCTGCCAACAATGCTGCAGAGCCTGAGGTGGGAATAAAACCAAATAAGGGGGATCAATACTATGTCGCCCATGAAGCAAGAATAAACGGTGAAAGGGTTAATAGACGCTGTGAGACTGTTTTCAATAATGAAAGACCTGAAACGTTATCCGATTACAGCGAGACACTGAAAGGAATAGAAGTTCCGACCATATCGCATGAAGTGGGACAGTGGGAGGTTTATCCCGATTTTGATGAAATAAATAAGTATACAGGTGTTTTAAGGGCTAAAAATTTTGAGGTGTTTAAAGAGTCGGCAGCGGCAAAACAAGTTTTGCACAAAAACAAGGATTATGTAAAGGCGTCGGGCAAGCTGGCAGTTTTATTGTACAGGGAGGAAATAGAACGCTCTCTGAGAACTGCAGATTATGGAGGTTTTCAGCTTCTTGACATGCATGATTTTCCCGGACAGGGTACTGCTCTGGTGGGCTGGCTGGATACCTTCTGGGATCCAAAAGGCCTTGTGGAGCCGCGGGAGTTCAGAAACTGGTGTAATCACTCGGTGCTCCTGGCAAGAATGGAAAAGCGCACCTGGCTTAATAATGAAGTTTTCAGAGCTGAGATCAATTTTGCCAATTACAGCCAAAGTGATTATTCACAGCTAAACATCGTGTGGGAATTAACAGACAGAGAAGGTAAAATATATTCCTGCGGTGGATTTAAGAATATTGACATTCCGCAGGGCAGCCTCTACTGCGTGGGAAAGGTGGAGACTGAACTCAATAAAGTAAAAACCGCTGAAAAACTTATATTTAAACTTATTGCAGACTGCATTTATATAAAAAATCAATGGGATATCTGGGTGTATCCCGAAAAGGTAGATATTGAAATTCCGGAGTACATATATATTGCAGAAAGCTGGAATGACGGTGTATCAGAAGCTCTGCGCAATGGCGGAAGAGTGCTTATGCTTGCAAGGGACGTAAAAAATTCCGAGGCAATGTGCTTTACCACACCTTTCTGGAATACACAGATGTTTGAAAATCAGAGAAAAACCATGGGTATTCTGTGTGAACCCAATCATCCTGCTCTGCTGGACTTCCCCACGGAATTCCATGCAAACTGGCAATGGTGGGAACTGCTTGCCCATTCAAAATGTGTCTGTATTAATGAACTGCCGGCAGGATTTGAGCCCATCATTTCTGCTATAGACCATCCAGTCAGAAATAACAGGCTTGGAGTTATTTTTGAAGCAAAGGTTCTCAATGGGAAACTTCTTGTATGCAGCCTTGATTTGAATCGTGATTTAAGAGGGTTCCCTGCGGCAAGGCAGCTAAAGTACAGTATTTTCAATTATATCCGGAGTGAAAGGTTTGAACCTGAATTCCATGTGGAAGAAAATATTCTGGCAGATGTGCTGTCAAAAAATACTGCATCCAATTTGAAATTGCTGACAAAGCATATCAAAGCATCAAATACAAAATATTCGAGTAGAGTAGAATATATTCTCGATTATGATTCGTCTGATTTCTGGATAACGATGGGAGGACAGTACCCGTATGTCATTGATATTGAGCTTGTAGAAAGCACAGGGATAAAAGGTTTTACATGTTTGCCGAGACAGGATGGCATGACAATAGGACTTATATCAAAATATGAAATATACATATCCGGTGATCCGGCACAATACGGCAAGCCTGTTGCTTCGGGCAGCTTTGAAAATTCCCTTGAAAAACAAGAGATAATTTTGGATTGGATAGATGACGGCTTTAATGTTACCAGGAGCAAAACCGGAAAATACATCAGATTTGTTGCAATTGAAGGCTTCAACAATGACAGTGAAGCTGCAATTGGCAGCCTGGACATCATAACCGTATAAAAAGGAACAAAACAAAAGCAAAACAGGGACAAATTACAATGAAAAATTTGTGCTCTGAAAATGTAATACTTTAGCCGTGTTGAAAGAAAACTCCTGAATTTACACGAACTCACTTGATGTGGGTAGTATAAATTCAGGAGTTTATTTTGTGAACGTGCTGATATATTACTCCAATTCTATAGCCAGACAGTTTACATACTCAGTGGGTATTCAGGTTTGTGTATGGCAATAATATAGAATGAAGCCGTACTTTCTTAAGGAAATAATTGAACCTTAAAAACTTGCCACTGAAGGATCATGACAATTCTGATACACAGATTTTTACACGCCCATTTTCTCCGCATCCGTTTATTGTACTTTCACCAATTAAAATTTCTGCCGTTTATGCAAATATAACAGTTAAAGCCTTCTTTTTTTAAAATATTCTGTGATTTTTGCAATAAACCCAATTATTTTACTGATGCCCCAAAGATAGTCCCTTAAAAATATTGAGGGCTGATCATATACTATTGATCTGTAACAGTTATGTTAATTAATTCTTCAAGACGACAATTATGCAGACATCAGTTTTCACTTCAAATAAGATATGGCATCAAGACACGCACTTATACTCGTCGCAACTTTTATTTTTAAAGTATAAAGCATTATATCAAAAGACAGTACCAGCAGCAAAATTTATAGTTACTATTTGAGAATTATTTTAGCCTCAGTATAAGTATTGAGGTAATAAAATAAAATCTGTGTGGTTAAAGGGGGTTGTTGACATAAGATTTCAAAGCTTATTATTCATGGAGAAAGGAGTGGAAGGAGAGGAGTGTAGCAGGAAAAATTCTGCAGATGGAAAAATACCGAACTGGAACACAAAACCGGTACTGTATTATGCACAGGATAATAGTAACGTAATAACATCCTCGGCTTTTAATCTGGTGGTTTGAGCAAGTTGAAATTTATTACATAGTACTAAAGCTGTTATAGTTGGGATTCACAATGGTCATACCTTTAAGTATTTTTATGGACTGAGAAACTCAATTATACAGTAAAAGAGGGCCCTTGTTTTTTATTTTAATAGAGAATAAAACCCTTGATGTATAAGCAATGGGAAACAACAAACGTGTAAATGGTTTACACAAACTACCGTAAAAAAGGAGTTTATTTATGAAAGCAGGAAAAAGAACTATAAGTTGGATTTTGGCCCTGTTAATGGTGTTCAGCATGCTTCCCTTGACACAAACAGAGGTTATGGCCAGCAGTGCTCCAAGTGCAACGATATATGTTAGCACCACCGGGGATGACACCAATGGAGACGGAACCCAGGGAAGCCCGTACAAAACTCTTGCCAAGGCAAAAGAAAAGGTAAGGAGTCTGCCTAAAAACGGAGGGGATATTGTCGTTCAAATTGCGGATGGATTTTATCCTAACGATGAAACCCTGGTTTTTGACAAGAATGATTCGGGAAGTGAAAGCTGCACTATCCGCTATGAGGCGGCACCTGGTGCCAAGCCGGTAATCAGCGGCGGCAAGATGCTGGAAAAAGGTGTTTGGACAGAAGCAACCGGCCTTACTCAGACCGGCGGCTTAACAGCGTATAAAACCACCCTTAACCGGAACGAAAAGTTACGCGCCATCTATGTAAACGACAAGCGCGCCAACATGACGCTGAGTTCAACAATAGCATCGGCTAACAGAACCACCACAGGTACCCCTACAGTCAGCTTTGACGGTACAGGTAACCCCTGGGCGTGGCAGAACGGCAGCAATATCCGTGCGGCTATCGTGTTCAGCGCCAGCGTAGGTCTTACGCCGCAAACGAAAAACCCTCAGAATATCGAAGCCGAAAGCTTGGGCGGCGCCAGATGGGCGAGGCCGTTTGTTTGCTTTGCATCGGCCGAAGCAGCACCGGGAGCCAGCAACATGCCCGGCGGCACCATGCTACGGTTCCAGATGCCATATGCTGCAATTTCACAGTCTTTGAGCAATAACACTCAATACAATCCAGGCAACAATCAGATAATACGTAACGCTTTTGAGTTCCTGAACAAACGCGGAGATTTCTATTTTGACCAGGCCGAGAGCACGCTTTATTATATCCCGCTGCAAGGTGAGGATATAAATACCGCCGATGTGGTCATTCCAAAGCTTGAAACGGTTGTTGACATAAGAGGAATTCCTGTGGGAGACCGGTTGAATCCTGTTCAGAGCAATGATGAAGGACGTGTCAGAAACATAACCTTCAACGGCCTGACATTTGCCCACACCGACTATAAGCTGTATGAACTGACAGGTACATATACACTTAGCGACGGCTCCGGGCCGGTAACCACCAGTTCCCGCGGTTTCGCATCCGTTCAGGGCTGCATCGTAAACAAAGTGTACTTCCCAAGCAGCATAAACTGGCATGAGACTTTCTACCGCGGGTATGACATACCACCGGCGGCGGTAATGGTCAACGCGGCCAGGAACATCAAGGTGATGAACGGAGAAATCGGGCTTACCGGCTTTAACGGCATCCACCTGGAAAATGATGTAAAGGATTGCGAAGTTACCGGCAACTATATCGTAGATACGCTCAGCTCGGGCGTTGTAGTGGGACATCCCACGCATATCTATGAAAACGATGAGGCTGTTAAGCATGAATCAAGTATTTCGGCCTCAGGCACGCCAATACGAAACTGGGCCGGTGTTGACAAGGAAAAATATACGGCGGGTACAGAGGCAGTGCCGCAGGATATTTATATTACCAACAACTTTTTGTACAGGAACTGCTACGGTTTCCCGGGCGCCAACTCACTTACCTCTTTCTACACAACTAATATGCAGGTTCTGCACAACTACCTGTATGACTCCACTTACGGCGCCATGAGCATCGGCTGGGGCTGGTGTGAGTACGATGGGTACGGCTATACCAGCCATGGTACCAACAAGGACGGCGGCCCTTACGTCGGAACTCAGGAAACAAGCCTTGCAAGGTCTCCGGCAATCTCTACGACCTCCAGGGATAACAAAATAAACTATAACAGAGTAGAGGAAATCTGCACGGTGGTAAACGACTCCGGAGCCATTTACTCACTGGGAAGGCAGGGCGATCCGGGTAATTTGCCAGGCGGAGGGACATGGGACACCGTCAGTAATTTGACAAGCAGCCCGATCACCGATCCGAATAGTAACTGGAATCCTGACAATTGGTCGAAGTTCACCGAGATGAACTACAACTTCCTTAACCCAAATGCTACTAACAGACCTCAGGACTCCAACAACTGGACCAACGGGTTCCATCCCGACGAAGGCAGCACGTTCATAAAGATGATAGGCAATGTCGTGCAGTCAAAGCTCTCCTATGCACAGGGACAGAGCCGTGCTTATGAGTTTAACAACTGGAAGCGCAAAAGTGATATGATTGCTGTCGATGGTTATGTAGACGGGAATAACAACCAGAATGGCGGCCCTAGAATTACTTATAAAAATTACAAAAGCGAAGACCGCATTTGGCCGGTTAAGGGCAATGAAATCGTTTTGAATTCGGGCCTTACCGACGAATACACTCATATGATCCCAAAGAGCCTCATTGCAGATACCGAGTTTGAGCTGGCTTCCAACGTCATCCTGGGTAAAGGAGAAACGCTGAACCGCAGGGGTCTGCTAAAGGCTGAAGACACTGTTTGGCTGGCGCCGGCCAATACAACTGTCTTTACCGAAGGCAGCACTATGACAAAAGCTGCCGGTGATGTAAAGACAATCACTGCTCCGTCTGCTTCAGGAGAATACAAACTATATATCGTATATGGAGACGGCAGGGCAACAGCTACTTCCAAGTATACGGCATACGTGGACGCCAGTGGGTCGGCCGTCAATGTGGAAGACGGGAAAAGTTACGAAGTTTCAGGGGTACGTCCTCTTAAACTGATTTTAAGTGAAGATTACACCTATAAACTCAACGGCAAGGCCGTGGCCAACGGGTACGAAATAGCCAACGAAGGAAGCTGGAGCTTGGTACTCAGTACTTCGACCAAGCCGAATGCCAAAACCATAAACTTTACCACCACAGTATCGTTGGCAAACAGGCTGCTCCCGGCAGACGTGTCAGTGGCCCCCGGTGGTACGGTCAGGTTTGCGTACGACTTGAACGACGCCACAAAAGAGATATGGATTTCCTCGTCCAGCGACGGAAATTTTGTTGAAAGCGACAAAGAAACAAAGACCTCCGGCAACAAGCTGGGGATGACCGTGCCAAATATACCAGGTCCATACGTTATTTTTGTACGATCCAGTGAAGGACAAGTACTTGGCCAGTCTCATGCCCGTGTTGTGGTGCGGGACATGACGCCTGTGGATATTCCCAGGAATGGTCTTGACCTATGGCTCAAGGCTGATGAGGGCGTGCAAACTGATGGCAACGGAAACGTGACCGGATGGACAAATATGGGAAGCGTCAAGGCCAAGCTTGTCCCGGCCGATGTCACCAGCAGCGGCGGTGATAATCTTGGACAACCAAACGGCAACCCTACACTGCAGAAAGATGTATACGACTATGTGAATTTTGCAGCCATGTCAAGACCTTTAAAAGCTGCAGACTTTAAAGATTATAATGGCAAGACCCAGATGAGCATATTCACGTTGGTTAACCCGACAGCCACAGCCAACAACTCCAGTGACCAAACCGGCGTTGTGTATTTCGGATTGAACGAGGCCAACGGAAGTTTCGCCGGCAACGACGGTTGGAGCGGTATTAACCTGGGCATAGGAACAAACAGAGTCAACCTCCGTTTTGGTAACGCGGATGGGGCCAAACAGGGCGGTGGAGAAAGTATTTCAACAACCATCAGCGGTCTGGCCAGTGTTCGGGCGCAGCTAAACGGAGCCAATCGAGACGTTTATGTTGATAATAACCGTATCGGTGGGGGATCCAACTCTACGGCGCTTAAGGGAAACAGAGCGGATCTTAGCATAGGTTACTCTATGGCGGCTAAAACTCCCTACCGTTTCCTGGGAAGAGTGGCGCAGGTTCTAATTTACGACAGGGTGCTGACAACTGACGAGATTGCCAAAGTAGAAACATATTTTAATGAGGTTAAAGCCGGCCGAGGAGGAACCGCCAGCCAAACTGGCCCGGTGGTGGACAAAACCCTGCTTACCGCTTTGATTGAGGCTGTCAATAACCAGGACAAAACCATTTATACAAAAGAGTCCTGGAACGCTTTTGCAAGTGCCTTAAGCGAGGCCAAAACTGCCGCTTCGAATAGTGAAATCGGACAGGAAGCAGCTGACAATTCATATTATGCACTGCGTAATGCGTTCAAAGCGCTTAGCCTGTTACCTAGCGGTATTGGGACTGCCGCATACGGTACGCCTGTTCTTGGCGGTTCCGGGCTCGACCCGCTCTGGAACACCACTAACACGCTGCCCATTATTAAGCATCTGACAATGGAAAACGGCCCGGCGAACGGCTCGGCTAAAGTGCTGTGGGACGATGCAAACCTGTATGTGCTGGCGCGTGTAAATGACCCTGTGCTGAACAGCAGCAGCGGCAACGCGCATGAGAAGGACTCGGTCGAGATTTTTGTGGATGAGACCAACAGTAAGGCAGCCTCCTTCGGTGATGGTATGGGACAATACCGTATTAACTATCTTAATGAGAAAAGCTTTAATCCAGGCAGTATCAGTACCGGGTTTGAATCCTATGCCAAAGTAGTGGATGGCGGTTATTACATTGAAACCAAGATCCCCTTTAAGGCTGTGGTTAATGGAGAACGTGTGCTTCCTAAGATTGGCCACGTAATTGGATTTGATGCGCAGATCAATGATGCGGGGGCAGCCGGAAGCCGTCAGGACGTTATAATGTGGCACGATAAGAGCGGATTGTCCTGGAATAACGGTTCACAATGGGGTGTGGTTACACTTGTAAAGAATGATACAGCCGCACCGACCTGGCCGCAGGCAAGTACGGTGACAGCATCCAACTTAGGAGTAAATGCCGTTACGTTAAATTGGACGGCTGCAGAAGATAATACCGGAGTAACAGCTTATGAAATCTACAGAGGGACCGATAAAATCGGTACAGTAGCTGGAAATATTAACAGTTATGAAGTTATGAATCTCAATGCCGGAACTGAATATACTTTCTCGGTTCAGGCAGGCGACGAGGCAGGCAATATCAGTACAGACGGACCTAAGGTTACATTATCCACCCTGCCGGATAACGGACAGACAGATACAACAGCACCGACCTGGCCGCAGGCAAGTACGGTGACTGCTTCAGCCATAGGAATAAACGCAGTTACATTAAATTGGACACCTGCAGAGGACGACACCGGAGTAACAGTTTATGAGATATACAGCCAAAACGGTAAAATCGGTACGGCAGCAGGAAACATAAACCGCTATGATGTTATGAATCTCAATGCCGGAACCGAATATACCTTTACGGTTAAGGCAGGTGACCAGGCAGGAAATATCAGTACAGACGGTCCGACAGTTACATTATCTACTTTACCGGATAACGGACAAGGTGATATACAAGCACCGGAATGGCTCGAAGGAAGCAGTATTACTGTATCCGATGTTTCAAAAACCGGAATGACGCTCACCTGGCCCGCAGCACAGGATAATACAGCTGTAACAGGCTATGCCATATACAATGGAGATATGCAGCTGGCAGTGGTACAGGGGAATGTAACCAGCTATACCGTGTCAGGCTTAAAGGCTGCAACACAGTATACCTTTACCATAAAGGCCAAGGATGCGGCCATGAACTGGAGTGAACCTGGTCTCTCGGTAACAGAAACCACCAGACAGGAAGAAACGCAGGATACCTCTGCGCCGGAATGGCCCGAAGGAAACAGTATTACTGTGTCCGAAGTTTCTCAAACAGGAATGACTCTCACCTGGCCTGCAGCCAAGGATAATGTGGCTGTAACTGGCTATGCTATATTCAATGGGGATATGAAGGTGACAGAGGTACTGGGAAATGTGACCAGCTATACCGTGTCAGGCTTAAAGGCTGCAACACAGTATACCTTTACCATAAAGGCCAAAGATGCTGCCATGAACTGGAGTGAACCTGGTCTCTCGGTAACAGAAACCACCAGACAGGAAGAACCGCAGGATACCTCTGCACCGGAATGGCCCGAAGGAAGCACGCTTTCAGCATCGGGAATATCCCAGACAGCACTTACGCTTTCATGGTCTGCAGCAAAGGATAACGCGGCAGTAACCAAATACAAGGTATACAAAGATTCGATATTAATTGCAACAGTTAATGGAAATACAAATAGCTATTATGTCAGCGGATTGTCTTCGGGAACCTCCTATCTGTTTACAGTGCAGGCGGGAGATGCTGCAGGCAACTGGAGCAGCAACGGTCCGTCGGTTTACGAAATAACTGCAGCAAGCAGCAGCGAACCTATCCGCAACGGTGGCGGTGGTGGTGGAAGTACGACGACACCTGCCGAAACAACAGTTCCAGGCAAGGTAAAAACACCGGCACCTGTGGTGGATGCAGCCAAGGGTATTGCAACGGTCACAGTTGACGCAAGTGCACTTGCAAAAGCATTAACCCAGACAAAGGTGGCTACTGTTGAAATTCCAAAGACAGCCGGAACCAATACCTATGCTGTAAGCTTGCCGTCAGCAGCTCTGACCTCGGGCGACGCTGCAAAGGCAATTCAGATTGTAACCGAAGGAGCAGCTGTAACCTTGCCTGTAAACATGTTCTCTGCAACTGATTTGGCAGGGGCTGACAGGGTTGAGCTTTCCATTGAAAAAACCGGCACGGCAGGCTTGGATTCTGCCAAGCAGGCAGCAATCGGAGACAAACCAATATTTAATGTAAAGCTTATTGTAAATGGAAAGGAAAAAGCCTGGAGCAATCCTGGAGCAAAACTAACCATTAAAATACCTTATACTCCTACTTCAGCCGAACTTGCCAACAGCGAGTATCTGACAGTATGGTACATAGATACAAATGGCAGGGCAATACAGATGAAGGATGCCAAATATGTTCCGGCTGAAAAAGCCATGGTATTTACCACTGATCACTTAAGCAAATATGCCGTAGTGTACACCAAGGTGAACTTCAGCGATATGCAGAAGCACTCCTGGGCGGTAAAGGCGGTAGAAGCACTTATTTCTGACGGAATCATAGAGGGTACCTCGAATACGGCTTTCAGCCCGGCTCAAAAAATCACAAGAGAAGAATTTGTGGCGTGGCTTGTAAGAACTCTGGGATTGACCGCCGACTTCAAGGACAATTTCAGCGATGTGAAGGAAACTGATAAATATTACAGAGAAATAGGCATAGCAAAAGAACTTGGCATAACTGCCGGTTTTGAAGGTAAATTCAGCCCCGACAGGGAAATATCCAGACAGGAACTGGCAACAATGACCATAAATGCGTTAAAGAAAGCAGATAAGGCATTGGAAAAGGGGACTGCCCAGGATGTCAGGAAATATACCGATGCCGGCAGGATTGCAAAATATGCCGTAGAGAACATGGCTACAATGGTCAGGATGGGCTTTATTACCGGAAACAGTAAAACAACATTGAATCCGGCAGGAGCAACCACCAGAGCTGAAGCGGCTGCAATACTCTACAAGATATATTCCAGGGAATGGTAGTAATTTGTTAGAAGGGGCCGCTGCAAAACTAATACAGGTTTTGCGGCGGTCTTTTAGTGCTACGAATACAGTAAAAGCTGCCTGTAGCCATGACCGACTAGTCTTAAAAGAAAATGAGTACTGGCTTCATTATGTAAATCCGGTACATAGAATAAAAATTAACATAATCTGTTTTAAATAATTTAAACATTATTGTATTTATCTATGTTATCATATAAAAATGAAGTGCAGAGCCCAACTAAAAAATATAACCGTATTGTAGGAATTATAATATGAAAAATAACAAATTTTTTAGTTTCACAATATCACTCTTTAAAAATATTTCAATAAAAAGCAAAATATTTATTTTTTATGCAGGCATACTTTTAGCATCCTTATCTGTATTTGCCATATTAACAATAAACATCTCCAATCAGGCGATAGTTGATAAAGTTACAAAAAATGCAGAAAGAGAACTCTCCCTGATTGACAAAAGTCTTCTGAATCTGGCCAATAATTCCGAAAACTATGTGCGGATACTATCAATGGACAATAGATTGCAAAACCAGCTGGAGCGCATAGAAAACAACGAATTGGATTCAGTTGACAAAATTGAGGTTGAAAAGACTTTATCTACGGTAATAAGCAACGTAGTACAGCCCAATACCAATATTGCGGCGGCTAGCGTCTTATCCTCGAAAAATATGTTTTTTGATATAGGCTATATTGATAATTCAAGTATAAGCTCATATTTTAACAGGAACCTGATAAACTCCATAACTCTAAACAAGATTCCAACATGGACTGGCTTATTCAAAGTAAGGTACAAGTTCGGAGGAGATGAAAATGTATTTGCTATTGCCAAAACCATTATAGGAATGGATACAGGCCATGTATTGGGAACAGCGGTGCTTTACCTAAAGGAAAAGGAAGTAGCTGCAATATATCTGAATAACATAGTAAACCAGGATGATAAATTTTTTATAGTGGACAGCCAGAAAAATATCATATCTACACAGGATAAAAGTGAATTATACAGAAAATTTGATGAAGAAATGTATCTGGGCAAATATAAGCTTGAGGAAATTTCGGATACTCAGAGCCTTATAAGAAACATAGGGGACAGGAAGGCTTTGATAACAGTCCAGGATTTTAACAAACTGGGCTGGAAGGTTATCAGTGTCATTCCTCTTGATGAAATTACCTATGAAAATAAAAGAATGACTCAGCTTATCGTTATCTTTGGCGTAATCTGCCTTATATGCGCATTTGCTGCTTCTTATCTGCTGTCCTATACCATATCCAAGCCAATTTTGAAGCTTGTACATATTATGAAAGAAATTAAATCCGGTAATTTGAAGCTGAGAGCCGATTTAAATGTCAAGGGTGAAATCGGAATGCTGGGAGATGGGTTTAACAGCCTGATGGATAAAATTAACGGGCTGGTGGAACAAATTTATGCTGAACAGCGGTTAAAGAGGGAAAACGAATTCAAGCTCCTCCAATCCCAAATAAAACCCCATTTTTTATATAACACCATTGAAACAATTATTTCATTTATTAAGCTGAACTTAAAGGACAATGCAATGATGACTGCAAAATATCTGGCGGGTTTTTACAGAATTTCACTGAGCAAGGGAAACGACATAATAACCATAAGAGATGAAATGAATCTGATAGACAATTACCTGTCCATACAAAAAATGAGATATGTGGAGTATCTGGATTACCAGCTGGAGTTTGACGAAGAAATTTTAAATTATCAGATACCCAAGCTCACTTTGCAGCCCCTGGTAGAAAATTCCATTTATCATGGATTGAAACAAAAGGAGGATAAGGGAATTTTGATAATAAAAGGTATGATAGAGAATGATGAAGTGAGAATAGAAGTATTTGATGATGGTGTTGGAATGAGTGAGGAGCAGATTTACCGTGTGCTCAACAGGCCGGTGAATGAACAGAAGAGTAATGATTTCGGCGTATACAGCGTTGATTCACGATTAAAACTGCTGTATGGAGAAGAGTACGGATTGACAATTGAAAGCAGGGTAGCCCAATATACCAGGGTTACATTGAGATTGCCGGCAGTTGACGAATAAGGGGTGGAAACATGTTGAAGGTAATGATTATTGATGATGAATTTTATTTCAGAGAAGCACTTAAGGTGTCCATACCCTGGGAAGAACTTGGATTTGAAATCTGCGGAGAGGCAAAAAACGGTAAGGACGCTTTGGAAAAGGTGGCGCGATTAAATCCCGACATAATGATTGTGGATATTAATATGCCTATAATTGATGGTCTGGAATTTATTCAGAGTGTCAAGGAAAAGGGAATTGAAAACAAAATTATTATTCTGACAGGGCACAGTGAGTTTAATTATGCCAAGCAGGCGGTTCAGCTTGGGGTCAATAATTATATTCTAAAGCCTGTCAATGAGGAGGAACTTAAAAACTCATTGTTTGAAATAAAAGAGATTATAGAAAGGGAGACAAGTATCAGGTTTGAAGTTGAAGGCTTGAAGCAGCAGGTTAAAGACAGTCTTCCTCTTCTAAAGGATAAGTTTTTGAATGAATTGCTCCAGGGGTCCCTGATTCCAAAAGAAAATGAAACCTTAAAAAAGATGGAATACTTTAAAATCAATATAAATTCGGATTACTATATGGTAGTTACCATTGAGTTGGACTGCGATGAAAATACCAATTGGGACAATGAAGAAAAGCAGCTGTGGAAATATGCCGTGTCCAATATTTCAAGCGAAATTCTGGGCGAAAGATTTATTTTTGATATTTGTTATGATATTGATGACAGAATATGTATAATCGTTGGGCTGGATCAGGCACAAAATAAAGGTGATTTCTGCACTTCGCTGGAAAACAGGCTGGAGCTCGTGAGAGCTGCGGTATGCAAACATTTGGATTTTACCATAACGGTGGGAGTGGGCAGTGAAAAAAATGAATTATTCGACATTCCGGTATCATACAGGGAATCGATTATAGCTTTAAAGTTTAAGCTAACACTTGGGAAAAACAGGCTTATTCTTTATAACCAGGTAGCAGAGTCAGGTATAAAGGGAACCATATTTTCCGGAGAATACCGGAGCCAATTGTTAATGAATATACGGACGGCAGACAGGGAAGAGGTAAATAAGCTCATATGCCGGGTATTCGCAAAGGTACGCGGAGAAAATATACATCATCAGATACTTTTTGTTGTCTGTATTGAAATGGTGGCAGTATGCCTGGAGGCTATGGTTGAAATGGGCCTGCGCTTTGAAGATGCTATAACCGACAGCCGTTATAATATTATAGAAGAAATTCAGTCAAAAAAATCAATTGATGAAATGGAAGCCTGGATTAAGGAAATTTTTATGCATACTCTGGAAACTATTAAAAGAAATAAGATTTCAAAGGCTTCAAGGCTTATAGAGGAGGTAAAAAAGTATATCAGCCTCAATTATCAAAGCTGTGAGCTTAGTATTGATGAAATAGCCAGGAACCTGTTTGTTAATTATGCCCACCTTTGCTTTATTTTTAAACGGGATGCAGGGGTTACCATTAATGAATATCTTACAGAATTCAGAATCAGGAAGGCAAAGGAGCTTTTTGATTCAGGAAACACCTTGATTCTTGATGTTGCATGTAAAGTAGGATATGCGGATGCCAGTTACTTCGGCAAATGCTTTAAAAAATATTATGGTCTGGCTCCCAGCAAATTTATAGAAAATATCAGGAAGCCCTAAGTCAATTACTATTGCTGAAAGCCACATTAGCTCAAAGGCAGGGCTTCAACGCTAATTGATTTGATAACCGTCCGGAATTGCTGAAGAAATGAGTATTCAACAGGCTTGGTATTTTGAAGGAGTTACATATGGCTAATAGATATAAAATATATGCAGTGATATTTGTGTTGATTATAACAGCAGCCTGCAGTGACTCTCCGGGCATGTACAGAAGGTATGAAGCATCGGGTAATTATACCCGGTCGACGCATAAGGTTAAAATCCTTTTCCTTTCCATAAGTGACAGCGACGTCAGAGTAAATATCAGAGAAAAGTACATAAAAGCCAATCTGGAGAAAGAAATGCCGGATATAGAAGTGGAATACGATTTGGGCGGAGGGGGACAGGATTACGCCAGCAAGCTGAAGGTATATAATTCCTCCGGCAGTATGCCTGACGTATGGTTCTCGGAGCAAAACCTGTCTACCGTTGTCATTGCTGCCGACAATGCGCTTGATCTGTCTCCGTATATATTCAGATGGGATTTTGATAAAAAATTTTCCGGGAAGGACTTAATAATGCCCGACAAAAACGGAAAGATTTATTGCGTTCAGTCCGGCAACGACAAATTTACCACACCAAGGCTTTGGTATCACAAAGATTTATTTGAAAAGTATGGTATACAGGTGCCTGCTACATATGAGGAACTGCTGAAGGTATGTGAGCTGCTGAATGCAAAGGGTATAGTCCCAATTTCAATTATAGGCAGGGATGGCTGGACTCTCAATCTTCATTTGCTTCAGACAATGATTATGTCTGAAGACCCCCAGGTTGTGATTGATATGCTGAATGGAGCTACAGATTTTACAAATCCGGTAATAAAAAGAGCTCTGGAGCGTATAAGAGAGCTGGTTCTGGCGGGAGCGTTTCCCAAAAATGCCGTAAATACCGGTTATGAACCGGCAATAAACATGTATACCTCCGGAAGTGCAGCAATGCTGGCTGCGTTTTCATGGGAGCTGCCTAAGCTGGAAAAATTATCTCCAGACACTGACTTCATGCCGTGGCCATCGGCAAGGATGGGAACTAGCACAGAGGATGCCGTGCAATACTGGGGGGCTCCACTTAGCGGCTATATGGTATGGTCAAAAACAAAAAATCCTGAGGCAGCCGCACGCTTTGCAATGTATTGTGCCACCCAGGACGCACTGTATTATAATATTGAAAGCAAATCTCCAACTGAACTTAATACCGGAGTAAAAATAGAAAACAGCTCGGTTCTGGCAAAAAAGGATCTGGAACAGCTGGAATTAACCCCAATAAAAGTTCCCTCCATCTGGTCAGCAGCCTTTAACACCAGAACCTCAGCAGAAATCTCTGTACAAAACAGCAAGCTTCTGACAGGGAGGTATTCTCCCGAGGAATATATCAGGGCCATAAATCCTCTATGGCTTGAAAACGCAAGGGAAATCAGGGACAAGGGCAGAGATCTGCACTATAGATTTCATCTTCTTCCCTGAACAGTCATATAAATTCTGAGAAGCCGCCTTTGCTGGCGCATGCCTTAAAGGAAAACAGCCCTCTGTCATACCTGACCGGAATGACTGTTGCATAACCCGATATTTTTACCTACCAACTAAGAAAATTACCTTCAATGTATGTATACAGGAGTATTATAATCAATCTGTAACAGTTACGAAACCTTTCGGAAGGTATATTTACTTAGTTTGATAATTATATAAGGAGGCTGTAAAATGATTAAGTTAACTAAACTTGCATCTGGTGTTATAGCTGTAGCCATGACATTTTCCTTGACTGCGTGTGGCGGCGGAACCGAAAAAGATACTAATAAAGCTGCCGATTCAACTGCTGCCGGAACAAGTACCGCAGCAACCACACAGGAAGTGGCACAAAATACCGAAAAGGTAAAGATCAAATTCCTGTCTTTAAGTGCTGATGATAACAGAAACAATATTCGTGATAAATACATTAAAGTGAACGTTGAAAAGGAAATGCCAAATGTTGAGGTAGAGTACGATCTGGGCGGAGGTGGACAGGACTACGCAAATAAGCTGAAGGCTTATAATGCGTCCGGTGATATGCCTGACGTATGGTTCTCGGAACAAAACCTTTCGTCTGTTGTCGTACATGCAGGTAATGCGCTGGATTTGGCCCCATATGTTCAAAAAACCGGTTTTGACAAAAAATTCAAAATGCAGGAAGTAGTTACACCTGACAAGGATGGAAAGCTTTATTGTGTACAGCCCGGTGCGGATCAGTATTTTACACCGAGATTATGGTACCACAAGGATGTTTTTGCAAAAAACAACATTAAAGTTCCAACCACATTTGATGAACTTGTAAAAGCATGTGAGACCCTCAAGGGCAAGGGAATTGTCCCTATGTCCATAGTTGGAAAGGATGGATGGACTCCAAACCTGCACATGCTTCAGACCATGATTATGGCCGAAGATCCTCAGGTTGCAGTAGACTTGACAAACAATAAAACTGATTTCAGCAATCCGGTTGTTAAGAATGCTTTGGGAAGAATACAGAAGCTGGTTCAGGCAGGAGCTTTTGCACCGGGTGTTACAAATATTGATTACGGTCCGGCTGTTGAAATGTATACTTCAGGTAAAGCAGCAATGCTGGCTATGTTTACATGGGAAACCGGCAACCTTGAAAAAGCTGCTCCCGATACCGATTTCATTGTATGGCCGTCAGCAAAGGATGGGAATGATGCCAATGCTTCCATCCAGTTCTGGGGAGCTCCGCTCAGCGGATATCTCGTATCTGCAAATAGTAAGAATCCAGAAGTCGCAGCTAACTTTGCCATGTTCTGTGCAACACAGGATGCCCTGTACTACAATATAGAGCAGAAGGCGCCTACAGCACTTGATACCGGAGTAAAGGTGGAAGGTATATCCCCTCTGCTGCAGAAGAGCCTGGATCAGTTTGATGCCGCAAAAGTGAAGATTCCATCAATGTGGGCAGCTACATTTAATACAAAAATGTCTGCTGAAATTTCAACGCTGAACAGCAAACTTCTTACAGGAAAGTATTCGGCTGATGATTATATCAAGGCTATCAATCCTGTCTGGGCTGAGAATTTTAAATAATACCTGCAACTGGTTAAAAGTGCAAAATTTTTATTAAACCAATCCCTGTATGGGTTGCTCTCATACAGGGATTGGTAACAGGTGATAAACATGAACAAATTTTATGGCAACAAACTTGCAATATTCATTTTCGCTTTTCCTGCACTGCTGTTATTTACCGCTTTCGTAATCTATCCGCTCTTTCCGGAGATTGTCATAAGCTTTCAAAAAAACGACGGTTTTAAAAGCCTGGGATACGTTGGATTTGATAACTATTTAAATGTTCTGAAGGATGCAACCTTTTGGAAATCCAACCTGAATACTTTTATAATGGTGCTCGTATCTACATGCGTTGGATTGCCCATATCCCTGTTACTTGCTTTGATTATGGATAGGCAGGGTGAACGGGTAAGAAGATTTTTTAAGGCCAGCAGTGTATTTCCGGCAATACTTTCGGTAACAGTCATAGCACAGATGTGGATCGCCATATATGAACCCCAGTGGGGTTTGATCAACAGCATCTTAAGGACAGTGGGACTGGACGGTCTTACACTTGAATGGCTATCCGACGAACGGACGGTTGTTATTGCTATTACGGCAGCTTTCCTATGGCAATACATAGGTTTGAATGCTTTGCTTTTTTATACCGGCATCAAGGCGATCCCTAATACCTATTATGAGGCCGCAGTTATTGACGGTGCAGGATTTTTAAAAACAAGCGTAAAAATTACAATTCCACTATTGCAGGATGTAAACAAATATGTGCTTGTTCTCTCGGTGCTGGGCTGTATGTCCCAATTTGCACACGTAAGGATAATGACAGGCGGAGGGCCGGGGGATGTGTCAAGAACGGTTATATACCAGCTGTTTTATAAAGCGTTCTCAGCCTCAGATTTTGGCCAGGGCTGTGCAATAGCAATAATATTTGTATTGGAATGTCTGGTATTGACACTATTTATTAATAAATTTGTTGCAAGAGAGAAAATTGAATTTTAACAGGGGGTGAATGTTACGAAAAAAAATAAATTTACTAAACTATTAATAAATGCAGCTATGATAATTATTGGGTTAACTTTCCTTTTTCCCTTGTACTGGATGATAAATCTTTCGTTCAAATCAAGAAGTGAAGTGTACGATAATCCATTCGGGCTCCCTGAACAATGGGTTTTTAACAACTATAGCGGTGCGCTTGAAAAATTTAATTTTCTGAGGTATCTATCCAACAGTCTGATATATTCTGTAAGTACAATTATTATAACAATATTTTTGGGAAGTATGCTTGCATACTGCCTGAGCAGAATGAACTGGAAGTTTAAAGGCTTTGCCATGAGCTACATTTCAATGGGGCTGGTTGTACCCGCACAGGTGGTAATCATACCATTGCTTGTTATGACACGGAGTATGGGTTTAAAGGGTACGCACCTTGGTCTGATACTCCCTTATTCGGCCTTTGCTCTCTCTTCTTGCGTTCTAATGCTGTATGCCTTTTTCAGAGGCTTGCCAAAAGAGCTGGAAGAAGCAGCATGCATTGATGGCTGCAATATCTATCAAACTTACTTCAGGATTATCCTGCCTGTTATAAAACCGGCAATTGCAACTCAATGTGTTCTGATATTCATGAATATATACAACGAATTTTTTCTGGCCTTTATTTTAGCGGCTGACGACAAAATTCGGCCTTTGACGGTTGGTTTGCTTAATTTCTTCGTAAGCATAGGAGTGTCCCACTGGGGACAAATCGGGGCTGCGATGATTATTACAAGCTTGCCAATGATAATCGTATACCTGTTTGGAAATGAGCAGATTGAGAATGCGCTCACAGCAGGTGCAATTTTGAAATAATTTGCGGGAAATCGCAGTTTTAGATAATGACCGTTTTAAATAATAAAAGATAGGAATGTATTTTGTAATTGCAGAGAAGAAAGAAAAGGTTTATTCCCGAAAGTATTGCTTTTGGGAATAGGCCTGATTTATTTCCAGTTATTTTTTCAGCAAAACCTGATTATTGAATTGCCTTTTTAATCTGCATACCATTGCCCGGCTCCTGATTCGACTTTAATATTCTGACCTTTCTGCTAAAGCTGTAATTCTGTACAGGGAAGGAGGATGGCCGTAATGTTTTTTATAGAGCCGGTAAAAATAGTTGCTATTGCAAAATCCGACAAGATCGGGAATCCGGGTTATTGGAATATCGGTGCTGGCCAGGATTTTTCTCGCCTTTTCCAGCCGGAACAGGGTAAGGTACTCAACGAAGGTTTTTCCGGTACAGGCTTTGAAAAGCCTGCTGAAATGCTGAATGCTCAAGTGGCAGTATGTGCTCATGTCATTGACCGTGATGCGCTCACTGTAATGAACACGTAAATAGTCCAGAGAGGATTTAATCAGGCGTGTTGAGTCAGGCAGCTTGCTTTCTTTAAAAAATGCCGGTGGTAGGCTGTCATAGAGTATGGAAAACAGTATTATCAATTGACTTTTAATTCGGGCCCGGTAAGCGGTCCTTTTCTGTGAATTTTCCTTTTGGAGTTCGTGTACCAGTGAAAAGCACTTTTGAAAAGCTGTGTCATTTTCCGAAAGGTGGATCGGCGGGTACAGGCCTATAGACATAAATGGGGTCAATACTTCTGAAATATGAACATCTGCACCAAGTCCTTCAAATAAGCTTTCACCGGACACAATAGCGCAATAGCTGCAGGGGCCTTGCGGAAATATGCTGTGAAGACTTCCGGGAGGGATAAAAATCAGTTGCCTTTCAGAAAGTAAAAAGTTGGAGCCGTTGATATAAACCAAGCAGCTGCCTTTTTCCGAAAAGACCGCTTCGAAGTGGTTGTGCCAATGGGGAAGGGTATTTGAGTCCTTCATATAAAAACAATTAAATGGAAATGTAGCATCATTAAATTTAATGTGTTCAAAATTGTCGGTATTTGTTAATTCCATAAAAATCTCCTGAACCTGATGATAAATGTTCAAATAAGACAGATTAATGGTTGAATTAGTAATGTTTTTCACATTTTTTATATTTTAAAATGATAATATCATACAAATAATGAACTCGTCAAACAAGGAGGAAAGCATATGTTGGAAGCAATCAAACCCAAACAGGCGAAAGTCACCGGAGTTCGGAGAAGCGAAGGGGCTATTGTTCTCAATACCGAAAATGGTTTATTAAAGATAGAACCTGTTAGTGCAAATATAATTAGGGTCGTCTATACACTTGCCGACAAATTCTCTGCCGTCCCCGGTCTAGGCATTGAAAAGCAGAAAGCCTTTGACGTCTGGGAGTTTAGGGAGGATGAACAGACAATACGGCTGGATACCTCTGAACTGCAACTTTTAATTCGAAAGACCGACAGCCGCATAACTTATTTAGATGGAAAAGGCAGACGCTTGACCGGGGAACCTGAGAAGAACGGCAAGGAGCTGGTTCCTTTTGATTCTTTCAAAACAGTCCTTGATGATACGGCAGTTGTTGAAAAAATTGAAACTCCGGACGGCATAAAGGAAGTAGTGCTGGAGTCCAGGAAAGAATATGACCGTCAGCTTTATCATACAAGGCTTAATTTTGAATGGGAGAAAGATGAAGCCCTGTACGGCATGGGCCAAAATGAGGAAGGCTGTCTGAATCTGAGAGGAACACGCCAGTATATCCATCAGGCTAATATGAAAATAGCCATGCCGTTTTTCATGTCTACCAACGGCTATGGAATACTGCTGGATACATATGCTCCCGTTATATTCAGCGATAATGCCTTCGGATCATACCTGTACGGTGGAGCCTCGGCAGAGCTGGATTATTACTTTATCCGGGGAGAAAGCTTTGACCGGATTATCGGAGGTTACCGCCAATTGACAGGCCGGGCTTCCATGCTTCCACTCTGGGCCTTTGGATTTATGCAGTCGCAGGAGAGGTATGAAACCCAACAGGAGATTATTGACACAGTTGAGCGTTACCGTGAGCTTGGCGTTCCACTGGACAGTATTGTGCTTGACTGGCAGTCCTGGGAAACCGGAAAGTGGGGACAGAAAACCTTTGATACGGGGCGTTTCCCGGATGCTGAAAGCATGACGGAGCAACTGCACCAGCTGGGGGCCCAGCTTATGATATCAATCTGGCCCAATATGGTGGAGCATTGTGAAAATCACAAAGAGATGAAAGCCAACGACGGTTTGTTCCAGAGGTCTGAAATATATAATGCTTTTAGTTCAGAAGCAAGAAAATTGTATTGGAAGCAGGTACTGGAAGGTTTGTTTTCAAAGGGAGTGGATGCGTGGTGGTGTGATTCCAGTGAACCGTTTACTCCGGAATGGAACAATCCTGTAAAGCCTGAGCCGGATCAGAATATGGCCGCTTTTCACAATACCTGCAGAACCTATGTGGACGAGGTATATACAAATGCCTACCCATTTATGCATGCCAAGGCAATATATGAGGGGCAGCGTGACGCCGACGGGCAGAAAAGAGTTGTCAACCTGACCAGAAGCGGTTATACAGGTATACAAAAGTATGGGACCATTCTGTGGTCCGGTGATACCAGTGCCAAATGGTCAACTCTGAAAAAACAGATTGCCGCAGGTCTGAATTACTGTGCGTCAGGTTTGCCGTACTGGACATTGGATATAGGAGCATTTTTTGTAAAGAAGGGACATATGTGGTTCTGGGACGGAGATTATGAAGGCGGCTGCAGCGATCCGGGCTATAGAGAACTTTATACAAGGTGGTACCAGTTGGGTGCTTTCCTGCCGGTGTTCAGAGCCCATGGTACCGACTGCCGGAGGGAAATATGGAATTATGGGAAAAAGGGTGAAATCTTTTACGATGCCATTGAGAAGATAACACACTTAAGATATAAGCTAATGCCATATATTTATTCACTTGCAGGTATGGTCTCGCAAAAACACGGCACAATTTTAAGATTGCTTGCATTTGATTTTATTAATGATGAGAAGGTATATAACATCGACGACCAGTTTATGTTTGGTCCCAGTCTGATGATATGTCCGGTTACAACCCCCATGTACTATGAAACAAACAGCAAACCCATTGAAGGAGCGGCAAAGACAAGAAAAGTATATCTACCCGCAGGCAGCGACTGGTATGATTTCTGGAGTGAAGAGCGGTTTAAGGGAGGTCAAACTATTACAACCCAGGCACCAATCGACAGGATTCCTTTATATGTTAAGGCCGGTTCGATTCTGCCAATGTCTGAGCAGATCCAGCATACCGGACAAATGAGGGATGATTGGTTTGAACTGGTTGTATACCCGGGAGACAACGGAAGCTTTACGCTTTATCAGGATGAACGGAATGGATATGGTTATGAAGATGGCAAATTTACAACAACGCAATTAACCTGGTCTGACGGTGAAGGAAAGCTTACAGTCGGGCCGCGCGATGGCGAATACCCCGGTATGCCTGAAAAGGTTACTTTTGAACAGAGGATAGTGGGATGAAAATTAGTGTTGGCACGACAGTAAAGCTGTTGACTTTTAAATATTAATTTGTTAATATAAATATAAAGTTAAACGTTTCGCGATAGAAGGTGATTTTATATCTGTAACAATAAAGGATGTTGCCGGCAAATCAGGCCTTTCAATTGCAACAATATCCAAATATATAAATGGCGGTAATGTCCTTGAGGAAAACCGGAAAATTATAGACAAAGTAATCAAGGAACTTGGTTTTGAAGTAAATGAAATAGCCAGGGGACTGAAAACCAGCAAGACTATGACTATCGGTTTATTGATCCCGAGTCTTGAAAATATATTCTTTACAAGCATTGTATCAAATATTGAAAGTGTTTTGATCAAAAGCGGCTACAGTACAATAATATGTGACTATAAAGAAGATAAGGATCTGGAAAAACAAAAGCTGGATTTTTTATTGAAAAAAATGGTTGACGGCATTATAACAATGCCCATGGGAAATGATTCCGAAGCAATCAATTCTGTTATCAAAAGAAATATTCCGTTAGTTTTGATTGACAGAGCCTTAAAGGGTGTCGAATGTGATACCGTGCTTGTTGATAATCTAAATGCAGCCTATAATGCCGTTGAACAGCTAATTATTCTGGAGCACAAAAGAATAGGCATTATTTGTGGTCCCGAAGAAATATATACTGCACAGGAGCGTCTAAAGGGATACGAAAGAGTACATGAGGATTACAATATGTCAATTGACGGCAGTCTGGTGAAAAAAGGAAATTATCAGGTTGAAAGCGGGTACCGGCTGCTGAGTGAGTTGATGAATATGGAGGAACCTCCGACTGCCATTCTGGTTACGAATTATGAAATGACTCTGGGAGCGTTGATGGCAGTAAACGAGGGAAACGTTAAGATTCCTGATGATATTTCTTTTATCGGGTTTGACAATCTTCAGCTTTCAAAAGTTGTAAAACCTCCGTTATCTATAGTAATTCAGCCGGTCCAGCAAATTGGTGAAGTTGCTGCAAATATAATTTTGAAAAGGCTTAAAGGGGATACATCGAACTTCCCGTCCATGGTCCGTCTAAAAACCGAACTTATCATGAAGGAATCGGTAAAAAAATTGGAAACTTGTAGTCTGTAACATTTAAAATGCATATTGCCCGGCGAGGAAAATTTTTTCAGGGCAAGGCGGAGGAGGGCGGAATAATTGCTTTATTCCAACGAAGTACTGCGAAGCAGTGCTTTTCGACAACGCAGTCATGGGGGAGTTAACCGTGGGCAATATATGAATTCAGATGTTACAGACTTCTAACTAAAGAAAAGTTTTACGAGAAACAGGGATTGTTTCTCGAATATTTTTGGGTATTAGCTAAACGTTTAGCTATACATTCTTAAACTTGGCAAGAACGTAAAGCTCAAGCGGTCATGTAAACAGGATTCTAATAGATTTCAGAAATGGAGACAGGCATGGAAAAATTATTATTAGGCATTGACATTGGTACATCGGCTTGCAAGGTGGCAATTTTTGATCTGCAGGGAAGGGTAATAGCACAGTCAACAAAAGAATACAAGGTTTATTATCCCTCTCCGGGCTTTGTGGAGCAAAATCCCAATGAATGGTGGGATAGTATATGTGCAGCTGCAAATGAAGCAATATCCAAGGCAAAAATTGATGCAAAGCAGATAAGCGGTATAGGAATTGACGGACAGAGCTGGTCTGCCATACCTGTGGATAAAAGCGGAAGGGTATTGCATAACACGCCCATATGGATGGATACGAGAGCATCGGATTTATGCAGGGATACAGTTGAAAGAGTGGGCTTTGATAAAATTTTCAAGCTGAGCGGCAATTCCTTTGAGCCAGCTTATTCCACTCCCAAATTTTTATGGTTCAGAAAAAATATGCCTGAAATTTACAATTCCACTTATAAATTTTTACAAAGCAACAGCTTCATAGCCTTCAAACTTACCGGGCAAATGACGCAGGATTTATCACAGGGCTACGGAGTCCATGCTTTTAATATGAGTGAGGGCAGGTGGGACGACGGCTTCTGTGAGGAGCTGGGCTTTGACAGGGAGAAGCTTCCCGAGCTGTTCCCGTGTCATGAGGTCATTGGAGAAGTTACTGCAGAGGCGGCAGCCTTAACAGGGCTGGCTGCAGGAACACCGGTAGTGGCGGGAGGATTGGATGCCTCCTGCGGAACTCTTGGTGCAGGTGTGATAAAGGCGGGGCAGACACAGGAGCAGGGAGGGCAGGCGGGCGGTATGAGCATTTGTCTTGAGGCTGCTGTTGCCCATCCAAAACTCATTTTAGGTTATCATGTTGTACCGGAGCTGTGGCTTCTGCAAGGCGGTACCGTTGGCGGAGGTGGAGCCATAAAGTGGTTCAGGCAGGAACTTGGAGCCTTCGAGGATTCTGTGGCAAATGCAATTGGATTAAATCCATTTATGGTAATGGATAATGAAGCTGAAAAAATACCTGTCGGTTCAGACGGTCTTATATTTTTACCTTATATGGCGGGAGAGAGATCACCTCTATGGGATAAAAATGCAAAAGGTGTATTTTTCGGACTGGGTTATGAAAAAACCAGACCACACATGATCAGAGCAGTGTTGGAGGGCTGTGCCTTTGCATTGCAGCACAATCTGAAAACTGCGGAGGAGGCGGGTGTAAGGGTTCAGGAATTGGTAGCCATGGGAGGTGCGGCCAACAGCCGTCTTTGGACACAGATAAAGGCCGATGTTACAGGCAGGGTAATAAAGGTTCCGACATCAGACACGGCAACCACTCTCGGAGCCGCAATACTTGCAGGAGTGGGAACAGGTCTTTACAAGAGCTTTGACCTGGCCGTCCGGGATACCATTGTTATTACGCGCACCCACGAGCCCGATATGAAAGCTCATGAAAGCTACAAAAAGAATTATGAAATATATATTGAGCTGTATGAAAAATTGAAAGATACAATGCAAAAAATATGAGATTTTAAATGAATGGGGGATTTGTATGAAAGCGGGAGTATTGCACGCACGGGACGATTTAAGATATGAGGAGATTACCACGCCTGTACCGGGAAAGGGAGAAGTGCTTGTGAAGGTTAAGGCCACAGGTATATGCGGATCTGACATCCCAAGAGTATTGGGTGACGGTGCACATTTTTTCCCAATAGTTCTGGGACATGAATTTTCAGGTGAAGTGGCAGGAACCGGCGAAGGAGTTACTTCTGTGGAAGTAGGAGACAGAGTGGCCGGAGTACCTTTGGTTCCCTGCATGAAGTGTGAGGATTGCCAAAAGGGCAATTATTCTTTATGCAAACATTACAGCTTTATCGGTTCGAGGGAAAGCGGAAGTTTTGCAGAGTATGTAAAAATGCCCGAAA
>JAQSXC010000198.1 GCA_029266335.1 Eubacterium sp. | reverse complement strand
TACTATCCATAATTACTGCGTACCCTCCTAAAATTCATTTACAACAACCAGCATCAACTTCAAGCAGATATGGTTCAGTCTGGTAATAGTATAGCATAGTCCGGGGTAATGTCGCAACGATTTACTACGACATTACACGGCTCTATTATCTTCCTTAATCGTTATAACAAAAAAAGATTAGTCATAAG
Organism: Eubacterium sp.; assembly: GCA_029266335.1. Classification (GTDB taxonomy): domain Bacteria; phylum Bacillota; class Clostridia; order Acetivibrionales; family DSM-1351; genus Ruminiclostridium. The sequence continues at coordinate 7,904 of JAQSXC010000198.1, read as the reverse complement.
CTTTTTTTGTTAATAACAAAGCCCGGCATGAGCCGCAATAAATTTGGTAATTAGTAATCTGTTATTTTCAGGCGGTGAAATGCGGCACTATTATCTTCCTTTGCCGTTATTCTTTTGAATTTTTTGATATGCAAGGCGGAAAAGGGTGCAATAGTTACTTTATTCCAACAGGCCACAAAGTAACATTGTCTGAAAATGGCGGTTTAATAGTGGAAAGGGGTTGTTTTAATAACCCACATTACGCTTAAACAAATTATAGAAGTGGCTGAAGGTATTGGAAACTTCCCTTACAAAGCCAAGTTTAATATAGAAATCTCTGCATTCGGTATGGGCATTTCTCAAAGGTCTGTAATTTTTCAAACGGCCACAGTAAACCGTGTACTTATCAAGAAACTTCTGCATTTCATCAGGAACAATATTTTTTGATAAATAGCTGTCAGAAATAATTTGTCCCTTTGAAAGGGATTTAGCTACAAAATCTGAGCAGGTATAGGCTTTATAGGTATTAAATCTATGTCCGACGAATATCCCTAATGCCGCCAGAGTATTATATATGTTCTCTTCCCGGTCATCTCTTATACCGTAAATGAACATTTTTATTTCATCAAATTGCCTGTCAGTGACAGGAATTCTATAAACTTTTATATAAACATCATGATTTTTCTTCCCCAGCGACAATCTTTGAGGAAATTCCTTGACAAAACCTCCAACCAGCGGATTTGAGGCCCGATACCGTGCAAAGGAATACATTTCCTTCCAGTCTTCAGTCAGACTGATGGACGAATGGTTAAAGCAGCTTCTGGTGAATACTCTTATAAACTTACCCATCATTGTAGGAGTAGCGGATAATATAACATATATATTTTTCACAATATTCCTCCATTTTGAAATGGTTTTGTAATCAGGATTTTTGATTCCCCGTTGTTCTACATAATTATATACGCTTTGTAACACAAAATGTATGATTCTCAACTAAGGCGTGATTAGATAATAACTTCCATTTTTTAAGAAGGTTATTTTCCGCCTTAAAACGGAGCATTATTATTTATTCATGCATTTAGAACATTCCCAAATTATACATTATTGTTGCAATAATGACAGTAACCAGTCCGGCAAGACCTATTGCAAGACCACTCATTGCCCCCTCGGTTTCTCCCATCTCTACTGCTTTTGTGGTCCCAAGAGCGTGAGCTGATGTTCCGATTGCAATGCCTTTAGCTGTTTTATCGGAAATTCTGAATACCTTTAAAATTGTCTGCGCAAAAACAGCTCCCACAATCCCTGTTATGATGATAGCAGCAACAGTAACTGAAGGAATTCCTTTCAGCTGTGTTGCAAGTTCTATACCCAGAGGTGTGGTTATGGATTTAGGTATAAGTGATGCCAGTAATTCCTTTGGCAGGTTAAAGGCCTTTCCCAGCAGCCAGACACTAATTATAGCAGTTATACAGCCCGCCAGTACACCGCCAATTATTGCTATATAATCCTTTTTAAGCGAGTTAATGTTTTTATACAGTGGTACGGCAAGTATTACCGTAGCCGGTGTTAAAAACATAGATATAAAGTCTCCTCCTTTTTTATAATCCTCCAGAGGGATCTTTAAGAGGATCAGGACTCCCATAACCAACAGTATAGCCAGCATCAGAGGATTAAACAGAGCAATTTTCGTTTTCTTATTTATTAAAATCCCGATCTCAAACGCCAGTATTGATAATAATAAAGCAAAAATCGGTGTTGTCATTATTTCCTTCATCTTGCCTTCCTCCCCTTTATCAACTGAACAGTTAAGCCGGTAACAACCATAACAAGTACAGTTGTTACAAAGCATATAACCAGTATTGGAAGCAGGTTCTTGCTCAGTATGCCAACATATGCCAGAAGGCCTACTCCTGAAGGTATAAAAAAGAAAGCCAGATGATCCAGTAAAAACTTGCTGATTTCGTCAATCATTTCAAGTTTTATAACACCGGTCAGCAGTAAAATAAAAAGCAATATCATACCTATGATACTGCCTGGGAGCGGAACATGTACAACTTTATTCAGAACTTCCCCAATAGAACAAATAATCAGTATAATTAGAAACTGCCTAAGTAATTTCATTTTGACCCCGTATTCTTTTTCAGTTCTTCAACCTTGTCTCTCAGCTCTGCTGCACGCTCAAACTGCAGATCGGCAGCCGCCTGCTTCATCTCTTTCTGGAGCTTGACTATTAGTTTTTCAAGTTCCTCAGCAGACATAAGATTTGGTTTTTCCTTACCAGTATAATATGTTTCGCTGTCTTCTGCAACCTTTGTAGCCTCAAGTAAGTCGCGAACTGACTTTTGTATGGTCGTTGGCACAATACCGTGAGCTTTGTTATAATCCATCTGCAGCTGTCTTCTTCTGTTGGTTTCGCTGATTGCTCTGTGCATGGAGCCGGTAATATTGTCAGCATACATTATTACCTTACCTTCCGAGTTACGGGCAGCTCTACCGATTGTCTGGATCAGCGAGGTTTCAGATCTGAGGAAACCTTCCTTGTCAGCATCAAGTATGGCTACCAGTGAAACTTCAGGTATATCCAGGCCTTCTCTGAGCAGGTTAATACCGATCAGTACGTCAAAAACACCCAGACGTAAATCCCTGATAATCTCCATTCTCTCAAAGGTAGCAACATCCGAGTGAAGATACTTAACCTTAATATCAAGCTCTTTCATATAATCGGTCAGATCCTCAGACATCTTTTTGGTCAGAGTTGTAACAAGTACTCTCTGTCCTTTTTCTGCTCTGGTATTTATTTCTCCTATAAGATCATCGATCTGTCCCTTAACAGGTCTGATTATTATTTCGGGATCAATCAGTCCGGTAGGTCTGATTATCTGTTCAATTATCCTGGTAGAGTGCTCCCTCTCATAAGCAGCCGGAGTAGCACTGACATACACAACCTGATTTACACGTTCCTCAAACTCATGAAACTTAAGAGGCCTGTTATCAAAGGCTGAGGGTAATCTGAAACCATACTCTACCAGGGACTCCTTTCTTGACCTGTCCCCATTGTACATTGCTCCAACCTGAGAAACGGTGACATGGGATTCATCAATAACCAATAGATAGTCATCAGGGAAATAATCCATGAGTGTGAAGGGTGAACTACCCGGTTCTCTCCCGCTTATATGCCTTGAATAATTTTCTATACCCTGGCAGAAGCCGATTTCAGACATCATCTCGAGGTCATACCGGGTTCTTTGCTCCAGTCTTTGTGCTTCAAGAAGTCTTCCCTCCATCTTCAGTTGTTCAAGCCGTTCTTCAAGTTCTTTCTCGATAGTGACCATCGCTTTTTCCATTTTAGGTCTTGTAGTTGCATAGTGGGACGCCGGGAAAATAGCGATATGGGATCTGGTTCCTTTTATTTCACCTGTAAGATAATCAACCTCAGTGATACGTTCAATTTCATCTCCGAAAAATTCCACTCTCAAAGCCATCTCAGAACTGTTTGCCGGAAAAATCTCAAGAACATCTCCTCTTGCTCTGAAACGGCCTCTTCTGAAGTCTATCTCATTTCTTTCATATTGTATGTCTACAAGCTTTCTTATTATCTCATCCCTGTCCTTTTGCATACCTACCCTCAGCGACAGCATGAGATCGGTATAATCTTCGGGGTCGCCCAAACCATAGATACAGGAAACGCTGGCTACTATTATTACATCTCTTCTTTCAAAGAGTGCAGCTGTAGCAGAGTGGCGCAGCTTGTCTATTTCTTCATTTATAGAGGAGTCCTTTTCAATGTAGGTATCAGTAGACGGAATGTATGCTTCGGGCTGGTAATAATCGTAATAACTAACGAAATACTCTACAACATTGTTAGGGAAGAATTCCTTAAATTCACTGCATAGCTGCGCCGCAAGAGTTTTATTATGCGCAATAACAAGTGTAGGTTTCTGAACCTGTTCAATTACTTTTGCTACTGTGTAGGTTTTACCGGAACCGGTAACACCAAGCAAAGTCTGGTGCTTCTGTCCCTCCTGTATTCCCTTGCTTAATTTTTCTATGGCAACAGGCTGATCGCCTTTTGGTCTGTACTCGGAAACAACTTCAAATCTATTCATGCAGCCTCCTAAAACTATTACTCTATGGTACGATTTATACACATATGATTATAGCATATAAAAAAGCAAAATCAAACATATGTTTGATTTTGCTAAAGAATATACTTCCATTTCAAGTTACTTTTATTGAAAATACATATGCTCAACAAATATTTTCAGACCTATGGCAATAAGTATAATTCCCCCGGCAATACCGGCTCTCTTGCCTAACAGATTACCAAATCTCTTGGCAATTAAAACAGCTATTGTACAACAGACGAAAGTTATTGCGCTTATTATTGTTATTGAGTAATAAATATTAACATTAAGCGCAGAAAGACTTATCCCGACAGCCAGAGCATCGATGCTTGTTGCTACTGCCTGTACAAGTAACAGTTTAAAGGTCAGTGCAAAAAGCGAACACTCCTGTTCAATCTCTGCCTTTATAGCCTCATGCAGCATCTTCCCTCCTATAATTGCCAGTAAAACAAACGCTATCCAGTGATCAAACCTGTTGATCACCGATTCAAATTTATTGGCTGCAAAATAACCAATAAGTGGCATTAATCCCTGAAAGAAAGCAAACATAAGGGCCATCTTTAGTACATGCTTTATAGATATTTTATTGATACAAAGGGAATTTGATATGGATACTGCCGAAGCATCCATTGACAACCCTACAGCTAATAGTATGAGTTCGGTTATTGCCATACTAGTCTCCTAACAATACATGTATATTAGAAACAAAATGCCCGGCATTTATGTTCTTTACCATGTTAAGGAATTATTTGTAAACCAATGCTTAAAACACCTTATATGATTATTTATATTCCAAGTATTGCTGCATAATTTCCTTAACATCAAAAAACAGGAACCATTCCCATGTCAGTCAAATTGACCTGAAACTGGTCCCTGCTGTTCATTATCCTCTTGGTAATAATCCAATTTTTCTTTGAACCTTGGAAAGGGTTTTTCTTGCCATATAAGCTGCTTTTTCTGAATTTTCCTTCAAAATTGAATTAAGATAATCCTTGTTTGAAGTAAGCTCGTTGTATTTCTGCTGAACAGGCTTTAACATTTCAGCAACAGATTGACCTGTCACCTCTTTAAGATCACCGTAGGATCTTCCATCAAATTCCTTTTCAATATCTGAGAAAGTCTTGCCGGTTACTGCAGAATAAATACTGATCAAATTGCTGACTCCCGGTTTGTTTATCTCATCATATCTTATTTCACGCTCCGAATCGGTAACGGCTCTCTTGAATTTGCGAAGTACAGTATCCTCGGAATCAAGTATAAATACGTATGCATTTTCATTTTCGTCAGATTTGGACATCTTCTTTTCAGGTTCCTGCAGGCTCATTATCTTGGCACCGATCTTTGGGATATATGGTTCAGGAATTGTAAAGGTGTCCCCATAAACGTTATTAAATCTTTCAGCAATATCCCTGGTTATTTCCAAATGCTGCTTCTGATCCTGGCCAATTGGTACAAGATCGGTCTGATATAATAAAATATCTGCCGCCATAAGCACGGGATATGTGAATAATCCGGCATTTATATTGTCTGCATGCTTGGCTGATTTATCCTTAAACTGGGTCATTCTGTTCAATTCACCCATATAGGTGTAACAATTTAAAATCCAGGCCAGTTCAGAGTGGGCACTGACATGTGATTGCAAAAACAGTATGCACTTTTGCGGATCAAGGCCGCAGGCCATATACAAGGCCAACAGGTTCAGACTTCTCTGTCTTAATTCTGCAGGCTTCTGTCTGACTGTAAGTGTATGGAGATCAACCACACAATACAGGCATTCGAACTCTTCCTGCATTGGAATCCAGTTTTTAATTGCTCCTAGGTAATTACCTATTGTAAGATTTCCCGAGGGCTGAACCCCACTGAATATCCGTTTCTTTTGTTCTGTCTGTTCCATGAATACACATCCTTAACCAAATATTATTTATATGTACATTATTTAAAAATTTGCTTTGTCATTCCTGATAAAATTTTCATATAATATACTTTTACCACATGTTAAAAAACACCATCCAAATGATTTTATCATTAAAATAACAGTATTAACAAGGTATTTGCTCATATTTTATTTTGATATTCTGTCTTTCTTGGTATAGGAAATATATACCAGCGAAAATCCCAGCCCGGCCACAAAAAAATAAATTGCAACTCTGGTACTTCCGGCTGCATATTTCAAAGCTGAAAAGCCCCATAGAACAATAGTAAAAAATACACTTCCCATCCTCACGATTTTATTCATAATAATTAATCCTCCAACTCAAATAAAAAATGGCAGCCGGTTCTGTCCGTCCACCATTATATTTTATCACAAGAACTTAAGTTCCAAGCAACTTTAGTTTCATTTCATCATCGGTCTTCTCTGAAATAAGGTTCTCCTAATGCTTTTGGAGGGTTATTCTCCTTGGACTTTTTCATGGAAATCATAATTAACACAACTATGGTGGCTATATATGGCAGCATATCGAAAAAGCTTTGAGGTATGTGAACATAGCTCTGCAAATACAGTCCCAGTATACTTAGCGCTCCGAAGAAGTAAGATCCCAACATAGCCTTATATGGATTCCAGGTAACAAAGATAACCAGGGCCACTGCTATCCAGCCTCTTCCCCCCGTTACTCCATCCTGCCAGGAAGGTACTGTGATCAGAGACATGTATGCTCCGCCTATTCCGCAGAGGGCTCCGCCTAATAATATATGCAGATATTTATATAAGGAAACATTTATTCCTGCAGTATCTGCTGCTCCGGGGTTCTCACCAACCATTCTCAGATTCAGTCCGATTCTGGTTTTGTAAAGATAGATGGCGAGTACCACCGCCGTAATATACCCCACATATACCAAGATATTCTGGTTGAACAGTGCAGAACCCAGAACCGGAATATCTCCCAACAGCGGAAGCTTTATAGGTGCAAAGCTGTTTCTTACAGAATCGGCAAGACCCTGCCCTATCATTTTCTGCCCGACAAAGCTTGAAAAACCTGTTCCGAAGATAGTAAGAGATAAACCTGAAACTATCTGATTTGCTCTCAGGGTTATTGTCAGGAAAGCAAAAATCAATGCTCCGCATGCCCCTGCTATCATTCCGGCCATTATGCCCAAAACAGGATTTTCTGTAGAAAGTGCGGCACTGAAGCCAATAACGGCACCAATCAGCATCATGCCCTCTACTCCGAGGTTCAGCTGACCAACCTTCTCGGTTATTAATTCTCCAAGCGTTGCAAATAACAAAGGAGTCCCTGCTGTAACCGCACCGGTTAAAATAAAAGTTAAAATATTAATAAATGACATTTAAACCTCCATTTAAACCATTAGTATTATTTTTCATACTTAAGCAGCCTCCTTCTTAACCAATTTGTCTGTTTTTTGCTTCAGAACCAGTCTATATTGGATAAAGAACTCGCTTCCCAATACAAAGAACAGGATCATTCCCTGAATTAGCTGTGCCACCGATGAATGAATATCAAAAGCAGTCTGAATAAAGGTACCTCCCTGCTGAAGAACCGCGAAGAGGAAACATACAACAACTATTACAGGAGCACTCAGCGCGGACAGCCAGGTTGTGATTATGGCTGTAAAGCCTACGCCGTTAGCAACCTGATAGCTTAAGGTATGGTTTACACCTGCAACCTGAAACATACCAACAAGGCCGCAAAGAGCACCGCTTAATATCAATGATGATAATATAATCTTCTTAACATTCATTCCTGCATATCTGGCAGTATTTTCACTTTCACCTATTACCTGAATTTCATAGCCGCGCTTGGTTTTATTAATAAAAATATAAACCAGCACTACTAAAACAAC
>JAQSXC010000197.1 GCA_029266335.1 Eubacterium sp. | reverse complement strand
GTATTGATGACAAGCGGTGAAAACCTGCCTTCAGCCGTGAAGGCTATTGTATCAGACTGTGCCTATACCTCCGTTAAGGCCGAGCTTGAATACCAGCTGAAAAGAATGTATAACCTGCCCTCTTTTCCCCTTCTGAACAGCACAAGCCTCCTGTCAAAAATCAGAGCAGGTTATTCCTTTGAAGAAGCCTCCGCTCTCGAACAGGTTAAAAAGAGCAAAACACCAACCCTGTTCATTCACGGTGACGCTGATGAATTTGTTCCTTACAGCATGGTACACCAGCTCTATGAGGCCTGCAGCAGCCCAAAGGATCTTCTGACGGTACCGGGTGCAGGCCACGGCACAGCCTTTGATACCGACATTGCAGGCTACAAAGCCAAAGTAAGGGAATTTGTAGAAAAGTATGTGAAGTGAAATAAGTTAGTTAAGCAAGTTAATTACAATAAGTTGGTTAACCAAGTAAGCTAAGTAAGACAAATAAAAACAGCATTTATTCAGAACCGGTTTTGTGATGAAGCCCGGTTCTTTTTATGTTATAGTGTTTACAGTTATACCGCTCAGGTTTTAGTCATATTGTGTCGAAATTATAATAAGAGCCTGTCTAATATAATACAAATGAAAAAGGTGGAGACTTAATTGAAAAAAGCTTTACGTGCCGCTGCACCATTAATAGTACCAATAGGATTGTTTATTTTGTCTTTTTTCTGTCTAAATAAGCTTGACACAATTGCACCGGGACCATTGTGGCTTGTCAGGCATTCTCCATACATATTTTTTTCTATTGCAGCAGTATTGAGCTGGAGATTCAATAAAAGCAAAGTATTCTTTATTGTTCTTGTTCTGGCAATAACACATTTTATACTCTTAAAGCCATCGTTTATGGCGGGTAAACCAGGTTCAGACTTTTTGCTGGTTACTGCCGCAGCTGCAATTCTTTTCCCTGTGAACATCCTGATATTTACGTTTCTAAAAGAGCGTGGAATTTTCACTGTATGGGGATTGATAAATATGTCCAGTATTCTTTTTCAAACCGGTCTGGTTTATTATCTGCTGGAAAAGGATACCGACACTGTGTTATCATCTCTTACCAGAGAACTTATACCCTTAAAGCTTAAAATATTCAGCACTATTCCGCAGCTGTCTGCAATATTGTTTTTTATAGTATTTGCTGTAGTTGTACTCCGGTATATATCAACCAAGTCATATCTTGACGCGGCAAATATCGGTGTACTTGCTGTAATATTTACTGCTCTCTGCAAGAAATCTGACCCCATGTCCATTCCTGTATTTTTTACAGCTTCCGGACTGATACTGATCATTTCTGTAATTCAGGAATCATACGGCATGGCTTTTATGGACGAATTGACAGCACTCCCCTCAAGACGTTCACTCAGATATGAATTAATGAAATTGAGCGGCAGGTATACTATTGCCATGCTGGATATAGATCACTTCAAGAAATTTAATGACACCTACGGCCACGATGTAGGTGATCAGGTACTGAAAATGGTTGCAGGCTGTATCAGGGATATTACCGGAGGCGGAAAACCCTTCCGTTACGGCGGAGAAGAATTTACAGTCCTTTTTCCAAACAAGAGCTTGAAAGATGCCATTCCCCATCTGGAAATGTTAAGAGAGGCAGTTTCAAAAAAAGGCTTCATTCAAAGGTCAGCCAACAGACCGAAAAACAAACCCAAAAGCAGCACGGGAAAAAATGGAACAGGCAAGCAGCTGTTTGTAACCATAAGTATCGGTGTAGCTGAAAAAAATGATAAATACAGACTCCCCGACGAAGTTATAAAGGGTGCCGATACTGCGTTGTATAGAGCAAAAAAGAAGGGAAGGAATTGTGTGAGCAAGTAAAAAGATATTTATTAACTGTAATCAGAATAGTTGCTTGTACCAGCCGTATTTAACTTTTTATACTCTGCAGGAGAAATTCCTATTATCCTTTTAAAGAGCCTGTAAAAGTTGGAATAATCATTAAAGCCGGACATAAAGCAGGCTTCTGTAACACTTTGTCCGCCTGCCAGCAGCTCTTTTGCCCTGGCAAGGCGCTTGTAAATAATATACTGGTGAAGATTCCTGCCTGTATTTTTTTTAAATAATCTGCTTAAGTAGTATTTATTAATGAAAAACTTCTTTTCCATACTTTCCAACGATAAATCTCCGGACAGATTATCATTTACATAATCCAGAACCGGCAGAAGCCTTGAGGCTATTCCGGTGTGGCTGTCCTCCTCCCGGGAATCCAGAAAGGCATTGTTTATCAATACCAGCAGCTGAACAAAATATGTATTTCTCATAATAATGTCTGACGGATGTTTTATTAATTTGCATACCTCCAGCTTTTTAAGGAGCATCAGGAACTCTTCCTTTTGACTTACGTTCAGGTCTATTCTGTTCCGGGTGCCTTTCTGCCTGCTGTTGAAGCATTGTAAAAGATCGAACTCCTTTGAACCGTATTGAGACGGAATATCACTCCCAAACTGGATAAATATTCTTTCATAGGTCCTGTCGGATTTAAAGGAGGGTTTGTGAATTTCGTATTTATTGGTTATCATGATATCGCCCTGCTTCAATTCATATATCTTGTTTTCAACAAAATAGTTCACGTCTCCTGAAATAAGATAATATATCTCAAAAGCATCATGTAAATGAAAATCAATATTTATAATATCGCTGCGTGTATGGGCAAAATCAAAGGCATCCTTGCCGTTAATATTATTAATTATCTCCATTAAGCCGCCCTCCCCGATTAATTTCTTTTTCAGTCGTGTAAAATTACGTAAACCTGATTTGACAAACCGCAGCATTTAAAAAGTCAATAAAAGCAATCTTCATGTTTAAAAAGGCAATGTTTATTTCTTAATTATACAATAAAATCATTATATAGGTAACGTTATCAGTCATACTAGCTGCGGAGGCAATAAGCTATATTTTTTGAAGGATGCAATAAGTTGTTTTATTGCATATTACACTAAGTCATATTTACTGAATTTCAGCCAAAGTTTTAAATGACAAATTAGAGAGGTGTAAAAATGTCAAACTTAACCCTCAGCGCTTTTGCTGATGAAATTGATAACAATCTCACTGCTCAGATGGATGTACTTGACAGCCATAACATAAAATACATTGAAATAAGAGGTGTTTATGGAAAGAATATATCCGAACATACTCTTCAAGAGGTTTCTGATATTAAACAGCAGCTTGATAAGAGAGGTTTTAAAATATCTGCCATAGGTTCCCCTATCGGAAAAATCCAGATTACTGATGATTTTACTGCCCATTTTAAGCTTTTTCAACATATAACCGAAATGGCAAAAATACTTCAGACAAATTATATCAGGATATTCAGCTTCTATATGCCTGAAGGCAGCACACCCGGACTGTATAGAGACGAAATAATAAGTAGATTGGAAGAAATGACCACATATGCCGCATCGAGAGGTATTACCCTCCTTCATGAGAATGAAAAGGATATTTACGGTGATATTCCCGAAAGATGTCTTGATATTCTGGAAACAGTCAACAGTAAGTTTCTGAAAGCTACTTTTGATCCTGCAAACTTTATCCAATGTGGAGTTCAACCCTACCCTGACGCTTATAGTCTCTTAAAAAAACATATCGAATATATTCATATTAAAGATGCACTTTTCAGAGATGCTTCCGTAGTACCTGCAGGTTATGGGGATGGCAGAATAAAGGATCTCCTTATGAACTTGAATGATGATAATTATTCGGGCTTCCTGTCTCTGGAACCTCATCTGGCTTCGTTTACCGGACTGCAAAACCTGGAGTTCCGCTCAAAAATACCTGTTAAAGCAGAAAGTAACGGTGAAACCAGGTTCGCCATAGCAGTTGATGCTTTAAATAAGCTTCTTAAGGAAATTGATGCTCAGGCATGATTCAAAAAGAAGGAGGTTTTTTATGGATAACAACTTAATTGCGGCACAGCTTTTTACTCTGAGAGATTATCTTACCACTCCCGAAGGAATCAGGGACTCTTTTGAAAAATTAAAAGAAACAGGCTTTAAAGCTATTCAGGTATCAGGTATGGGCAGACTTGATCCGATGCTTCTGAGAGACCTTTCTGAAAAGCTGGATTTAAAGATTTGTGCTACACATATTCCCTTTGACAGGATCAAAAATGAAACAGCAGCAGTAATAGAAGAGCACAAAATTATGGACTGCGGGTATGTGGGTATCGGAAGCATGCCTGAAGAATATGCCCGGACAAGGGAAGGTTATTCGAGGTTTGCCAGGGATGCCTCCATTTTAGGAAAAAAGCTTTCCGCAAATGGACTCAAGCTTATTTATCATAATCATGATTTTGAATTTAAAAAATTCGACTTAATAACCGGCCTTGATATTTTAATCAATGAAAGCACTCCTGACTGTCTGGGCTTTGAAATAGACACCTACTGGGTTCAGGCCGGCGGCGGAAGTCCCGTCCAATGGCTGAAAAAAGTTGCCGGCCGTATAGATGTAGTGCATTTCAAGGATATGGCCCATGTGGATGGAAAGCAGGAAATGGCCGCAGTCGGCGAGGGTAATCTGGACTGGCTGTCAATTATACAGGTATGCAGAGAAAACAAGGTTAAGTGGTATGCAATAGAACAGGATGTTTGTCCGAGAAATCCTTTTGACTGCCTGTCATCAAGCCTTAATTATCTCCAGCAGTACTTATGAGACTGAATTCATTAATAAACTTCCTTTATACGCCTTATAGCGATAAGGAGTGGATAATTCCATCAAATTTTGTGGCTGATATATGGCTCAAAGCCATGACTTAGGAGGTTCAATATGAGAAAGCTTCGGATTGGTGTAATAGGGATAGGCAACATGGGTTCTTACCATGTAAAATGTCTTAATAGCGGAGAAGTCCCTGACACTGAGCTTACTGCCGTCTGTGATATTTCTCCTGAACGGCTGGAATGGGCAAGAGAAAACTTAAATGAAAAGGTTCAATGCTTTGATAATGCATCAAAGCTGTTTAACTCCGGACTTGTGGATGGAGTTATTATTGCGATTCCCCACTATGAGCATCCTTCACTGGCAATTGAGGCCTTTAGTTATGGTCTTCATGTACTTACTGAAAAGCCTGCAGGAGTTTATACCAAACAGGTCAGGGAGATGAATGAGGCTGCAGCAGGAAGCGGAAAGGTTTTTGGTATAATGTACAATCAAAGAACCAACCCGCTTTACCAAAAGCTCAGAGAGATTATCAAATCAGGCGAACTGGGTGAAATAAAGAGAACCAACTGGATAATCACAAACTGGTACCGGCCACAGGCATACTACAATTCCGGCGGCTGGCGTGCTACCTGGGCCGGCGAGGGTGGTGGCGTCCTGATTAACCAGTGTCCCCACAACCTGGATCTTTGGCAGTGGACCTGCGGTATGCCGGTGCGGGTGCGCGCCTTCTGCAATTACGGAAAATATCACGACATAGAAGTGGAAGATGATGTAACAGCCTATGTTGAATATGAGAACGGCGCTACCGGCGTGTTTATCACTTCCACAGCAGATGCCCCCGGAACAAACCGTTTTGAAATAACCGGAGATATGGGTAAGCTTGTTATAGAGGATGGCAGGCTGAACTTTTGGAGAAACAGATGCCATACATACGGGCTCTGCACTGCTGGCACCCGGTGTGGAAGGAATTAACGGGCTTCAGATATCAAATGCAATCTACCTTTCCTCATGGCTGAATGACTGGGTCAGTATTCCTGTACCGGAAGATTTGTTCTATCAAAAGCTTCAGGAGAAAATAGCAAACTCAAAACATAAAAAAGCAATAACTGAGTCCCGGATTGCAGACGTTACCGGTAGTTTCTGAGCCAGGAACAAGGAGAAAACCATGAAAGAGTTATCAGATAATTCAAAAATATTCAATGCGGGAATCATTGGCTGCGGAGCAATACATACCATACATGCAGATGCATTAATGAGCAACCCAAATATAAAGCTGTCGGCAGTGGCTGATGTGGATTGCGGAAAAGCCAGAGAGTCTGCTGGAAGGTATAACTGCAGATATTATACCGGTTATGAGGGCATCTTGAATGATGACAGCATTAAATGCATTCATATTTGTACTCCCCACTATCTTCATGCTGAAATGGCAATAGCAGCTATGGAGCATGGAAAACATGTCCTGGTTGAGAAACCCATGGCTATTACAACGTCAGATGCCGGAAGAATGATAGAAATATCAAAAGCCTCCGGAAAAAATCTTGGTATTTGCTATCAAAACAGATACAACACCAGCTCGGTTAAAATCAAAGAAATCATCGAAGCGGGTATTTATGGTAATGTTCTCGGCGCCAGGGCTTTTGTAACCTGGAACCGGGATGAGGCTTACTATACCAAATCCGGCTGGAGAGGCACCTGGTCAAAGGAAGGCGGCGGCGTTCTGATAAACCAGGCAATACATACGCTCGATCTTCTTCAATGGTTTTTGGGTGATATTTCAAAGCTGAAAGCTAAAGTTGATACAACCCTTTTGAAGAATATAATTGAGGTTGAGGATACGGCTCAGGCCTCGCTTACATTTAGCAATGGAGCTACTGCACTGTTTTATGCCACAAACTGTTACTGTACAAACTCACCAATAATAATTGAAATCGTATTGGAATCGGCTGTATTAAGGCTTGAAGACAATCTGACCATCAAATACCCCGACGGCAGGGCAGAAGTCTGCGAAGAACTTGACAAAACCACAGGTATAAAAGCCTATTGGGGGAGCAGTCATAAAACGCTTATTAATGATTTCTACAGTAAGCTAGGAGACGGCTTACCGTTTCCAGTAGACGGATTGCAGGGCATTAAAGCTCTTGAGCTTCTTGAAGCTATATATAGGTCTGACAGAGAAGGCGAGTATGTTGTATTCTGACTACACCTTTTTTCAGTTTTTTAAGTTGGTATAAACTTAAAGACATAGCAAACTGTCGTTGGCTATGTCTTTTTGAATACTCAGTAAACTGCAACCGGTATATTCTCGTACATGACTTTTTCGGGAATATCCATAATTTTTGTAACTTTTGACTGTTTTGTATCTACCCATATTTCTACTATTGGTATACGCCTTATTCCATTTGTTATTAACTGTGTTCCTTCTACATCAGAATTCCCCCTTACTTCCACCTTTGTAAATATAATCTTATACTTGTCTCTGTCAAAATCTGAAGGTGAGTTATGAGGCGCTACTCCGGGTACTGTATTCATTGGAATCTCCGGAACATTCCAGACTATGGGCACAACATAATTAAGAAATTTATCCTTATCTGAAATGCCATAGTTTATTAATCTGGATTTAACATCATTATCCACCGCAACAATGTGTTTAATATCTTCCAACTTATTTTCCTCTATTTTGCTTACACTCAAAAAAGCTTCATTCTTTGAATAGCTTATATACAGACTATTGATAGTCAGATTATTTATACCTGCTGCGATGCCTAGTCCGGCCATCAGTGTTAATACATATGCAGAGAGGATGTATAATATCCTTTTTCCTTTTGATTTGACCGGAAGTCCAAGCTTTGAAGGCAATGCCAATCTGACAGGTAAAAACATACCGGTCTTATTTTTATAATCAATATAACTCTGGCCGAATTTTACCTCACATTCCTTCTCTTCTACTCTTGCAAGCAGATAATAGGCAAACAGCATTGTTATAAACATTACAAGTACAATATACCTTGGCCAAAGGATAAGTAATCCAAAACTGCAGACAATAAATGCCGCATATTGAGGATGCCTTATATATTTGTATACACCCCCTGTAACTGCTCCTTTTCTGGCAAGTTTATGATAATAAACCTGACAAGCTCCAATACAGAACCACAAAAACCCCAGGATAGCCAGAACTGCTCCCACTATATTATGGCTATTGATAAATGGAGAAGATGTTTTTGAAAAGTGGGGCATAAAATAAGCCACCAATCCGGATAATACCTGATATTTGTTAAAAAGATTAAGCACAGGTCTGTACACTGAATAGAAATAAATTGCAAAAGGGCTGGCCATATAAAAAAACTCAAAGGCTATAAGAAAATAAAATGCTGCTACACCCCAAAAGGATCCTTTTACTGTTTTAATACTTGCTTCACCGGACATTTTTAATCCTCCTAAAATTGATTTAGATACATTGATTAAATAATAATATTGAGGTTTAAAGAATTTATAAAGAAATGATATAAAATGCAAAATGCTAATGTAGAAAAAAGGGAATCCTTATTATTTAAACAAGGATTCCCTTTGTAAAGCAGTTTATGTAATTATGATCCATAGTAATTCAAGTGCTTATCAGTAATAAATTGAAAACTCTATGCAGGCTCCTCCATTATTAAGATTATAGCCCTTAATTTCTCCACCATATTTTTTTACGATGGAATGGGCAATATATAATCCAAGGCCTGAATGTCCCTTATTCATTGATCTGGAAGCATCTCCCTTATAGAACTTTTTGAATAGATTAGGCAAGTCTTTTTCTAAAAAACCTTTACCTGTATCGTATATCTTAAAGTCAGCCCTGTCATTCTTAATACTGGTACAGAAGCTGATGCTTCCGCCCTTTGGTGTATATCTGATAGCGTTATTTAAGATATTATCAATTATTTGAGACAATCTATCAGTATCTAAATAAACCAACTCACTTTCCGCTCTTAAATCAGATATTTCAGTCTCCAAACTAATCATCTCTTTTTCTGCAAGGTACGCAGCTTCACTTGCTTTATCCTTAAGGTATTCATTAATATCAGTCAGGCTTTGGTTAAGTTCAAAACCGGCACCATCAATTTCCACCAGCATATTCATCTCTTCAATAAGTTTTTTTGCTCTTAAAGAATTTTGTTCTATAATTGTAAGGTAACTGTCAAGCTTGTCGTTATTGTACTTGAGGCCATCCTGAAGACCTTCTGCATGTCCCTGGATGATAGCTAGGGGTGTTCTCAAATCATGGGTAATTGCAGCCACCATATCCCTGCGTTCCTGCTCCAGCTGCCATTCTCTCATAAGGGAATTCTGCAGACTTTTTCTCATTTCTTCAAAGGCTCTGGCAAGATCCCCTATTTCATCCTCCAGTGTGTCATTAATTACGAAATCAAGATCCCTTTGCTTTATCTTATCAACAGAATTTATCAATTCTTTTAATGGTTTGCTTATTCTTTGGCTGAATTCCTTCGAAAAAACTATTAAAAAGACAACTAAACAAGTTAGTGGAATAACAAAATCAATAAGAGCCAGATTATCTTCATATGTCATAATCAATATGTTTTTAACCTTACCTGTAGCGCCATCATAGACAGGAATATCAATTGTTGATTTATGTATAAAATTATCCTTCATTTCTGACAGATGCTTCCCAAAGGAGCTTATATTTTGTTTACTTGAAGCTCCGGAACTGTATAGGATGTTGTTATCAGAATCCTTTATTAAATAGGCCAGGTGCTTTTCCTTGACAAGCATATCAAGCTTATCCAGGTGATCCTTTTTCAACAGAACGCTGCCATTCTCATATATATATTGATATATCTTTTCCATGCCCTCTGTTTTGGAGGAATCAAAACCAGTTACCCGGTAGTATATGAAATAAAATACAATAATAGTCACAACAGCAGTAACCAAGCTTACAAACAGAACTTTTAAATATGAAAAAGCTATTTGCTTCTGCAGCGGAGTTCGCTTGTTTATTTTATTCGTTCCCATTTATAGCCCACCCCCCATACTGTTGAAATATAGGCTGTTTGATTATCAAATTCACTTAGCTTTGAGCGAATTTTTTTAACATGTTCAGCTATACAGGAAGAGTCACCCATTGCATCATATCCCCAAACCTTCTCATATATCTGTTCCTTTGAAAAAATAATACCCGGATGAAGTGCCAGAAGCTCTATAATATCAAATTCACGTTTTGTAAAGGACAAGCTTCTATTCATAAAATAAACCTCATGCCCTTTCAAATCTATAGACAAACCTCCGTATTTCAGCAAAGTCAATCTGTCCGTTGTTAGTACTCGTTTTTGTCTACGGAGATGAGCTTGAATTCTCATTTTTAGCTCCCTCATACTGAAGGGCTTGATTATATAATCATCCCCACCTACAGCCAGCCCCTTTATTCTTTGTGACTCACTCTGTAATGCACTCAGGAAAATTATCGGGCAGGTTACCATATCTCGGATACTGCTGCATACTTCATAGCCATCCATTCCCGGCATCATTACATCCAGAATAATTAAATCCGGCTGCTTCTTTGCAAGTTCAACTGCCTGTTCTCCATTTGAAGCAACAAGTATATCATACCCTTCACAGATCAATGAATCTTTAATAAAAGAAACAATTCCTTCTTCATCATCTGCAATCAATATCTTTTCATACATTGGACGACACCTCTTAAATACTATATTGAAAGAAAACTGTAAGACTTAATAAATCAAAAACTCCGAACCCCTCAATATCATAAAATATATTTATAAAGATATTATAAAGTTTATCAGTCTCCTATTACCCTTAATTTATGTGCAACTGTATTGACTACATTTAAAACACCAAACCCGAGCATACTTCCAACAAGTCCCCCAAGCAAATTTAACGGTATATATTTTAAATCATAATAACCGGTGGCAACACATAAAATGCTCAATACACCACCTGCAATCAGGGTTGTCATAAGCACATGGAATGCTGTACAGGCGCGCCTTAAAACCAAGGGAATATAATAGCCAACAGGTATGAAAAACAGCATCGTGCATATTCCGAAAACCAGGTGTATAAAAACATTAACATTTCCGATCCGATCCCAGCTGTTTGTCCCTGGTACAGGAATCCTGACGCTTCCTGTGTACAACAGTGCGGATAGCAAAAAGCCCATAAGAATATTGAATATATTTCTATATCCTGTAATATTCCTGGCCAATTCGGAACTAATGACTTTACTCTCACCAAAACATTTGATTGCCTGTGCTTCAGCTTCTTTCTCACTTAAGCCGGCCTCTATAAATTCCTGCTTCAATGATTTCAAGTGATCCTGGAATTCTTCCGCCATTTCAGTCTTTTTTCTTTGGCCGATTTTAAAATCAGCCAGAATTGAGTCTATATATTCCTCAAACTGATGCATAAAAACCCTCCCTGCACACATTAATTAAATTATTCAGGAAATCCCACTCCTTTAATTTTGCTTTTAATTCTTTTTTCCCGGCCTCAGTTAATGTATAGTACTTCCTGCGGCCTCCACCTTCAGACTCTCCCCAATATGAAGCTATCAATTTTTGCTTTTCCAGCCTTTGAAGTGCGGGGTATAGAGTACCTTCACCCATGGAATACAGGTCATTACTTTTTTCCTTCAACCTTTTGGCCATTTCATATCCATACAGATCTTCCTTTTGGATCAGGGACAAAAGAAGTATATCAATGCTTCCCTTCATCATTTCCTTATTCATGTTCTATTTCCTTTCTATATTCAGATTCTATATCCTGATACTTAATTATTTATTTGTTTTCAGTTTCACATACAACATTGTATATCAACTTACCTTGTAATGCAATGTACATGCTGAAAAAAATACCAATCAACGCAAACAGTCACTAATATATTAACTTATCTCTAAAAACTTTACCGACCGGGACACAAAAAATCCATAACCTTTACGGTTACGGATTTTAAATTTTAATAGCATCACAGGTAAATTAATACTATATTCTTTTTTAAAGCAAACTGACATTGGGATTGGTATATCTTCCTTTTTTAGCTGTTCCTTTACCATATTGGATTGCTTTTACGGGACAATAGTTGATACATGCCAGACACTGGGTGCAGTTATTTCCCCACCGTGGTTTTTTATCAACCGTTATGGTTCCGGTGTTGCACACCTTCTGACAAATACCGCAGCCTGTACACCTTTCATCGGCATAAAACTTTTTAGTGTCTGCAGCATGTTTACTGAACATGGGATTAACCACTCCGGTAAGCAAGCCCGGAAGAAAGCCCCTGACTATTTGGAAAACTCCTGCCTCCCTTTTCTCTATCACCCGATTTATATCCAGTAAGGTTTTTTCTGCTGCCTGCAGCTTTTGCCGCTCCACTTCCTTGGAATCTACATCACCCATAATAATATAATTATTCGGCATTAAAAGCGAAAATCCGCCGGAGAGCTTTAGCCCCTTATTTGCAAGACCTCTGTCCAAAAGCTTCATTGTATTGCCGATATTTCCTCCACAGGTTGCTACAGAAAAAACATATTGATTGTTATAATTCTTAAACTTCAGTCTATCAATGAATTCAAGAACCATTCCCGGCGGCCCCCATGCGTATACCGGGTAAACAAAACCAATGGTCTCGTTTTCCTTCAGCTCAAATTCAAATACCTTTTCTCCGCTGTTGATCTTTTCAGCTATGGATATTAAGGGTTCGCCGTTATGGTTGGCTATATTTTCAGCTGCCTGCAAAGAGTTTCCCGTACCGGAAAAGTAAAATATCATAATTTACCTCCAAAAAACAAATATAAAACTGAACTCATCTATAAATAAATATACATTTATAAAATAAATTAAGCCAGTATTATTTTAATTTTCACCTACAGGAGTTTTTCTATGTCCTTTTCCATATCCATAGGAGCTGTGGTCGGCTCATATCTACCCTCTATATTTCCGTTCCTGTCAACTAAAAATTTTGTGAAGTTCCATTTTATGGAGTCACCATGCAATGTTTCAGGAAATTTCTCTTCAAGAAGGCTTTTAAGTATTTTTCCCAATGCATGGTTCATATCAAACCCTTTGAAAGGTGCCTCCCCGGTAAGGTAATTGAATAGCGGATGAGCATTTTGACCCCTAACATCTATTTTTGAAAACATTTGAAAGTCTACTCCGTAGTTTAGCGAACAGAAACTCTGGATTTCTTCATCACTTCCCGGTTCCTGCTCAGCAAACTGGTTGGATGGGAAGCCAAGTATTTCAAGGCCCTGCTCCCTGTACTTTGCAAATAACTTCTGAAGGTCTTCATATTGAGGGGTGAAACCGCACTTACTGGCAGTATTTGTAATAACTACAACCTTGCCTTTATACTTTTCAAGAGAAATCTCTTTGCCATCTATGGTTGTTGCTTTAAAATCATAAATATTCATATATAGTCTCCTTTTTCATTTTATAAGATTTAATTGTATAAAATTATTATAATTATTATATTTATCAATGTCAATAAATATGTTTCCCTTTTTAGAATTTTTCATCGAATATTATTAGCTGCAATTCATATGGAAAATATTGAGCAATTGCATTATTATTATATTAAAAAGAGGACATTATATGGCAGAGTAGTTTCCTTATCTGCGCTTGGTGTTTGATGTTGTGTAAGCGTTGAAATTTTATATTAGGCGAGTTAAGGAATAAAATATATTCTCTCTTTTCCGCAAGTAAAATCAAGCACTGCAATTTTCATTACTCTATAATGACTATAGAGTGGTTGAAACGAGGTGAACAGACGAATGTACGAGTGGCACAAGCAAATCCAAATAATCGTTGATGAAATTGATGAGTGTATTAAGAATCGGAACGGTGAAGCAATAACGCTACGATTTCTTTCTCGCAAGTTAGGTTATTCCGAATTTCATACTACGAGAAAATTTAAGGAAATATCGGGTATGCAATTTAGGGATTATCTGCGGCATAGAAAATTAGCTTTTGCACTAAAAGAGGTTCGGGATAGTGAAAAAAGCATTTTGGATATTGCTTTTGATTATGGTTTTTCATCACATGAAGCTTTTA
>JAQSXC010000196.1 GCA_029266335.1 Eubacterium sp. | reverse complement strand
GTTGCCTTTGATATGAAACAACCCACTTTCAGACATCTGGAATACGACCAGTATAAGGCGCAGAGAAAAGGAATGCCTGATGAATTGGCAGTTCAGGTACCTGTAATTAAACAGGTCCTGGATGCAATGAATATAAAAAGAATTGAGACTCCAGGCTTTGAGGCTGATGATATTCTGGGGTCTATTTCATTGTGTGCGGAAGAAAATGGCATGGAAGCCATTCTTTTAACCGGTGACAGGGATTCTCTGCAGTTGGCTTCTGAAACCACCAGGATTAAGCTCCCTGTTACAAGAGGGAATAAGACTGAAACCGATGAATACGATTATCAAAAGGTTTTAGAGAAGTATGGAGTTACGCCTAAAATGATGATTGATGTCAAGGGGCTGATGGGTGACACTTCGGATAATATTCCGGGTGTTCCGGGAATAGGTGAGAAGACGGCGCTTGACCTTATACAGAAATTTCATAGTATGGAAGAAGTGTACGAAAACATTGATAAAGTTGAAAAAAAAGGTGTCAGGGAAAAGCTTGAAGCCAATAAGGAGCTTGCTTTTTTAAGTAAAAGGCTGGCAACTATTGAAAGAAAAATGCCTTGTATGTCTGATCTTCAGCAGTACCGCAGGACGGATTTCGATAAGGAAAAACTATATAGTATCTTTAAGAAGCTTGAATTCAAATCCTTTATAGAAAAGTTCGGATTAAGTGATATACCAATGGTTGAAGCAACCGAGTCACTTAATATTGAACATGTAGAGGTAGACACTGCAGGTGAATTGGAATCCTGTATTAAAGCCATAAAGGCTAGTAAAAAGCTGGCGATTTATTATCATATAGATCCTGTAGACCATAAAATGGATGATCTCTGTATATATGCCTGCAATGCTGAATATGCACCGGCTGTCATGGTATTTACTCAGGAGTTTACAAGCGCTGTTGCAATAAATGCTATGCGTGAGATTCTTGAGTCTTCAGAAATAAAAAAATATGGACATGACCTTAAGAAATTTCTTAAATTCTGCAAGGTACATGGAATAGCTTTAAATGGGATCGCTTTTGATACCATGATAGGAGCGTATATCCTTGAACCTACAAGAAACAGCTATACTGTTTCCGAGCTTGCCGGGGAAAATCTTCAGAAAAGCATCCTGCCGGCAGAAATATTGTATGATAAACATGGAAGAAAGCTGCAGCAGAGCCTGGAGGTGAAGCCTTCCACTGTATGTGCTGCCTGCGTTTCAGCCATATACGATCTGGTTGAAAAATATACTCCTATCATCGAAGGGAATGGACAGCATGAACTGTTCTATGATATAGAGCTGCCATTGGTTGAAGTACTGGCCGATATGGAACTCTGGGGCTTTAAGGTTGATATTGAAGGCTTAAAAGCCTACTCCAGAGAGCTTGACTCAAGGCTTGTTATTTTGGAAAACGAGATATACATGCAGGCGGGAGAGAATTTTAATATTAATTCTCCAAAGCAATTGGGAATCATTCTGTTCGAAAAGCTGGGACTGCCGGCATTAAAGAAAACCAAAACAGGCTATTCAACCGATGCTGAGGTTCTGGAGCAGTTGTCCCAAAAGCATGAGATTGTCGAAAGAATACTTGAGTACAGATCATTAATGAAACTAAAATCCACCTATGCTGACGGTTTATTGGCAATACTTGATAATGAGACCTGCAAGATACATTCAAGCTTTAATCAAACTGTAACTGCAACAGGCAGGATAAGCAGCACTGAGCCTAATTTGCAAAATATACCTATCAAGCTTGAAATGGGCAGAAAAATAAGGAAGGTTTTTATTCCTTCGGATGAAAATTATTTATTGCTGGATGCTGACTATTCACAGATCGAACTAAGAGTTCTGGCACATATTACAGGTGACGGCAATATGATATCTGCGTTCAACAATAATGAGGATATTCATACAACTACGGCTTCAAAAGTATTCGGTATTCCGGCGGAGGAAGTTACTTCTCTTATGAGATCCAGAGCCAAAGCAGTTAATTTTGGTATTGTTTATGGTATTGGTGACTTCAGCCTTTCAAAAGATATTGGTGTAACCAGAAAAGAAGCTAAAAAGTATATTGACGACTATCTTGACAAGTATTCAAAAGTTAAGGAATATATGAGTGATACGGTGGCAAAGGGAAAGGAACTGGGTTTTGTGACAACCCTGTTCAACAGAAGAAGATATCTTCCAGAGCTGAAATCAAGCAACTTTAATATGAGATCCTTTGGAGAGCGGGTAGCCATGAATACTCCTATTCAGGGAAGTGCCGCTGACATCATCAAGATTTCAATGGTTAAAGTCTATGATGAACTGAAAAAAAGAAAGCTGAAGTCAAGACTTATTCTTCAGGTTCATGACGAACTGATAGTTGAAACCGAAAAAAGCGAACTTGAGGAAGTTTCAAACCTGCTGAAGGAATGTATGGAAAATGCAGTTAAATTAAAGGTTCCTATGACTGTTGAGGTAAAGAGTGGTGAAAGCTGGTATGAAACAAAGTAGTAATTCTATTGTACTGGGTGTAACCGGCGGCATTGGCAGTGGTAAAAGCACTGTAAGCCGGATACTGGCTGAAATGGGTGCGTTTATCATTGATGCCGATATTTTAAGCAGAGATGTGGTTATGCCAGGTCAAAAGGCCCTGCAGGAACTGACCGGGACTTTTGGCAGCGATATAATCGATGAGTGGGGGCAACTTAGGCGTAAGAAACTTGCCGAACTGGTTTTTAACAATCAGGAAAGACTTAATAAATTGAATGCCATTGTGCATAAATATGTGTCCGAAAGAATAAAAGATAATGTGAAAGAACAGCTATCAAAAAAGACAGAGGTAATTGTTATAGATGCTCCCATACCTGTCAAAGAAGGGTTTCTGGACCAATGCCAGCAGGTTTGGACGGTAACCGCTGACAGAGAGCTTCGTATTAATAGAATTATGGAGCGAAACGGCATGACGTACGAAGAGGCTGTTTCAAGGATTAATTCCCAGCTCAATGAGCAGGAATACATTGCTATTGCCGATACTGTAATAAACAATAACGACGACTATTCTACCTTGAAAGAAGTAGTTAAATGTCAGTTATCCAGGCTGTTAGGGTGATTTTTTGAATAAACGGAAAAAGTCAGGTAAGCTTAAATTCTTTGTTGTATTAACAATACTAATACTTTTGGTTATATTTTCAATCGGGGCCATGAAATATGCGCTGCAGTATATGTACCCCCTGACCTATTCTGAATATGTAGAGAGGTATTCGGAAGAATATGAACTGGATAAAAATCTTGTTTTCTCAATGATAAAAGCAGAGAGCGGATTTGATGCCAACGCAGTTTCTCCGAGGAATGCAAAGGGTTTGATGCAGATAATGGACGACACTGGTGAATGGGCAGCAGAGAAGATGAAAATAACGGATTTTGAAGTTGCTCAGCTTATGGAGCCTGAAACCAATATACGTATAGGCTGCTGGTATATTGCCAGATTATTAAAGCAATATGAGCAGAATACCGAGTTGGCACTGGCTGCATATAACGCAGGAAGCGGTAATGTTTCCAAGTGGTTAAAGGATGAAAGCATAAGTAAGGATGGCAGGACTCTAGACAGAATCCCATTTGAGGAAACCAGAAACTACGTAGAGAAAATAAAAAAGTATAATACAATGTATAAAAAGCTTTACGATGAAAGTAAATAGTGATATTTTAATGTATATGATATTTTTACAATAAATTGTTGAGCGTAATAAATGGGCTTTTTCATATGAAAATTGGAGGTTTTTATTTATTATCGCTGGAAATGGAGATGAAAATGAGTTCATTCCTTTTTGAGAGAGATTTGCTATTTCCTACAGATAATATCCTTGATCCGGGTATTTTGCATGCAAGGATTCTGAACCCGAATAACTCAAAAATGCCGTTGGTGGTTGAAACGAAATCCAGTCACTCGGCTGCTGAAAATATAAACTCTGTTCTGGATGTTTTGCAGAAAGACATATTCGACAGAATAAATATTAGAATATATGATAACACACAGGTTTATATACTGTTGAATGAAGCTGACAGAGAGAAATATGGGGATGTCAAGTGTCTCGAAGTTGTTTTTAAGGGGATACACGAGTTTTCACTGGAACCTCTTGATGAGACTGAATTATCAATATTGGATTAAAAAGTGGATTGATAAATTAAGATTTTTAAAACGCTCTTGTTAAAACAGCTGGAGGTAAGACACCTCCAGCTGTTTTGCGTATATTCGCCAGTGAATTAACTTATTCTATATTGATCTTTGTACAGACTGGGCTACCAGCCTCAATTCATCCATCAGGCTTTCAAATTTTTCAGGCCTTAAGGACTGCGGACCGTCACATAGTGCACAGGGCGGATTTGGATGTACTTCAATTATCAGACCGTCGGCGCCTGTGGCAACAGCACCTTTAGCCAGAGCGGGAACATACTTCCAGTTGCCTGTTGCATGGCTGGGGTCAACTACTATGGGAAGATGGGAAACTTCTTTTATTGCAGGAATTGCACTGAGATCCAGAGTGTTTCTTGTCATGGTCTCAAAGGTACGGATACCTCTTTCACAAAGGATTACATTATGGTTGCCCTCAGCTATAATGTATTCAGCCGCCATAAGCCATTCCTCGATGGTTGCAGACAGGCCTCTTTTAAGTAATACAGGTTTATTGGTCATGCCTACCTCGCTTAGCAGCCTGAAGTTCTGCATGTTTCTTGCTCCGATCTGAAAAATATCGGTATATTTGTTGACCAGCTCCACATCTCTGGTATCAACAACCTCAGTAACCATCTTCAAGCCTGTTGCATCGCGTCCGGCAACCATTATTTTAAGGCCGTCTTCCTCAAGACCCTGAAAGGCATAAGGGGAACTTCTGGGCTTGAACGCTCCGCCGCGGAGTATTTTTGCACCAGCTTTCTTAACATTTTGGGCTGTTTCAATAAAATCCTTCTCATTTTCTATGGCACACGGGCCAGCCATAACAACAATTTCCTTACCGCCAATCCTGACATCTCCAACCTCGATTATTGATGGAGTCTGCTGAAGTTCATTGCTGGCCAGCTTATAAGGCTTCATTATAGGAACAAGAGTTTCAACACCCTGCATTTGAGAAACAGCATGGATATTAAGTAATCTCTTGTCACCTATAGCTCCGATAACGGTTTTAATATCACCATGTATGGGATGTGTCTTGAATCCCAGTTCTATCAGTTTGTTTTCAACGTTTTCAATATCCTGTTTTGTAGCGCTTTGTCTCATGACGATAATCATAAAAAACCTCCTTGAATTCATAATCTTATTATTTTAAAAAGTAAAAAAAATAAAACAAAAAAGCCCTCATCCCTGTATACAAGGGACGAAGACTTATAATCCACGCGGTACCACCCAAATTGGTAAAAACCATCTCAGTATGTACGGGACAATCAAAAATATATCCGATACACTCCTTCTATAACGGGAAAGACCCGGTATGACCTACGAATAAAGTTCAATCATACTGTTCATGGGAGAACTTCAAATATACTATCCTGCAATGCTTCCACCATCTCACTGCTCGCTGTGAAGATTCATATAGTTTACTTTTCCCATTCATCACATTTATACTTACGAATATTATATTAATAAATATACTAACATGTTACTTTTAGCAATGTCAACTATTTTTTTTATGTTTAAGCAATATTACCCTCTATTGACAATGTATGTATTGTACATTGTCAATAGAGGGTATCGAATTTCAAGCAGTAATGGTTTTCAAAGGTTTATTTATTGATTTCTAAGTATTCTTTGAATGACTGAGGTTCTGGCTGCATTTTCAAAGGCGTCATCAAGTGAACCCAGGTTTTTGAAATCATCATACTTCTGTTTGAGTGCCAGTGAGAGCAGGTGATCAGTCAGCAGCGGGTTCTTGGGAAGCAGACTTCCATGTGAATACGAACAGTAGACATTGTTATAAACTGCACCTTCATATCCGTCTGTACCGTTGTTCCCATTTCCCGATAATACTCTGCCAAGAGGTTTTATGCCTTCACCAAGATGAGTTCTTCCCGAATGATTCTCAAAGCCTACTATCTTTAAAGGGTTACCGTTTTCTTTCACAATATCGCTTTCAAAAACAATATTGCCTATCATACGTTCTTTTCCTCCGACAGTCCATAAATCCAGGGCACCCAGAAACTCAATTTCCTTGCCGTCCCATGTTTTATAGTACTTACCCATAAGTTGATATCCGCCGCAAATACATAAAAATACTTTCTGGCCTGCTATGGCATCCTTTATTTCACTGCCTTTCTGGTTAAGCACGTCAGTCTGGATTATTTCCTGTTCATAGTCCTGACCGCCTCCCAAAAAGATAATATCATATTCGGAGGAATCAAATTTATCACCAATAGTTATGTTGGTAACAGTACTATTTATTCCATGCCACTGTGCCCGCCTCTGCAAGGCAAGAATGTTTCCTCTGTCCCCATAGGTGTTCAGCAGGTCAGGGTATAAATGACAAATATTCAAATCATACATATTATTTCCAGAACTCCTTTAAATTAAACTTTTTCTTTAGAATACCACGTATATCCAGCATGGCTGTATAGGTGGGCAATATGTGGAGGCAGCCGCCGGCAGGTGTTTCCTCCAGTCCACGTTCCAGAAGCAGCTGATAATCCTTGATAATCCTGATTTTCCTGGTATCCAGGCCGCTGTATTTAAGTCTGACAGCCATATCCTCACCCCGCACACCTGAGGTAAACAGATTGCATATTTTATCTGAGACCTTGCTCAGCTGTTCAAAATCTACATCCCAAAGCCAGGATATATCAGTTCCGTCAGCTAGATTGTCATTTATTAAAAAGGCTATATTTAACTGCTGATTGTCAAGTGACAGAAAGTTTAACACCTGATTGAAGCCGGTAGGATTTTTTACAAGGATAATTTTAATTGTTTTATCACCTACATTTATTGCTTCCATTCTTCCGAAGCCGCACTCAAAGGATTGCATGGCACTTTTCACCGTATCGGTACTGTAGTTTAATGCAAGTCCGCATGTGGCCGCTGCCATAGCGTTGTAAACATTATACAGGCCGGGAAGATTTATTCTGGTTGTTATTTCTTTATCCTCTTCCGAAAGGGGAGGAGTACATTTCCAGCTTATTGTAGTATAGCTGCTTCCTGCCTCCTGTATACCGGTACATTCCAGATTGGCAGCAGGCCTTTTGTAACCGCAGCTGGTGCAGTAGAAGCCTCCGAGATGGCCATATATATGATTGGTGTATTCATACTTGTTTTTGCAGTTGATACAGAACATTGCATCAGTATTAATATCATTTGTATTGCCTTCATAGGCCTCCTTAGCGACGCCATAGTAAAGCACTTTTTTACTGGTTTCTCTGCCAAGTGAAGCGCACATTGAGTCATCTGCATTTAAAATAACAGTAGTTGAGTCGTCAATTCTCTCAAGACCTGATTTAACGGCATTCAGAGTAGAATAAAGCTCTCCGTACCTGTCGAGCTGATCCCGGAAGAAGTTTGTCACTACAACCGCTCTGGGCTGCAGATGCCTGGTAACCTGATTGAATGCGGCCTCATCACTTTCGATAAGAGCAACCTTATGCCTGGGTTTGCCTGAAAGGGTGACAGCTTGAATGAATATTGTAGTAATGCCGCTTAAAAGATTAGCACCGGACTTATTTGTTATGTAATCAATATTGTTGTTTTTTAAAATCTCTTCAATAATCCTGGTGGTGGTGGTTTTTCCGTTTGTACCTGTAACCATTATTATATCGAAGTTTTTGGCAATCGACTTCAATATGCCGGGGTAGATTTTAAAAGCAAGCTTTCCTGGAAGAGTAGTTCCTCCGCGTCTTAAAAGGCGAAGTGCTTTAATGGTTAGTTTGGATATAAAAATAGAAATAAATTGTCTTAATTTCATAAATACTCCCTGATTAAGTCAGAACACAAAGTTAAAATTATCTTATAACCGACCTGATTTCCTGTTGCTTTATATAATTTTACTTACATTATTAAGAGGCAATAGATAACCCTCACCTCTAAAGGTGTTATAAAACATTATATCATCTTAATAAGTATTTAAAATATAAATTTTATTTTACTAAGAATATATAAATAGTATTTTTCA
>JAQSXC010000195.1 GCA_029266335.1 Eubacterium sp. | reverse complement strand
TGCCGCATGGGAATTTGCCAAATGGTATGCCTCGGAAGGTATGCTGCCTCTTATAAGCGGCGGTCGTGTACCTGCACACAAGAACTTCAGCACTGATGCTGTTACAAAAGAGTTTGTAGGAGGGTTTGAAGATCTGTTGGATGCCGGCACAGCAAAGAATATATTGATCAAACCTAATGATAACTATGCAGTTGGAATTATATCTACAAAATTACCCGAAATAACCAAGGTGTTTACAGAAGAAATCGAAGCTGCTCTATCGGGCAGAAAAACCGTAGAACAGGC
This sequence comes from Eubacterium sp., assembly GCA_029266335.1. Classification (GTDB taxonomy): domain Bacteria; phylum Bacillota; class Clostridia; order Acetivibrionales; family DSM-1351; genus Ruminiclostridium. Next base: position 8,339 of record JAQSXC010000195.1, on the reverse strand, counting down.
TCTTGGAGATTGCAAGACCCGCGGCGATGCACTTCTTAAATAGATAGTAATCTGTAATAAAAAAGATAGGAGGACCGGCAATGAAGATAAATAAGCAGCTTAAGACCGATATTACCGGATATACTTTTATATTGCCAAATATACTGGGCTTCCTGGTTTTTACACTGTTTCCTATTGTGTTTTCCTTTATAATAAGTTTTACCGACTGGGATTATACAAAAGGTCTGGGTAACTGGAACTTCAATTGGGGTGCTAACTTTGTGGAGATGTGGAAGGACAAATGGTTTACATCCTCCCTGATAAACACCATCTTATACGCAGTAGCGGTAGTACCTGTCACTGTGTTTGCTGCAATGGTAATAGCTGTAATAATAGATAAGTTTTGTTTTGCAAAAACACCCTTGAGATTGGCTATGTTCATGCCATATATTTCAAATATTGTAGCAGTCGCCATTGTCTGGGTTATGATGTATTCACCCTGGGGGCCGTTCACACAACTGGTCAAGCATCTGGGAGTGGAAAACCCTCCGCAGTGGCTTGGAGATTATAACTGGGCATTGATAGCAATAATTATAATGTCCATATGGAGTGGTGTAGGGTACGCAGTAATGATATATACTTCGGCTATACAGGCGCTTCCACAGGATGTATATGAAGCAGCAGACGTGGACGGTGCAAATCAGATAACCAAATTTTTCAAATTGACAGTACCATTTCTTTCTCCCACAACATTTTTTCTTGTTATAACAAGTTTAATATCCTCCTTCCAGGTATTTGCGCAAATACAGATAATGACAAGAGGAGGCCCGGGAACATCCACTCACGTACTTGTTTATTATATATATACTTCTGCTTTCTCTTTCTACCGTATGGGATATGCAGCCTCCATGTCGTGGGTACTGTTTATTATCTTGTTTGTGATTACAATCATACAATGGCAGGGGCAAAAAAAATGGGTCAACTATTAAAAGGGGGTGTGCGTAGTGAAAAGACAGATATTATCCGGCGGGATCAGTTACAAAACCAGTAATCTGCTTGCCAGAATAATTATTACAGCTGTATTGGCAGTTATTTCAATGACAATGGTAGTTCCGTTTATATGGATGCTTTCGGCGTCCATGAAGCTCCCTCTGGATGTAATGAAATTGCCCATAGATTGGATACCTGATTATCTGTATACAAAAAATTATGAAGTTGTCTGGAATATTGGAGATGCTGCTCCAAGAGACTACCATTTTGCATTGGCATATTTCAATTCCATAAAACTTGCAGTTATAAATATGGTGGGAGCTGTAACTACCAGCGCTCTGGCAGGCTATGCTTTTGCAAAAATCAAATTCAGGGGTTCTTCAGTTGCATTTATGCTTTATCTTGCAACAATGATGATCCCATCCCAGGTTACATTGATACCAAAGTATACTTTATTTGATAAGCTGGGTTTAATGGGAACCCACTGGACAATGATACTGCCCGGAATAGTGTCCATTACCGGTACTTTTCTCATGCGTCAGTATTTTATGCAGATTCCTGAAGAACTAAGGGAGTCAGCCTTTATAGATGGAGCTAATGAATTCAGAATATGGAGTCAGATAATGATTCCTATTGCAAAGCCGGCAATGGCATCATTGGCAATGATTGTATTCCTGTGGAGCTGGAACAACTATATGGACGCACTTGTATTTTTAAGAAACTGGAGACTTTACACCATACCCGTTTCATTGACAAACTTTGTTGAGGAAAGTACAACAGAATACAGCCTGATTATGGCAGCATCCGCATCTGCATTACTGCCGGTGTTTGTAGTATTTCTGGCAGGGCAGAAATTTTTTGTAAAGGGCCTGGCCGCGGGAGCTGTTAAGGGCTAAGTGCGACACGAGACCGCACAGGTATGTTGAATGGGCGGGTTCGAATTTCTGTATGTATGGCGTATGTGTAAAGAGTATATAAAAACAGGAGGTTATTATGAAATTTTATACTGAAAAAGAAAAAAACTTACCAATTATAGATGAAGTAGACGTACTGGTGCTTGGAGGAGGACCAGCAGGTTTTGGTGCTGCTGTCAGTGCCGGACGTGAAGGTGCCAGGACAATGCTTGTGGAACAGACCACAGATGTCGGAGGAATTGCAACCTCAGGACTTATGAGCCACTGGACAGGAAAAACTCAGGGCGGCATATATGGTGAAATCCTGGATGCAACTTTTAACATGTATAACAGTGAACTCAAGATGGATATGGTAGAAGAAAAAGTAATAATAGATCATGAAACACTTAAAACAAAGATGATTGAAATGCTTGAAGAAGCAGGAGTAATAATAAGACTGTACACTTTCGCCTGTGATGCTATTGTTGACAATGACACAATAAAGGGAGTCATTGTCGAAGGAAAATCAGGAAGGGAAGTTATTCTGGCTAAAATTATAATTGACTGTACCGGTGATGGAGACATAGCTGCAAAAGCCGGAGCAGAGTATTATAAGGGCCGTGAAGAGGATGGCCTTATGCAGCCGATGACACTTATGCTTCAGGTTGCAGGCGTAGACTTGTCAAAAATCACATATGTTACGGGTTTTGAAGAAACCTATGAGGTACCGGAAGGAGACATACAATTACTTGCCAGAAAGCATATAAGCAAGCCTGCCGGACATGTACTAATCTATCCCTCGGTTTTCCCAAACTCTGTAACCTTGAATATGACCAACATAATCGGCGTTGACGGAACAAATACCGGGGATCTGACCAAAGCCTATATCATCACAAGAAAGCAGATTCCGGAGATAATGAACTTTCTGAGGGAGCATGTTCCGGGATTTGAAAATGCATATGTGTTTAAAACTGCTGCACAGATCGGTGTGCGGGAGACCAGACACTTTAAGGGCATGAAAACAATTACAAAGGAAGATATAGAACAGGCCAGAATATTTGAAGACTGGGCTGTTGCTAAAGCACACTTCAATTTCGATGTTCACAACATAACAGGTGCAGGACTTGATGAAACAGGCTGTCAGAAACATTTTACGCAGGCAAAACATTACACTATCCCTTATGGGTGCTTTGTTCCTCTTAAAATTGATAATTTGCTTCTTGCAGGAAGAAATATATCAGGTACCCATATGGCACATTCCAATTACAGGGTAATGCCCATATGTGCAAATATGGGGCAGGCAACAGGTGTAGCAGCCGCTATTTGCTGCAGAAATGAAATTAAACCCAGGGAGCTGGAGGTTAAGGAGTTGCAGGCAAGGTTGATGGAACTTGGAGTCAGGCCTTAAGTTGAGGTGAAGTCAGTCACCGGGAGGCATGATTGGAAAACCGGAAACTGTTGCATGAGGAATTTAAACTTTGATTTATCATGGGGGGTAAAGATGGATACCGGATTATTAAAAGAAGTTGAGCATAGAGTGGATTTCTGCGTTGTGGGAGGGGGACTGGCCGGAATGCTTGCTGCCATATCTGCAGCAAGGCATGGAGCAAAAGTACTGCTGATGACCGACAGACCGGTTTTGGGAGGCAATGCATCCTCCGAAATAAGAATGTGGGCTCTGGGCTGCCACGGACACAATAACCGGGAGACCGGAATCATTGAAGAAATTTTACTGGAAAATTTTTATCGTAATCCTACAAGAAATTTTTCCATATGGGATAGCATTCTTTATGAAAAAGTCCGATTTGAAAAAAACATTACATTGCTTCTTAACTGTTCCTGCAATTCAGTTGAGATGCACGGCGGAGAAGATTGTTCATCTGGCCGGAGCAGGATAAAATCTGTAAGAGGCTGGCAATTGACCACATATACCTGGCATACGGTGTATGCGGATTACTTTGCGGACTGTTCCGGAGACAGTATTCTGGCACCGTTGTGCGGGGCTGAGTACCGGATGGGCAGAGAGGCTGCATCTGAATTCGGGGAAAGTATTGCTCCGGCGGCTGCAGATAACAAAACGATGGGACTTACCTGTCTCATGCAGGCGAGAGAAGTGGATGCACCTGTGAAATATACTCCGCCCGGGTGGGCAAAGGTGTATGAAAGTGATGAGAGTCTGCCCAACAGGGATCATAATCTTGCCGACCTGAAGACAAATTTCTGGTGGATGGAGCTTGGCGGGGAGTATGACAGCATTCATGATACCGAAGCTCTCAGGGATGAACTTCTGAAAATCGCCTTCGGTGTATGGGATCACATAAAAAACAGAGGAGAGCATAATGCCGACAACTGGGAACTGGAGTGGGTCGGCTTCCTTCCGGGAAAACGGGAGAGCAGACGCTATGTGGGAGATCATATCCTTACCCAGAATGATGTGGCCTCACAAGGAAAATTTGAAGACTTGGTTGCCTATGGCGGCTGGTCCATGGATGACCATCATCCCGGAGGAATAAATTACAGCGGTGAACCTACCATATTCCATCCTGCTCCGGCACCATACGGAATACCATATCGATGCCTTTACTCAGTTAATGTGGACAATCTGTTTTTTGCAGGCAGAAATATAAGCGCTACACATGCAGCCATGAGTTCCAGCAGAGTTATGGCTACCTGCGCCATAATTGGTCAGGCAGTGGGTACAGCAGCGTCAATTGCAGTGAAAAACCGGCTGTCGCCGAGAGAAGTATACGAGACAGGAATAAGTGAACTGAAACAGACCCTTATGGAGGATGACTGCTATCTTCCCTTTAACAGGCGAGAAATTTCCGGAATTTCCAAACAGGCGGTGCTTTCAAGCTCTGAAGGGGAGCCGGCATTCCTGATAAACGGGATTGACAGGCCGGTAATGGATGCCGACAACGGCTGGACAGGAAAAACCGGTTCCTGGGTTCAGTTCACCTTTGAGGGAGCTATACCTGTGAAATCGGTCAGAATTGTATTTGACAGTGATTTGAACCGTACAGAATGTGCCGGCGATCCCATTATGGTCCCATATCCCATGCTGTGCAATAAAAAACATGCAATGGAGCCGTTTGGCTTCCCCAAAACCATGGTCAGGGATTTTACCCTAGAGTATCTGGATGATAAAAACCAGTGGAGGCTGCTAATCCATGCTGATAACAACTATCAGAGATTATTCAGGCTGGACTGTAATATAAGCGCTGCGGCAGTCAGGTTTACGGCTAATAAAACCTGGGGTTCCGACAAGGTCCATTTGCTTGCATTTGAAGTTAAATGACAGACAGGACCCTTGCAAGTAAATTTATAAATGTAATATTAAAAAGGATAAAATGGAAACGACGTAAACATAATGCATCAGACATGAAAAGAATAAAATGAGATAAAGATAAAATGAAACAGGTAAGGAGCAAGCCGGAATATAGCAGACTTGCTCCAACATATCCTCCAAGGTGAAATAAACAAAATTGCCGTCAGGTTATGCATGAAAGACATTGTATGTTTACTTCTGATGGATGCAAAAAAACATATGCTTGACTTTTTGCACTGGATATGTTAAATTAGTTATTGCTCGTTGTGTAAGTCTTTTTTTTATGCCTAAAAAATTATTTTAAATGACTTATATAGTGAAATACACATTAGCGGCTGGAGGTGTTACTGATGAGAGTTAAGATTACGTTAGCATGTACTGATTGCAAGCAAAGAAATTATTCTAACATGAAGAATAAGAAGAATGACCCAGATAGACTTGAATTAAAGAAATTCTGTAAATTCTGTCACAAGCACACAGTTCACAAAGAAACTAAATAATTGAAGCAGTTAATAACTGTTACATTTTAGGTTTCCTGTTGGAACGAATAATTCTGTGAAATCGGGTGGCAATGTTTAATGGATCTTTTGTTTGGATATACTTCTGCATAAGATTCATATTTATACGGATTGTGTCAACAATTATTGTATAACTGCCAATTGATATTTCAAAAATATTATTATTGGGATGTGATTATAATGGCTGAAAACGAGGTTAAAAAAGTATCTCGATTTAAGAGAAGTGGCCAAAATATGGCAAGGCTATTTAGAGAAATAAGGGCTGAATTGAAAAAAGTAATATGGCCCAATAGGACTCAGCTAATAAACAATACTATTACAGTACTTATTTTCTGCCTGGTTGTTGGTGCAATAATATGGGCTGCTGATTTCGGTTTGACAGCATTAGCTGATGTTGTATTTACAAAATAGTTTAATAAGGTTTTGAAACATAGCTTTAATTTTTGCTATTTAATTATAGTTTATTTTCAAGACTACAAGTTTTAGAGGGAGGACATGGGGCTCTGAATTGGTGGGCCTGTTTTTGATATGTCTGAGGATACTAAGTGGTATGTTGTTCATACCTATTCAGGTTATGAAAACAAAGTTAAGGCTAATCTTGAAAAGATAGTCGAAAACAGAGGCATGCAGGATTATATAGTCGATATCGTTGTTCCTATGGAAGAGCAGATTGAGATCAAGGACGGCAAAAAGAAGGCAACACTTAAGAAGGTTTTTCCCGGATATGTGCTTGTTAAAATGATTATGTCGGACGAGTCCTGGTATATTGTCAGAAACACCAGAGGAGTTACAGGTTTTGTAGGACCTGGATCAAAACCGGTGCCATTATCTGATGATGAAGTAAAAGCAATGGGTGTTGAAGAATTTGCACCTGAAGTTGATTATGATGTCAATGACAATGTTAGAGTTACTTCAGGTCCACTGGAAAACTTTATCGGTATTGTTGAAGAGATTAATCTTGAAAAGAAAAAGGTTCGTGTATCTGTTTCGATGTTTGGCAGAGAAACTCCTGTTGAGCTTGAATTGACACAGATTATGAAAATCTAGGCCATAAGGCAGATAGAATAACAATATGTTTTTCTATCCTTTTTATAAATAACTATTAGCATTATCGGGAACATCTAGATGACCAAAGTCAATAGGTTCCCACCAAAATTGGGAGGTGGAATTAATGGCAAAGAAAATTGCAGGTTACGTAAAACTTCAGATTCCTGCGGGGAAAGCAACTCCGGCTCCACCGGTTGGACCAGCTTTAGGACAGCACGGCGTTAACATTATGGGTTTTTGTAAGGAATTTAATGAAAGAACAGCAAAAGACGCGGGACTTATTATCCCGGTTGTAATAACAGTTTATGCTGACAGATCTTTCTCCTTCATCACAAAGACTCCACCAGCAGCTGTTCTTCTGAAAAAAGCATGCAAAATTGAAAGCGGCTCTGGTAAGCCAAACAAGGACAAAGTTGCAAAGATCACTAAGGAAGAAGTTCGTAAAATTGCAGAAGTGAAGATGCCTGACTTGAATGCGGCAAGCATTGATGCAGCAGCTAGCATGATTGCTGGCACAGCTCGCAGCATGGGTATCGTTGTAATAGACTAGTATATACTTGCTAGTTACAGTTTGTGGGAGGAAACCAGAGGTTTCCGACAATAATTAACCACTTAAGGAGTGTGACGTATGTTTAGAGGAAAGAAGTATCAAGAAAGCTCAAAACTTATTGATAGACAAAAGCTTCACGACCCAGCAGAGGCTCTTGACCTGACTCAGAAAACTGCAAAAGCAAAGTTTGACGAGACTGTTGAAGTTCATATAAAGCTTGGTGTTGACTCCAGACATGCAGACCAACAGGTTAGAGGTGCAGTAGTACTTCCCCATGGAACCGGTAAAAAGGTTAGAGTGTTGGTATTTGCAAAAGGAGACAAGGCAAAGGAAGCAGAACAAGCCGGTGCGGAATTTGTTGGTGCTGAGGAATTGGTAACAAAGATTCAGAATGAAAACTGGTTTGAATATGATGTAGTTGTTGCAACCCCTGATATGATGGGTGTTGTTGGTAGATTAGGTAAGGTGCTGGGTCCTAAAGGACTTATGCCAAACCCTAAAGCAGGTACTGTATCAATGGACGTAGCAAAAGCTATCGCTGATATCAAAGCCGGTAAAATTGAGTACAGACTTGACAAGACAAACATTATTCACTGCCCAATAGGAAAGGTTTCCTTTGGCACAGAGAAGCTTATGGATAACTTCCATACTCTTCTTGGAGCAGTTGTTAAGGCTAAGCCGTCAGCTGCTAAAGGTCAGTATTTAAGAAGCGTTGTTGTTTCTTCAACTATGGGACCTGGAGTCAAAATTAACCCGTTAAAGGTTATTGAATAATAAAGTGCTTTGATTTCTAAAAAAAGGTACTTTACAAAATGCTTGTTTAGTATTATTATATAAAAGGTCAGGCGAATCCATGATTCGCATCAAAGTACGCCATAGACAGTGGGAGCTTAAGCAAGTGCTGAAGCCTAACAGATGAGTGCATCTTCCCACCGAGGTTGAAAGTTTAAAGAACTTAACTTTTTAATGAAGTTAACTATTGAGACGGTTAATCACCCTTTGTATGTCTATGTGCATGCAAAGGGTTTTTTATT
>JAQSXC010000194.1 GCA_029266335.1 Eubacterium sp. | reverse complement strand
GTAGATCCCACCATAGAGCTTGTAGCCTGTGGAAGTTCAAATACGGCTATGCCTACCTTCGGTCAGTGGGAAGCTACAGTACTGGATCACACATATGAACATGTCGATTATATATCACTTCACCAGTACTATGGTAACCGTGACAATGATACAAAAAACTTTCTGGCCCAGACAATGGATATGGATGCATTTATTAAAACAGTAATTGCAACCTGTGACTATGTTAAGGGTAAAAAGAAATCCAAGAAAACAATTAATTTATCTTTTGATGAGTGGAATGTATGGTTCCATTCAAATGAAGCAGATAAACAGATCCCAAGATGGTCAATTGCTCCGCCTCAGCTGGAGGATATTTACAACTTTGAAGATGCTCTTCTGGTTGGAGGTATGCTGATAACAATGCTTAAGCACTGCGACAGAGTCAAGATGGCTTGTCTTGCCCAGCTGGTTAACGTTATTGCACCTATAATGACAACAAACGGCGGAGTCTCCTGGAGGCAGACAATTTTTTATCCATATATGCATGTATCCAACTTCGGAAGAGGCATAGCCCTGAACCCAATAATTTCATCTCCAAAGTACGATACAAAAGACTTTACTGATGTACCTGTTCTTGAATCAGCTGCCGTTTATAATGAAGAGAATCAGGAACTTACTATTTTCGCACTGAACAGGGATATGGAGGATGCTCTTGATTTTGAGTGCAGCATCAGAGGATTTGAAGGCTATAGCGTAAAGGAACATATTGTATTGAAAAATGATAATCTTCTGGCAGTAAACACTGAGTCTGATCCATTGAGGGTTGTACCTCAAAATAATGGTGATGCCAGGGTAACAGATGGCATTATAACTGCCGGATTATCTAAACTTTCATGGAATGTAATCAGACTTTCCAGATAGACCGGCTTTTGTGGAGTTGTACCGGTAAGGGGTTAAGATGTAATTTAATATTGAACAAATGCATAAACTGTTGGTATTGTTGAATGTACGGTGTACATAATAATGACTGTTGCGGTACATTTATTACAGTAGATTATGCTTAAAGTTCAAGTTAAATATAAAAAATAATTTAGAGGAGGATATTTTTTATGAAAAGAATTATTAGTTTGATGCTTGCAGTTTGCATGATGGCAGTATTTGCTTTGACTGGCTGCGGCACTTCTTCAAGCTCAGGTGATTCAACAGCTGCATCATCTGCAGCGGCTTCAAGCTCAGCTGCGGTAGAAACACAGCAATTAGGTGCAAATGCAGGTGCTAATGCAACAGAAATGAACTTTTGGACATTTGTAGATTTACATGGTAAACACTTGGATAAGATGTTAGGTTTGTGGAATGAGAAGAACCCTGACAAGCAGATCAAGTTAAACGTTACTGTTATGCCTTATGACGATATGCATAACAAACTTCTTATAGCTGTTCAGACAGGACAGGGTGCTCCTGATATCGCTGATATCGAGCTTGGAAAATTCCCTAACTTCCTTGAAGGTGACAATGTTCCATTGGAAGCATTGAATGATGTTTACGAACCATACAAGAGCACAACAGTTCCAGCCCGTGTTGAAATTTACAGTAAAGGCGATAAAGTGTATGGCTTTGACTATCACGTAGGTGCATCAATGGCTTTCTACAATACTGAAATATTAGAAAAAGCAGGTGTTGATTACAAAACAATCAAGACTTGGGATGATTATAAGAAAGCTGGTATCCAGGTTTATGCAAAGACCGGAAAATATTTAGGTACTGCTGATACATCAGCTATCTGGCAGGAATCAATGATTCTGGCTCAACAGAATTCCGACTTTACAGATGCTAATGGACAACCAAAAGTTAACTCACCGGAAATGATTAAAGGTCTTGAAATGCTGGTAGATTTACAGAAGAATAATGTTATCCACACTATACCAGGCGGACAGCCCGATACTGAAGAAGCTAAGGGTGAATACAACAAGGGCAACTATGCAAGTGCATTAATGCCTGAGTGGTACATGTCAAGATTTATAAATGAAATGAAAGATCTGAACGGTAAATACGCTATCGCTCCATTGCCTGTATTTAAAGAAGGCGACCCACGTTCAGTTGGTCTGGGCGGAACCGGTACAGTTGTTACCAAGACTGCTAAAAACGTTCAGCTTGCAAAAGAATTTGTAGCCTTCGCAAAGCTTTCAAAAGAAGCTACTACCGAAATCTGGAACACTTTAGGCTTTGATCCGGTTAACATGGATGTATGGGCTGACAAGGCTGTTACTCACAATCCGGATAATGAATATGTTAAATACTTTAAGACTAATGCATTTGATACTTTGAATGAAATCAAGAATGAAATCAAAGCCATCAAATCAGTTAAAGCTTCACCAACTATAAACAATATCCTTTGCACAGTTACACTGAATGCTATCTTTGAAGATGGTCAGGACGTTAAGGAAGCTTTAGACGAGGCTCAGGAACAAATTACTCAGGAATTGAAGTAACAGTAAAGCTTTAAGACACATGTTTCATAAAATCAGATGATATGATTAAGAACTGCCATATACTCCCACTGATTATATAATGCGGTATATGGCAGTTACTTTATCACGAAAGGGGGAGTATCGAATATGATAAAGAAGTTTGTGTATTCGCAGAAAGTTGCACCATACATTTTTGTTTTGCCATTCGTAATCATATTCTTGATATTTTGGCTATTTCCGCTTGCTAACTCTTTTATTATGAGTTTTCAGGAGAGAATGCTGGGTCAGGATCCTAAATGGATCGGAACGGCAAATTATTCTAAGTTGCTTACAGATAAAGTATTCCTAAAATCAATAACAAACAGTGTTGTTTATATGGTTGGAACCCTGGTTCTTTTAATACCTTTCCCTATGTTATTTGCATGCCTTATAAACAGCAAGGTCATGTGGGGAAGGGAATTTTTCAAGTCATCCTTCTTCCTTCCGGCTTTAACCTCAGTTGCTGTCGCAGGTACTATTTTCCGTTTGATCTTCGGTGAAATGGATAGTTCATTAATGAACTCGATTTTATCACTTTTTGGTATTGGACCTTTCAAATACTTAAAGGATCAAAATTTAAGTATGGCTGCTCTATTAACTCTTGCCTGTTGGAGATGGACAGGTGTTAACATGTTGTATTACCTATCTGGTTTAAAAAGTATTGACAATGAATATTATGAAGCGGCATCAATAGATGGTGCATCAGCCTGGCAGAAGTTCAGGGCTATTACAATGCCATTGTTAAAACCAACAACCATCTATGTTTTGACTATTAGTATCTATGCTGGTTTGGCAATGTTTACTGAAAGTTTGATGATGTTTAATGGAAATAATTCACCGAAAAATATTGGTTTGACAATAGTCGGATATTTATATAGACAAGGTATAGAGAAGAACAAGCTGGGATATGCAGCTACAGTTGGTATAGTGCTTCTGGTAGTGGCAATGACAATTAACCTGACTCAGCTTAAACTTTCAGGAACATTCAAGAAGGAGGAGGATTAATAGTGAGCAATCCAGGTAATATTGGTGAAACAAAGCAGAATTTAATTACTAAAATACTCCTGCTCATATTCTTTACTATTTTATTTATAGTTATTATGCTTCCCTTTTATGCAGTGGCGCTTTCTTCCTTTAAACCGGGTGAAGATTTGATTCGTTATGGTTTGAATTTAAGATTTGACCTGAATGTTATGAGCTTAAAAAACTTTGAGTTTCTCTTTACCGGCAATCATGATTATTTTATGTGGTTTAAGAACAGTATGTTTCTAACAATCGCTCAAGTTGCACTTACCCTTTTTGTCAGTGCTTTTGTATCTTATGGGTTTGCGGCTTACGACTTCAAGGGACGTAATTTATTATTTGTATGTGTTCTTTTGATAATGATGGTACCCTTTGAAATACTTCTGCTTCCTTTATATTCATTAGTAAATGATTTGCACATGATGAACAGCTACAGTGCAATAATTGTACCTGGTATAGCAAATGCCAGTACCATATTCTTCTTCAGACAGTACCTGAGAAGTATTCCAAAGGAACTTATCCAATCAGGCAGAGTTGATGGTGCCAACGAATACATGATATTCTTCCGGTTGATTCTTCCTATAATGAAGCCTTCCTTTGCTGCCATGGCAATATTAAACGGTATGAACAGCTGGAACAATCTTTTATGGCCATTTATGGTTTTGGGAGATCAGAGCAAGTTTACACTTCCAATAGGTTTAAAGACCTTGTTGACACCGTACGGTAACAACTATGACCTGTTGATTGTCGGCTCCTTCTTTTCAATAATCCCAATTTTCATATTGTTTGTAGCCTTCCAGAAATACTTTATTGATGGTATGACAGCAGGTGCGGTAAAGGGCTAAGAGCTGAAACATGTGTGTCTCAATATCTGGTAATGAAAAAATACAATGATGTTGTATAGCTATCACGAAGTTAATCATTGGCGCAATAAACCGAGAAAATGTAAGACGGTCAGTGATTAGCTTTCCCCTAAGCCATTTTAAACTTAAGCGTGGGAAGTGGCTTGGTCAGTGATGGCTATTTTTGTTCAAACAAATGCCAGTTGAAATATAAATAAATATATCCCCATAAAAACAGCGAAAATATTTTGTGGTGCCAATAGCGCTCGTCGGGCACTTAGGGGCAACTCACTGAGATCGAAGCAATTGACCGGAGTCAAGTATGCTTGACCTTGCACAGTATGGGGACATGGAGGATAAAATGAAAAAAAGGCTTATTCTGGTACTCATTTTATCAATGGTACTCTTTATTTTTGGTGCCTGTGGGAACCCGGAGAAGGTTTCCAAAGAGGAGCTTGAGAGAAACGGTTACAACAATCCTCTGGACAGCTCTCAGGCAAAGCCTGATCCATATGTATATAAGCATACAGACGGTTATTACTATGGAATGCATACCTATCAGAAGAACGGATATGTTCCCAGGCTTGTAATGTATAAAAGCAAAGATCTTTCCGATTTGTTTAAATCTCAGAGGAAACTCGTATGGAAGGCACCCAGGACCGGCTGGAACAAGGAAAATATATGGGCACCTGAGCTGTATTTCATGGATGATGTCTGGTATATATACTACAGCGGCGGCTGCAGAACCGGCGTATTGAAAAATACCTCGGGTGACCCTATGAATGACAAGTGGGAGGACGCAGGAAGGCTGTTCGTTGAGGGTGCGGATGAATGGGCTATCGACGGTACTATTCTAAAACAGAACGGAAAAATGTATTTTATATGGTCGGGTATAACAAACGATGAACCCGGCGTTCAAAAACTCTTTATTTCAGAAATGAGCAGTCCTACAAAACTTACAGGGCCACGTGTAATGCTGTCGAGACCGGAATACGAATGGGAGAAGCAGGGCGCCGACAATGTTTTTAACGTTAACGAAGGGCCTGTTGCACTGCAGAGGAACGGGAAAACCTTTTTAACCTATTCTGCAAGCTTTTGCTCAACTCCGGATTATTGTCTTGGTATGCTGACAATTGATGGTAATGCAGATCCAATGGACCCAAAAGCCTGGATAAAATCAAAGGAACCTGTATTTAAGGCTTCAGAGGAAAATGGCTTGTGGGGAGTAGGCCATAACAGCTTTACCACTTCTCCCGACGGAAAAGAAGACTGGCTTGTATACCATGCAATGCTTAATACAAATTTAGCCTCCGACAGGACGGTTTGCATACAAAAAATCACATGGAAAAAAGACGGAACTCCTGATTTCGGTGTACCTTCAGGAAGGTATGAAAAACTACTCAAACCTTCAGGAGAACAAACCTGAAACATCAGGAGAAACAAGCCTGAAATAAATGTTAAATACATTGGTGAGGGGGTGTTGGTATAAAAAAATTATTATCAGTTTTATTGGCTGGGTTTATTATGCTAAATATAACAGCTTGCGGCGGAGAGGATATGTCGGTTGTATATCCGAAGGAGCCTCCCAGGGAAACTCTATATGACCATTCCGTTACCAGTGATGAAACCAAGTGGGGAAACCTGAATTTCCACGACCCATCTATTATTAAAGATGGAGAATGGTATTACACAGTTACAACAGATGTAAAGGTTGGAGGAACACCCAAGGGCGGAATACCAATAAGAAAGTCAAAGGATCTTATTAATTGGGAATGGGTGGGAAGAGTTTTTTCCAAAGTACCAGAGGATGCCCGTAAGTGGACGAGGGCAAGAACACTGTGGGCACCGGATGTGACAAAAATCGGGGACACCTTTTATTTGTACTATGCTGCTTCCAGATTTGGTACTAATCAATCCTTTATAGGGCTTGCAACCAGTAAATCCATGGAAGGGCCCTGGGAAAACAGGGGTGAAGTAATAAAGTCCACAAGCTCATCCTTATGGAATGCCATAGATCCAAATCTTATATTTGATGCTGACGGGAATTTTTACATGGCTTTTGGGTCCTTCTTCGGAGGGATATTTATGGTTGAACTTGATAAGACCACAGGAAAGCTGAAGGACGGAAGCAAGCCGGCTATGATTGCAACCAGAAGCAACAGCGTTGCAACAGCCATTGAAGGCCCCTACATCATATACAATCCCGATCTGAAAAAGTACTATCTGTTTGTATCTTATGATTCCCTTTCTAAGGACTACAATGTGAGGGTGGGAAGATCGGATAAGATAACCGGACCATATGTCGACTACAATGGGAACGAAATGACCAATACGGAACTTCCTCCAAACGATGTGGGTACAAAAATACTTGGGGGTTACAGGTTCGGGGATAAAAACGGCTGGGTTATGCCGGGCCATAATTCTGTGCTCAAGGATGGTAATGACTACCTTATAGTTCACCATGCAAGAGGAGACAAGGACACAAACTGGCCCTACCTTCATGTCAGAAAAATACTTTGGTCCGAGGACGGCTGGCCCATGGTATCACCTGAAAGATATACAGGTGAGAAGGAACAGAAGTTAAGCGGGAAGCTGCTGGAGGGGAAATGGGAAACTATCGTCCTTGATAAAAATAATAATGAACAGCTTTCCTCAAAAACAATTACACTTAAATCCGGTGGAAAAATAGATGATGGTTCAGGAAAGAGCAAGTGGGAATTTAAAGATGATAACACAATTATCATGAAAATATATGATCCCGAAAAAAAATCCGGTGCAGAGTATATTGAGCAAACTGCCAAAGTCATACCGGCATGGGATTGGGAGAATTGGAAAACAACTCTTGTATTTACCGGTATGAATAAGTCGGGTGTAAGTGTATGGGGAAAGAAGAATGAATAAGGCCGGTTTTTATAATCAACTGTAATATTGGTATTTATTTTATGCGCTGCAGGGATCGCAGTAATTTCTTTAAAAATTAACAATGACAAGGGTGATAATGTAATGGCTGAACAAATGTTAACAAAACCAATAATAGAACAGAGAGCAGATCCTTGGGTATATAAACATACGGATGGATTTTATTACTTTACGGCTTCTGTTCCCGAATATGACCGCATAGAGATAAGAAAGTCAAAAACAATAGAGGGGCTGGCTGAAAGCCAATCTGCAGTTGTCTGGAGAAAGCATGAGAGCGGCATAATGAGCAAACACATCTGGGCTCCCGAAATACACAATATCAATGGAAAATGGTATATTTACTTTGCAGCAGGAGAGGCCGAAGATGTATGGAAAATAAGACCTTATGTCCTTGAGTGTACCGGAGCTGATGCAATGGCCGATGAGTGGGTGGAAAAGGGAAAGCTTCAGAGTGAAGCTGATATTGCTGCTTTTACAGATTTCTCTCTGGATGCCACTACCTTTGAACATATGGGGAAAAGGTACCTGATATGGGCTGAAAAACGCAGTAATATATCAAATTTGTATATAGCGGAAATGAGCGATCCGTGGACCATAGCTACCAGGGCCGTAATGATAACAACTCCCTCCTACAAATGGGAGCAGTTAGGCTTCTATGTCAATGAAGGACCTGCCGTAATAAAGCGGAATGGAAAAATCTTCGTCAGCTATTCTGCAAGTGCAACAGACTCTAACTACTGTATGGGTATTCTCACTGCAGACCAGGCTGCTGATCTGTTGGAAGCTTCCTCCTGGAGAAAGACAGCTGAGCCTGTATTCAAGACTACTCCTGAAAACAGCCAGTATGGTCCCGGACACAACAGCTTTACAGTGTCTGAAGATGGTACCCGGGATATACTTATTTACCATGCACGCACTTATAAGGATATTGAGGGTGATCCTCTCTACGATCCAAACAGACATACCTTCTCACAGGAGCTGAAGTGGGATCTGGACGGTACACCGGATTTCGGCATACCGGGTGGAATTT
>JAQSXC010000193.1 GCA_029266335.1 Eubacterium sp. | reverse complement strand
CCTTCCAGAAAGTAGGTAGCTTCCATATCAGCCGTGTTTAGCGCAAAGGCCAGCGGAAATTGTTCAAACGCATCTCCCACATTTCTTTTGTCTTCAACCCCTGAAAAGCCCATATGATATCTTATAGCGAAGGCTTCTTCCCTTGTCAGCTTCATAAAACCGGTAATTATATATACAGATTTCTCTCCATGTCCATAAGGCAGCCTGTCGTCGTATTCATATGTTGGTACACTTTTCCAGATACCATTTTCGTCCTTCACATTCCTTGACCCTACCTTATAGCAGTTAATTTTACACAGGTCGTGCAGCAGTGCCACGATTGCAATACTTTCGGGATCATATTCAAGTTTATATACGCTCTGGACTCTCTCTCTGGATAGATAGTCTTTGAGGCAATCGAATACATTTAAACTGTGCTCCACAAGCCCTCCTTCATAGGCCCCGTGAAATCTTGTGCTGGCAGGTGCCGTAAAGAAATCGCTTGATTTTGATAAAAGATATTCCAACAGCTTATCCGAACTTTCTCTATGAATGTATGTATTATATATTTCAAGATAACGTTCCTTTATGGTCATAAAAAATCCCCTTAGTCAAAATAGTTTTGATTTTTGATTAAGGAGATATTTTCGACAACTTCTTTTAAAATTCCTGCTTTGGAGCAATTTTAACCACAGGAATTAAAATACATTTTAGCTGTATAGCTGTATCAAAATAACATTTATGTATCTGGTACAGCTCAATCATTAATTGTGTTGTTCTTTCGGTGGTAATTCACTTATATGGTACGTAATACATTTAGATGCCCGTGGTATTTTAGTACTCTTCTGTACCGGATTATCCACAGTAATTCTTGTACGGCCGGTTTTGTTAATTTTTGCTGGAGCTGCTGTTTTTGCTGCTTTAACCACTTTATTGCTACAATTTTTGTTGGTACAATTTCCGCTAATCATAACTGATCCACATCTACAAAATTCTGCCATTATATCATCCCTTCAGTATTGTATGAAATATTAGTATACCATAAAAAGCAGGTTTTATGCTAATAATAAAAATTTATATTTTTTAAGAGAACTATTAATGATAAGAGTTAATAATCAACTATTACATATAAATAAATTTCGCAATCAGGAGAAATATTATTAATAATAATTTTTTAGGAAGTGTTAATACGTGACCTTGGAGCATTTTATTCTAGTAGCAATTACCGCTGTTTCAATTGCATCTGTTTTTTATATTCCCAGAAACAAGTATAGGCTGGCATTAATAAGCTTTTGTATATTTCAAACTCTCACATGGGCTGTAACTATAATTTTAGTACAAATTGGTTCCATTGAATATCCGGTAAGAGAGTTTTCACGGGCAACGCAGGTTGGTTTTTTAACTAACTACATATTCTTTCCTATGGTATATGTATGGTACATTCTCCTTTTTCCCTCCATAGCATTTTGGGCCAAGAAAATTTTGTACTTTTTCATTTTTATATCAATCATAGTATGGTTTATTTATTTCACTGCTGTTTATACCGATTTGGAAAACTTAAAAAGGGGGACTCCGCATTCACAGATTATCCGCTTATATATTAATTTTTCCATTGATTTTATTATCTGCCATATATATATTTCATGGTTTTCAAAAAAGGAAGCCCTGTTAACAGGAGAAATCAATCATGTATCCAATTGAAAGAATTATACTTGTAAGTGCTTGGGTTATGAGTTTCATCTCAATATTGTTTATTCCAAGGAAAAAAATACCTCAGGCTTCATTCATTTTTGTCTCAACCCAGTTCTTTACGTGGATTTTGGGACTATTTGCCGTAGAATTTGCCTGCCTCGATTACCCGGTACGAGAGCTGTCAAAAGCCAATGCTACAAGCTTTTCTTTTGAATATTTTATCCTCCCCATCATCACGATTTTTTTCATTCTGAATTATCCTTACAGTAAACCTTTAAAAGCAAGGATATTATATTATTTTATTTTTAGTTCGGCCTTCACTTTATTAGAATATTTTCTTGAAAGATACACATTAGTCATCAAGTATAATTCGTGGAGGTGGTACTGGACATGGATCAGCATGTCACTGGTATTTTATTTTGAAATGATAATATATAAATGGTTCTTTAGAATCAAAAGAATTTTCTCCATATAATATGGCTTTTAGTTCTGAATTCACTGAAAAATGAAAGAATCCACAGTGAAAACACATCCAGGCTCAACGGAAATGTGTAGTTTAAAAGCTATCACTTCGGATTATGTTCATAATTTCTCCGACAAAATTGTATAAATAAGATTAAGTATACCATAAAAAGTAAAAAATTAAATGCTGGTTCAAACCCCATTTTAGCAAAAAAATAAATGCTAATTTCATTAGCATTTATTTGGAGCTGGTGGCGAGAATTGAACTCGCAACCTGCGGTTTACGATACCGCTGCTCTGCCTTTGAGCCACACCAGCATATATATGAGGGGGTAAGTAATTTTTAAATCTTACTTGTGCAATTGACATTCTCTATTGTTAGTTTTATATTAGCACCATTTTTAAATGAATTCAATCAATTTTAACAGGACACAAAAATGTAAAAATAAAAATAATTAGGACTTTTCATATAGTTGGTATAATGTTAAAAATAATATCATTTATAGCATCATTGTCATTACTGACTATTACTCTGTCAGCTGCCTGTTTTACACATTCCCTTGCATTTTCAACAGCCAGTCCCAGATCGGCATGCCTTATCATTTCTATATCATTATCATAATCACCCACAGAAACAACGATTTTATCCCTGTAATCGTTAAGCAGTTTCAGGCTTTGCAATGCCGAACCTTTTGAAACACTCTTTTTTAATACTTCAAAATATAACTCATGAGAGAAGACATTATCAAATTTGCCTGACAGGTCGAAATCGGCAAATGCCTTTTGAGCCTCTTTAAGTGTGTCATGGTTATCACAAAGCATCAGTTTCAACCAATGATGTTCCAATACTTCCTCCAAATCTGCCCTAAAAAACGGTTGATTTTCACGTTGTGCAAACGGATCGATGTTTTGTTCGGGAGATACTATATACATACCTTCAGGTGTAAATATCTCAACTACCATTTGTTCATATGTACTCAGGCAATACTTTATGTAATCAACCAGCATATCCTTTTCCAGGAATTCAGCCTGAAGCAGTTTTTCATGATTGAAATCATAAACTGCCGCTCCGTTATATAGAATACAAGGACCGTTCAATACAAAATTTTTTATAAAAGGTCTGATATTCTGTATACCCCTTCCTGTTGCGATTGCAAACCTTCCGCCTTGTTCTGTAAAATATTTTATTGCATTCAGATTTTTATCTGATATAACTTGTTTCGAATTGATCAAAGTTCCATCTAAATCAGTTATTATAAGATATTTGCTATAATCTGCCATGTGTACCTCATCTCTAGGTTTCTAGCAATATTATACCAGTAAATACCGGCAAGTTAAAGCTTTAATACAGGAAAAAACAGATTACATAAATAATAATGTACAGGGCCAAGAAAAGTATAGCCCTGTACATTTGAAATTGCCAAACACTATATTTGCAAGCCTAAGTAACATAAATTTTGGGCTGACGAGTTGGCAAAGTAATAATTGTATGAGGTATCACGGTTAATTGAACCGGTTATTGTATCCTGCTTTTAAAAAGTTGAAGATTATTGTGCTGTCCATAGTGCAGGTACATTTGCAGGTTCCCAGCCTGTTAACGAAGTATGTGCCTGAATGCATTTATATGTTTTTCCGCTGTAAGTCACCAGATCGCCCACCTTGTATGCAGTATTGGCTGCCCATGCAACGGGACCGGAGCTATTTATAGTGTAGGTGGCAGAAACGGTTGCTGAATCATTCATACCTGCTTTGAAGGCTTTTGCTTTAATAGTAGTCGTTGCTGTAACACTTATTGCCCCGGTATATTGTGCCGAGGATGAAGTTGGTTCTGTCCCATCAAGGGTATACCTTATGGCAGCTCCGGCTGTACTGCTTGAAACGGTTACACTTTGCGCTGCCGTATATGTTCCGGCGGCAGGGCTGAATGTTGGTGCTGCAACTGTTTCAACTGTATTTCCGATAGTATAGACAGCTGTTGCAGTAGAGGAATCAGACATTCCGGATTTGAATGCCTTTGCTTTTACCGTTGTTGTAGCAGTAATATTTATAGGATTCGAGTAAATCTGTGAATTGGCTGTGGGCTCTGTTCCATCCAAGGTGTATCTTATTGTAGCCCCTGAGGTTGTACATGCTATGGATACGGTCTGAGGAGAACTGTAATTTCCGGCAGCTGGACTTATATTTGGAGTTGCAACACCCGGTACAGGAGCTCCGATGAGCTTGTTATAAGCAACATTTGTAAGCTCAAAGTTTTCTGTGTCCCCTGAGATCTCCCAAATTATCAGACCCCCGTACCCATTGGTGTTTATATAATCACACCTGGCGGATAGAGACGCAGCATCTTCATAACTCAGAACTATTCCTGCTGAAGCATTATAAAGCCATGGCGTCTTGGCATATGTATCATCTCTATACTTAATATATCCATTTTGGTTTTCCATTGTTTTTAGTGTGAAATATGGATATTGTCCTCCGGGAGATTGCGGATTATCCCATGTACCTGTGGCGGCTCCCGTGGCTGTTCCATACATTCCGTTACTCCCTCCGGTTACACCCTTCCACCCTCTTGAGTAAAACGGCGAGCCTACATTGAGCTTGCTTGCAGGTATGTTGTAAGTATCTCTTAATGTTTTCATTGCCGAATCCGAGTTATATCTGTTTTTAATGTCAATAGGTGCAGTTCCTGATGGGTCATTGGGGTTTGCGTAAATTGGAGAATGATGGTTTGTGGAATTTTCCCAGGCCCCGTGCATATCATAAGTCATAACATTCAGCCAATCAAGATATTGAGCATATTTATCCGGTTCCTGAAGCTCAAGCTTGTCGTAGCCGCTTGGAACAGCTATTGTAAGAAGCTTACCGGACAAACCGTTATTATTATATGCCTGGCGTATTTCTTTGAGTAAAGCTGTGAAATTCTGCTTATCTTCCGGTCCGCCGGGACAACCTCTGTCATATTGATCGTTAGGGTCTGCAGCCCTGTTAACTCCAGGGTATTCCCAGTCTAAATCTATACCGTCAACAAAGGGATACTTTTTCAAGAAATCAATTATGCTTTGTATAAAGGTTGCTCTGGAATTTGCGGTTAAAGCCATTGCATGGAAATTTTGGCCTCTTGTCCAGCCTCCTACAGATATCATTACTTTTACATTTGGATACTGGGACTTATAGTATTTATATTCTCCAAAATGCCCTCTTAACTGATTTGCATCCCAGCCTTCCGAATGCTCCATGGATTTATCAAAATCAGCAAAAGTATCTGTTGATGCAAGCTTAAAACTTGAATCAACTTCAAAAAACGCATGATTTATAACTGTAACCTTGTTCCAGGGGATCATACCCACCGTCATGGATCGATGAGCAGCATTGTATATCCCCCAATTTGGAAAGTACGCGATAATATTTTTTGACGTGGAAGTAGTTGATGCTGCATTAGTTACCGTAAAAATCGATAGTAACATACCCAATACCAGAAGCAAACTAAAAACTTGTTTCTTAAATCTTTTCATTGATTTATTACTCCTTTCGAATAGTTATTTACTTTAAGAAACGGTGCCATTAACCATAGTAAGATAACTTAATGAGTAATACGAATCAGTTGTACATCTCAAAAATATAAAATTCCCCCTTTCCTTTGGAATATTTTCGTATTCCTTCTATAAGTCAATCTGACTGGTAAAGGTAGCATTTTAAACCGATATGTTTTTAATGTATAGAGAAAAAAGATTATTTAATAAGATAATGTAATTAATGTAATTGTTGAACAGGCGCTGATGATAAAAGACTTTATTAAGTTTTTATTGTCCTTTGTGTTTCCAATAATTTACTGTTTACTTTAATTATATTTATAACTGGCTTCAAAACAATTGGTCATTATTGGCATTTATATTTCAATTTTGGCGTTTGTATAAATAAATACAATAAAAAATCTCCTCCTGTTATAAACAAAGCTACAAACCTGAGAGGAGATTTTAGTAAAATTTTATTTTTACAGAAGTTTTATGGCAGTTGATCCTTATATTGCTGATTTGATATCTTATCAATCTCTTCAACAATTCCCTGATTGTCCACCTTATTTGTATAATATTCTTCAAAATCGGCATACCCACCCATGTCCTGCGGAGAATCAGAAGACCCGTATTTTATTAAATCATTTAGCTGATCCATACCTTCAAATTCGTCATCCTCCTGACTGTTGAGATATTTTCTTCCGAATGGCGAATCAAATATTTCGCCATACTGCTGATCGGCCGTATTTCTTTCTTTTGATTCCAGTTCCATTTCGCATTCATAACATAAACCCGCACTGGGTTTTACCTCAAGTCTCTCAAAACCAATTTCTTTATGGCAATGTTCGCAACGTCCGTATGTTCCATTTTCAAATTTCTTTAGTGCCTTCTGTATATCATTTAATTTTGTCTGTTCATGCACCTTAAGTGCCATATTCATTTCCAGTGTATAAAGTTCGGTTCCGTGATCGGCAGGATGATTATCATAATTGGATAACTCAGTTGGATAATGCTCGCTCATGTCAGCATCACCATTTCTATGCATTGTACTTAGTGTCTCGCTCATGTTCTTTTCCTGCTTCTTAAGTTTTTCTTTCAATTGGTCCAATTTATACTTTTCCATAAGGCTACCTCCGTTTTTCAGAAAGACGAAATATTTGTTCTCTGCGTATTTAATCTTTCCCTATCTCACATTCCGCATACTGCTTTGAACAATTTTAACTATTTCACTTATAAACTCACCGATATAAGGTAGATTGTACTGAACTATTTTGTTCAAAATATAAATAGCTATAGCACCTAAAAGAGTAAAGCCGATTGCTATGCCAAAGCCCCTTGCCACTCCGTTTATAAAGTTAGCCCAAAGCATCTTTCTTGGATGTTCCAGAAAATAAACGTAATCAACAAACTTTAGCTTCTCCATTTTTAATGACATATCGTCAATTTTTTCATTTAATGATTCTATAAGTTGATTATGATTTGACAAATGCTGCTAACTCCTTTCAAAAAGAATTCTCATAACATTATGTTTGTTAAGTTTTACTTTATTTATACCATGTAGTAAAAATAACCGAATCCACAACAAAAAACAGCCGGAATTTTTTCCGGCTGTTTTTTAATAATAATTTAAAGGTTAATATAAAATTAAGCTTGCAGGTAAGACCCGCAGAATTCACATTCAGCAACCGAACCAGTAAGAACCTTGTTTGTTGCACCACAGCCTTTGCATTTGACAGCTTTTATTTCCGGTTTTACGGTTTCAGTTTTATGGGAATCATCATCCAATTCTGCAAATGCAGAATCAAAGTCGGCAAATGCAGATTCAAATTCTGCAAATGCAGAGTCAAATTCTGCCAAATCACCAGTTATAGTCTGGCTTATCTTTACAGTTTTATTCATATTGTTTGTTTTAACTGTCTTTACTGAATGTTCAGTACGTTCGGTATGAACAGTTTGATTAGATTGATTTGAATCCCCTTGATTTGATAAAACTATGCACCCATTTGCTTCATCAATATAAGCATTAACGAAGTATTTTTTTTCAATCATTTTATTTAATTTTTTTCTTACAAAATCAACTGGTTGTCCTGTCGATGCTGCCAAATTAGATATCGAATGATTTTCGTCAATTGATAATTGAGCAACGTATTTTCTATATAACTTAATCAGATTTGTATTTTGTTTTCCTAAAACAATTAATAATACACCTGACAGAAATAATATGAATGATGTAACTCTAAACGTTGTATCATTCAGAAGATCATCTGTTGAAAAACTCATAATAGCCATAAGTCCCCAGAAAACAGACCATATCCAACCAACAACAGTCACTACCTTTCCAATTATTGTACCTATAACAATTGCAGGTTTTGATTTATTAATTTCAGCCACTTTATATCCCCCCCGTTTTTATACCGCTGACTTCCAATGACCTCTTCTTAGTTAATAGCAGTAACTCTTCAAGAACAGCCTTAATCTCTTCATCATTTTTATTGGAACCTTCCGTAAGAGACATCTCCAATTCTGTAATTTTTTCAGCAATAATTCCATCCGAATCCAGATAACACGATTTGTCACTAAACCTTATAGTTTCGTAGATCTTTTCAATTTTCGACGCATATTGACTATTCCGAGAATCACTTTTCAGCAGTATCAAAGAATTCTCCATTTGCTGAAAGACTGAAATTGCCTCATCAGCGTCTTTGTTTTTCTCAGATACATAGTTAGTACTGTTGACAAGTAGTATCATGATTATTG
>JAQSXC010000192.1 GCA_029266335.1 Eubacterium sp. | reverse complement strand
TTGCCCGGCATTACTGCTCTTTAACAGATAGAGGAGAGGGAAGGTTCCAATGCCGCCTCCCACAACAACCATACTTTTATATTTTTCTTCTATTGTAAATGGCTTTCCCAGAGGAGCCATTATATCAACTTCACCAATACATTTACAGCTCAGCTTTTCAGTCCCGTTTCCCTTTACCTGGAAAACTATGTCAAAGGTATTGTTGGATCTGTCTGCATCACAAATGCTGATAGGTCTTCTGAGCAAAGCATCAATACCTCCGCATTTAACGTTTGCAAATTGCCCTGGAACCGCATTCTGCGCCACATATTCAGACTTGATGGTCATTTTGTAAACATCGTCACAGAGCATCTGAAGGTCTGTAATTTGTTCCTTGAGAACTTTTTTCATATTTATTTTCACTCCTAATATCCAAAAGATGATAAATCTAATAAGAGCGACCGCAAATTTTAAAAAGATTTTATGTGATAAAATACATGTATAGTACTCCCGTACGAACTTCAATAAATGGATTGCTCCCAAATTTATTGCATGAAACAGTTCGGTTCACCACAAGTATTTTCCGTCTGCCCACACTTGCGTGGGGATAGGCAGCTACTCGAACATCCTGTTCTCGGAGTGCTGCATTAAAACTAAAGTGACATCCTGTCTTACCGGCCAAAATCCTTGTGCTCTACCTACAATTTCAAGCAATAAATTTTAACCGAGCTTCCCATTTACTGAAATTGTACTCGCGTACTAAAACAGATATTGCTCATAAAATATGTTTAAATGTTTTGCCTTCACTCTTAAATAGTCATATCTCTTTTTCCATTCTTCATTCAAATATACTCAAATTCAAAACTTCCAGCTCACCTTCGGTTTTGCCCAGCTTGAGGCAATTGATTATTGCCAGTGCCGTATCCAGTGAAGTCAGGCAGGGTATTGACATTTCTACTGCTTTTCTTCTGATTTTGAAACCATCCCTGTCAGGCTTTCTTCCCTTTGTAGGAGTATTTATAATCATTCCCAGCTTGCCTGACTGTATGAGGTCCAGAATGTTCGGAGAACCTTCATCCAGCTTCTTAACGGCATTCGTTGCTATTCCGTTGTGATTCAGCATATGAGCTGTTTTTCCTGTGGCATAGAGGGTAAACCCTAGCTTTTCAAACTCTTCAGCTATATGAATCAATTCTGGTTTGTCGGTATCCCTTACCGTCATCAGTATTCCGTCACCTTTCTGAGGGAGCTTGATACCCGATGCAATTATACCCTTGTAAAGTGCCTCGGGGAAGTTGTCGGCAATACCCAGAACTTCACCGGTAGATTTCATTTCAGGACCAAGGCTGATGTCAACATCGTGCAACTTTTCGAAGGAGAACACAGGAACCTTTACAGATACATATTCAGGTTCTTTGTATAGGCCTGTACCAAACTTGAAGTCACTGAGCTTCATACCCATCATGCATTTAGTAGCAAGGTTAACCATTGGAATTCCTGTAACCTTGCTGATATATGGAACTGTTCTGCTTGACCTCGGATTCACTTCAATTACGTAAATTTCATTGTTGTAAAGAACATACTGTATATTCACAAGACCCACAACCTTAAGCGCTTTGGCAAGTCTTTCGGTATAATCCACAATTACCGCCTTGGTCTTGTCGCTGATGGTCTGGGTCGGATATACCGAGATACTGTCGCCAGAGTGAACACCGGCTCTTTCAAGGTGCTCCATAATACCTGGAATCAATATGTTTTCGCCGTCGCATATGGCGTCTACTTCTATTTCCTTACCCATCATGTACTTGTCTACAAGGATCGGATGTTCCTGAACAGTTCTGTTGATGATCTCCATGAACTCTGCTACGTCCTTGTCATTATAGGCAATCTCCATACCCTGTCCTCCCAGGACATAGGATGGTCTTACCAGAACGGGATAACCCAGCTCATTTGCGGCAGCAAGAGCTTCCTCCAGAGTAAAGATGGTTTTACCCTGTGGTCTGGGTATACCTGTCTTTTCAAGTATCTCGTCAAACTTTTCCCTGTCCTCGGCAGCATCCACGTTTTTTGGCTCGGTTCCGAAAATTTTGACACCCATTTCATCAAGCGCCTTTGTCAGCTTGATTGCAGTCTGACCACCGAACTGTACTATGGCGCCTTTCGGGTTCTCTGCTTCAACTATGTTTTCAACATCCTCAGGAGTAAGTGGTTCAAAATACAGCTTATCAGCAGTATCAAAGTCAGTACTTACTGTCTCAGGGTTATTGTTTGCAATTATTGTTTCATAGCCCAGCTCCTTTAGTGCCCATACAGAGTGAACCGAGCAGTAGTCAAATTCTATACCCTGGCCTATCCTGATAGGGCCCGAACCCAGTACCAGAACTTTTTCCTTACTGGATTGCTTTACTTCTGAAAAATCATCGTAGGTTGAGTAATAGTAAGGTGTTGCAGCCTCAAACTCAGCAGCACAGGTATCAACCATTTTGTAGGCTGCTGTTATCCCCTGTTCCTTTCTTAGCCTTGAGATCTGCTCCTTGGTCGCTCCTGTGAGCTTTCCTATAACTCTGTCAGTAAAGCCCATTTTCTTTGCTTTTTTCAGGATATCCCTTGTAAGCAGTTCAGGAGTTATTGTCTTTAACTTTTCTTCCATCAGCACAAGTTCCTTTAATTTACAGAGGAAGAAGTAATCTATTTTGGTTATTTCATGAATTTCTTCAAGTGTGACTGAACGGCGTATAGCTTCTGCAATTACAAATATTCTTTCGTCGTTTATGTCTGAAAGTTTTCTTACAAGCTCATTGCCATCCAGTTTTACATATATGTCCTGTTCAAGTGTGAAAATTCCCAGTTCAAGTGAGCGGATGGCTTTCATCAGAGCCGCTTCAAAGGAACTGCTGATGGACATTACCTCTCCTGTAGCTTTCATCTGGGTTCCAAGTGTTCTCTTTGCCTTAACAAACTTATCAAAGGGCCATTTTGGGATCTTTACGACTACATAATCAAGAGTCGGTTCAAAGCAGGCATAAGTTTTACCTGTTACTGCATTTTTAATTTCGTCAAGACCATAACCGATTGCGATCTTTGAAGCAACCTTTGCTATTGGATAGCCTGTTGCCTTGGAAGCCAATGCTGAGGAACGGCTGACCCTTGGATTAACCTCTATAACTGCGTACTCAAAGCTTGTGGGATGGAGCGCATACTGAACATTACAGCCCCCCTGTATTCCAAGTGCAGATATTATTTTAAGAGCTGACGTCCTCAGCATCTGGTATTCCTTGTCTGCCAGAGTTTGTGACGGTGCCACAACAATACTGTCACCGGTATGTACTCCTACCGGGTCAATGTTTTCCATATTACATACAGTGATAACATTTCCCTTGCTGTCACGCATAACTTCATATTCAATCTCTTTCCAACCTGCTATGCATTTTTCAATAAGCACCTGATGAACACGGCTGAGTCTTAATCCATGCCCTCCTGTTTCTCTTAATTCCTCTTCATTGTTTACAATACCGCCTCCTGTACCACCAAGAGTATAGGCAGGTCTTACTATAACCGGATAATCTATTTCCTTTGCAAATGCGACTGCATCCTCAATGGTTGTTACAACCTTGCTGGCGATGCAGGGTTCACCTATACGCTCCATTGTATCCTTGAAGTCCTGTCTGTCTTCTGCCATCTTGATGGCTTCAGTTGCAGTGCCAAGAAGCTTAACTCCCTGTTCCTCAAGGAAACCTGACTCTGCAAGCTCCATTGCAAGATTCAGGCCGGTCTGTCCACCCAGAGTAGGCAGGATGCTGTCAGGTTTTTCAGTTCTTATTATATTCTTAACTACCTCTGCTTTTAGAGGTTCTATATATACTTTATCTGCTATATTGGTATCTGTCATAATTGTTGCAGGATTGCTGTTTACAAGAACAACCTCTATTCCTTCTTCCCTGAGTGCCTGACAAGCCTGCGTTCCAGCATAGTCAAACTCGGCTGCCTGTCCTATAATAATCGGACCCGACCCGATAACCAATACCTTGTGAATATCATTACGTCTTGGCATATTGCGCTCCATTCCGCCGCTACTGCAGACGACATAAGTATTAAGGAAAAGACACTTGTGGCTTTTCCATTCGTGAAGTATCTTATGAATGCAGTAAATTCATTCTTCACGCGTTTTCCATCTCATATTCGGATAAACCTTATTTGAAATTCTCAAGTAATTTTACTTATTATACAGCGTTTGCTTCGTCAATCATTTTAATAAACTCATCAAAGAGGTAAGCGGTATCTCCGGGTCCCGGTGATGCCTCGGGGTGGAACTGTACGGTGAACAGCGGAGCGTGCCTGTATTTCAAGCCCTCAATTGTTCCGTCATTCATATTTATATGACTTATGCACATTATTTCGGGGTCCAGAGATTCCTTAACGATGGTATAACCGTGATTTTGCGAGGTTATATAAGTCATATCCTTTTCAACATCCTTTACAGGATGGTTGCAGCCTCTATGTCCGTATTTGAGTTTTTCGGTGTTAGCACCGTTTGCAAGCGCTGTAAGCTGATGTCCGAGACATATTCCGAATATCGGTTTCTTACCTATCAGCTTTTTAATATTATCTATCTGAAATTGGCAATCCTTTGGATCTCCGGGACCGTTGGACAGCATTATTCCATCGGGTTCTATACCGAGAATCTCTTCGGCTGTTGCTGTGCATGGGAAAACGTAGACCTCGCAGTTTCTTTTTTGAAGTGATCTGACAATGTTTTTCTTAAGACCGTAATCCAGAAGTGCTATTTTATAGCCCTCTCCGCTGTAGTGCTTTATTTCGGGGGTTGTAACCTGTAAAACAGGATTGCTTATTTCATAGCTTTTAACTTCAGCAATTTTCTCTTCAACTTCCTCAAGAGTATCTCCTGTTACAATTGTTCCCTTCATGGTTCCCTTGTCTCTCAGTATTATTGTAAGCGCTCTTGTATCTATACCTTCAAGACCGATTATCTCATTTCTTTTTAAATATTCATTAAGAGACTCTATTGATCTCCAGTTGCTGGGGGTCTTACATAATTCTCTTACAATGAAGCCCTTTACCTGGGGCTTTAAGGATTCAATATCATCGAAGTTTACTCCGTAATTTCCTATGAGTGGATATGTCATACAAACAATCTGTCCGCAGTAGGATGGGTCGGTAAGAACTTCCTGATAGCCTGTCATTCCGGTGTTGAATACTACTTCACCAACTACCCTGCCTTCCATTCCAAAGCTGTTTCCTTCAAATACCGTTCCATCTTCCAGTAGTAAAAATGCTTTCATACAACCTCCATCCGCATGCTCAAAGTGCTGAAGCACTTGCACGCTGTTATTTAATATCCGCGTTGGCTGTAAGCGGTGTCATTCCATTACAAGTTATCTCTCAGCCAGAGCACTGTTCAAATCATCCTTCATTCGTATTACTTCTGCTCTTGCGGCTTCTGCAAAATTCTCCTCACTGTACCTGCCTTTCCAGGCATCTGACATATATGCACACATAACACTTCTGGAGGCATTTACTATAGCACCAAGCCCGTCCTTGTTGAAGCTGTTGACGCAGTCTCTTGCCGTTCCTCCCTGAGCTCCATAGCCCGGTACAAGTATATATGCGGTTTTCATTATTGAGCGAAGGAGCTTTGCCTGATTTGGATAGGTCGCTCCTACCACTGCTCCAACACTGCTGTAGCCATACTTACCGGTAACATTTTTACCCCATTCATTTACATAACCTGCCATTATTTCATAAATGCTTCTGCAATCCTGTGTTACCAGATCCTGAAGTTGTCCTGAAGATTTGTTGGAAGTTTTGACAAGTACGAATATTCCTTTTTCATTATTTATACAATCATCGACAAACGGTTTTATACCATCTACTCCAAGATATGGGCTTACTGTCAGGGCATCTGTGTCAAATGCCTTTTCCTTTATTTCTGCAGTAAGAGCGGTTTCTCCTAAAAATGCTTTTGAATAAGCTTCCGCTGTGGTTCCGATATCGTTTCTCTTTCCGTCGGCTATTACCAGCAGGCCTTTGCTTTTTGCATATTTGCAGGTTTCATAGAAAGCAATCATCCCTTCAACACCATACATTTCATAATAGGCAAGCTGTGGCTTTACTGCCGGCACCTGATCGTATATGGCATCGATCAGCAATTTGTTGAACCGGATTATTGCTTCAGCGGCACCCTTCAAGCTTACTCCGAATTCTTTAAAGGCCTCTTCTCTGATAAAAGCCGGTACATATTCAATTTTAGGGTCAAGTCCAACCACCGTGGGGTTATTTTTTTCCCTGATACTTTCAATAAGTCTGTCTATAAACATTTTTTACCTCCATATCTCACTAAAGTCTTTAAACAAAACTACATTCAGTCAAGGCGTATATCATATTCACCGCCTCTGTTAAACTTACATGGGGCTATATGATTTGCCCTGATCTGACTACAGGGTTACCGCCTACTATTGTATACTGCGGATAACCGTACAGCTTGAAACCGTGGAATGGCGAATTCTTGCTTTTTGATTCAAGTTTATTTATGTCTACAGTAAAGTGTTCGTTTATATTGAATATCATAAGGTCGGCACTGAACCCCACTTCAATCGTTCCCTTATTTAGACCCAGCATTTTTGATGGATTTACACACATTTTCTGAACTAATTGGTTTAAAGTAAGATGTCCGGGTTTAACAAGATAGGTTATAGCGAGAGGAAAAGCAGTTTCAAAACCGACCATACCATTTGCAGCCTGCTTGAATTCAACGTTTTTTTCATCCTTGTGATGCGGTGCGTGATCAGTGGAAATTATATCGATGGTACCATCCTTCAAGCCCTCTATAATTGCATCAACATCCTTTTGAGTTCTTAGCGGAGGATTTACCTTTGCATTTGTGTTGAAGCCTTCACAGGCTTGATCTGTAAGTGTAAAATAATGGGGACAGGTTTCGGCAGTTACATTTACGCCTCGAGCTTTCGCATTCCTGATCAGATCGACACCAAGTTCGGTGCTCACATGCGCTATGTGTACTGTTGCTTTGGTGTATTCTGCCAGGATAAGATCTCTTGCAATCATTACTTCTTCAGCAGGTGCCGGATTTCCCTTCAGGCCCAGTACTGATGAATAGTAACCTTCATTCATAAGCCCTTCATCCACAAGGTCAAGATCTTCACAGTGGGATATAATTGTTATATCAAACATTGATGCATACTGCATTGCTTTTTTCATAAGCGAGGAGTTATTTACCGGCTTTCCGTCATCTGAAAGAGCAACCGCACCTGCAAATTTAAGCTCTCCGATCTCACTTAATTCCTCGCCTTTGAGCCCTTTTGATACAGCGCCGATGGGATATACATTGACCAGACCATCCGAAGCTGCCTTATTAATTACATATTTTATCATGGCCTCATTGTCCAGTACCGGGTTAGTGTTTGGCATACATGCCACCGAGGTAAAACCACCCTTTGCAGCGCTTCTTGTTCCCGATTCGATATCTTCCTTGTATTCAAACCCAGGATCTCTCAGATGACAATGGGCATCAACCAATCCCGGTATTACATACATTCCTTCAGCTTCTATTATTTCACACCCGGTTGAATCTATTTCATCGCCTATGTCAATTACCGCACCATCTTCAACCAGTATGTCTGAAACCTTGTCCAAACCGCTTTTGGCATCTATTATATGTCCGTTTCTAATCAATAACTTCATTTGCTGAGCCCCTCCTGGTTAATAGATATAGTAAAGCCATTCTGATTGCTACTCCATTGGTAACCTGTTCATCAATTGTAGACTCGTCTCCATCCATAACTGCTGAAGACAGTTCAACTCCCCTGTTTACCGGACCCGGATGCATTACTATTGCGTCCTCTCTGGCCAATTTCAGTCTCTTTTCATCAAGTCCAAAGAATCTTGAGTATTCCCTGATAGATGGAAATAAACCCTTCTTCTGCCGTTCCAGCTGAATTCTGAGTCCCATTACCACATCAGCATCGAGTATTGCTTCCTGAACAGTGCTGAAAACATTTACACCCAGCTTCTCTATTCCGGGTGGAATAAGTGTTGCAGGTCCGGATACATTAACCTCTGCACCCATTTTTGTGAGTCCCCAGATATTGCTTCTAGCTACCCTGCTATGCAGAATGTCACCTATTATAGCAACTTTCAGACCTTTCAGTCTTCCTTTTTTTTCAACC
This sequence comes from Eubacterium sp., assembly GCA_029266335.1. Lineage (GTDB taxonomy): Bacteria > Bacillota > Clostridia > Acetivibrionales > DSM-1351 > Ruminiclostridium. Next base: position 8,576 of record JAQSXC010000192.1, on the reverse strand, counting down.
ATTGTAAACATATCAAGAAGTGCTTGCGTAGGATGTTCATTCATACCGTCACCGGCATTTATTACTGAAGATTTAACATTTTGGGCTAAAAGATGAGGTGCCCCCGACATTGGATGCCTGATTATAATTACGTCTGAGCCCATGCTGTCTATGGTTCTTCCGGTGTCAATAAGGGTTTCCCCTTTCTGTACACTGCTGCTGGAGGCTGAGATGTTGGCAGCATTAGCTCCCATATATTTTGATGCAAGTTCAAAGGAAAGCCTTGTTCTGGTGCTGTTTTCATAAAAAAGAGTTATAATTGATTTTGATTTCCCCTGAAGATGTGCTGTTTTCTTATTGTTTGAACTGAGAATATATTTCATGGTTTTTGCAGTGTTTAAAATGTACTCTATTTCTTCTGCCGATATATCTCTCAATCCAAGCAGGTCTTTGGATTTTAAATTCATACTAGTTCTCCTCCCGTCGCAATAGCGACGAATAATACAGTATAAAAGACACGTAGTGGCTTTTTTATGCGTGAAGAGCAGGATTAATACTCTATTTTCTCTTCACGCTGAACTCCATTCCGCCGCTATACGGCGATGAATTTAGATTTAAAAACCGCTTGCGGTTTTTTGACGCGCAATAGCGGCGAATAATACAGTATAAAAAGACACGTAGTTCGTGAAAAAGCTGGACTATTCCTTGTCCGATATGGTTACACTGTTTTCTCCGTCAATTTCAACCACATTAACGTGAACAATTTCACTGCGTGAAGTCGGAACATTTTTACCGACATAATCAGCTCTGATGGGCAGTTCACGATGGCCTCTGTCAATCAGTACAGCCAGCTGTATCATCTGTGGTCTGTTAATATCCATTATGGCATCAATTGCAGCTCTGACCGTTCTTCCGGTATATATAACATCATCTACCAGAACAACCTTTTTATTTACTATGTCGAAATTAATTTCAGTTCCGTTTATTACAGGATGTTCATTAAGCAGGCTCAGGTCGTCGCGGTACAGAGTAATATCCAATATTCCCACAGGTATTTCACTGTTCTCCACACTTTTGATTTTATCTGCAATCCTTCTTGCCAGAGGAACCCCTCTTCTTTGAATTCCTATAAGTACAAGGTTTTCAATCCCCTTGTTCTTTTCAATGATCTCATGGGAAATTCTTGTTATGGCTCTGGAAATTGCGCTTTCGTCCATTATTTCAGTTTTTTGCATACTGATCATCCTCTCTTTTTTATCAACAGATTTATAACGCCTAATTCAAAGAAAATTTTTCAATGGTAGAAATTTTTTTTTACATCAGCGGCGTTTCAATGAGGCCAAGTCTTCACGGAGTGAAGACTTTAGATATACTCGCCGCCTGAAAACCTGAGCGGAACCCGCCACCTGTGGAAGTGGGGGACATTTTTCCGCCTCGTTATATTAATTTTAATATTAGCTAAAATATCTTTTCTAACCGGACATCAAAAAAGCTTCCCGCCATAGGCAAGAAGCTTAAACATATCAAAATATAACCTGTATGATGAATAAGGCTTTTGTACAAGCTCATATTCAAACTTGGATTATAGTGAAATCATGTTTGTTTAGTATCTCTCACCTTATAGCCTCTCTGGACTAATTTAAAGGTAAATCATTTATAACGCATAGGTTCAGATAAATTTTTTCGGTTGGAGAAAAATTTTATTACCTCTGCGCGTTTCAACGAGGCGGGAGATATACTCACCGCCTGAAAACCGAAGCGGTACCCCCCATTTGTAGAAGTGGGGGAAATCTATTTCCTCGTTATTTCTTAAAATAATAACATATGAAACCGGTATTGTCTATAGCTATGTTTTTAAAACACGTGGTTTTTATAGAAACATTTCGGCTGAGCGGAGGTCATCCTGCTATTGGCCCGTTTGTTTAATGCGGAAGTTAATATTTAATCCCGTCTTAGAAAAATTATCAGTGATGCGGCAATTACACATACTATCCCGGCAAATACCTGTAAGGATATGCTCTCTCTGAGTATTAGCAGGGCCAGCACCGGTGCAAGGGCAGGTTTTATGAAAAATACCATGGAAGCTGTTATGGCTGAGGTATGTTTCATTGCCTCAAAATAGCAAAGATACCCGATTCCTGTAACAAATATGCCAAGATATAAAAGATGTGGCAGGTTTCCTGGATTAATACCCGAAAATACGGGCACTTTGAAAAATAAAAGAAATACCAGTAGAAATATATTTCCTATGATAAAGGAAAAGCTGTTAAGTATCAAGCCTCCGTATTTATGTATTCTGGTTTTACCTGTAACACTGAATAATGAAAATGCAATCGCAGCAGCGAAAGCCAGCAAAATTCCCTTCATATCAGGGTTTACATTGAAGGGGTTAAATATAAGAAAAATTCCAAAAATACTTGTTACAATAGCCAAAAAAGTTCTTTTACTAAACTTTTCCTTTAGAAATATAACCGCAAACGGAATTGTAAAAACAAAATTAGTACTGAATATAACAGCAACAATTGATGCCTTTGTATTGAGTATTGCCAGCTGAAAAAATGACATGCTGATTAAAATACCTATAATTCCGGTCAGGGCAAAAAAAGCAAAATCTCCCCTTGACAATCTGAGTTTTCTCTTCTTTATTTCCCTTATGGCTAGAGGAAGTAAAACCAGTCCACCTATTGCAAATCTTAGAAAAGTAAGCTGAAAGGGATTAAACTGACTGGAAATCATCTTACCGGCAATCTCCATGGTACTGAATGCAAAGGCAGTTATTAGTATGTATATATATCCTTTATTCATTATTACCTCTGGTATAATATTATTGCATAATTTCTTCAAGATACAGCATGACTTCTTTCCTGATATCTTCAGGTAAATCCGGATCAGGAAGTTCAAAAAATCTGGCGGCTATAGTACCCATAACCGCATTACCGTAATAATTTAAATGAAGCATATCTCTCATCATCCCTCTGTATAGCTGCCTTTTGTTTGAATATAGTGGTTCAAAATGGCTGTACTGATCAATGAGCGGAAGCTCCATTTCCTTTGACAAAGCCCTGTTGGCTGCAACAAATGACTCAAAGCTATCTTTGAAACCCTCAGGACTTTCTTCAAAAAAAGGACAATAATAGGTCTGAAGAATTGGCAGAAAACTATTCTGAAGGCACTTTGTACAAATAATTTTCAAATTATTATAATAATGTTCAAAGGCAAAACCTCTGGAAGCATCGTTTCCCCCAATAGTTATTAATACTATCCGAGGAGAAAGAGGTAGAACATCCCTTTCAAACCGGTCAAGAAGTTCTTCGGTAGTATCACCGCATACCCCCTGGTTGATTACCGAAACATTTCGGCCTATATGCTGTCTAAGGGTTATATTAAGCCAGTCAACCCAGTTGTGCCTCCCTTCGGAATGAAGAAACAACTCTGTATTACTTGAACCGAAAGCCACAATCCTGAAGGAATTCCGGCGGTCTTCCTTCCATGCAGCAACCATGCTCGCTATATTATACATAATATGTACCCTCTGCCTTTTCTCACAAAATATTGAGAAAGCATATATAATTAGTTTTAGTTTATATTTAATAAACTGATTAACTCATTAAATATATTAATAAATTCCACTTCAACACTTTTAAAGAGTCTTTGAGAGAAATCATGCTGCATTGATATATAAGGCACACTTTCAAATACGCTAAAATCGGTTAACTCTTTAAATTCATAATAAAGCAGGCTGTCATCCACATCTTTTATCTGTTCGCATTCTTCTTCTGATAAATCGCCTATTCCGAACCATTCGTAGATTACGTTCTGGAGTTTTTCCTCAATGATAAAATATTGGGACAGGTTTTTCTTTACAGGTCTTGTCAGGTCAGATATATAGCTTTCGCTGGCATCATGCAAAAGGCAGCCAAGCTGTACTCTCCCGGAGTAACCACGAGTCTTGGCTTCTCTGTAACAATTGACACAATGCTGCGCTACCGAATAAAAATGTTCCAAATGACCATTTGCTCTTGTTAGTAAAGATAAAGAATGGGCTATATCCTCTATTTTTATATCTGACTTAACAGGTTCCAACGGATAAAACTTTGTTTTTGTATAGGTAAGTATATAGTCTGCCATTTTACCTCCTTACTTTATTTTTGTTCAGTCAACTCTTCCAATAATTTTTCAAAGTAAGCAGGCACCGGTGTTTCAAACTCCATCAGCTTTCCGGTGGCAGGATGCTCAAAGGAAAGCCTCTTTGCGTGCAGAACCTGCCCGTGGGTATCAAATCTCTGCTTCTTTCTGCCATAAACTTCGTCACCGATAATAGGGTGCTTGATATAGGACATGTGTACTCTGATCTGATGGGTCCTGCCTGTCTCCAGCTTCAACTCCAGATAAGTTGCAGAAGGGAATCTTTCAATAACTCTGAAATGAGTTACTGCATTTCTCCCAACCTTTAAATTAACACTCATTTTTTTTCGGTCAACAGGATGTCTTCCAATAGGAGCGTCAATTTTACCGCTGTTTTCATAAATTATACCTTCTGCCAATGCAATATACTCTCTCTTAATATCATGAGCCTTAAGCTTTTTTGACAGGAATTCATGTGCATGATTATTTTTTGCCACCACCAGTAAACCGGAGGTGTCCTTGTCGATTCTGTGTACAATGCCGGGCCGGATAATTCCATTTATATCAGAAAGACTGTCTCCACAGTGTTTCATCAGTGCATTTACAAGAGTACCTGAATAGTTTCCTGTTGCAGGGTGTACAACCATTCCCTTGGGTTTGTTGATTACAATAATATGTTCATCTTCATAAAATATATCCAGAGGGATCTCTTCAGCCTTAACCTGCAGAACCTCTGCTTCGGGAATAGCTGTTGTCACCTGATCTCCGACCTTAAGCTTGTAGTTTGATTTTACCTCTGCTCCGTTTACTTTTATATTTCCATCCTGACAAAGCTTCTGGATATATGATCTGGAGTATTCCTCCAGCTTTGCCGACAGCCAGGCATCAATCCGAACCGAGCTTTCATCGCATTCCAATATTAGTTCTTTCAAATTTGCCTCCGTTTTATTTTTTAGGACTCTTAAAACAATAACCTCCATTTTTGAAGCGGTTATTTTCCGATATTTTTACGTTGTCGGAAAGTACTGCCCTTGCAGTACTTCGTTGCAATAAAGCAATTATGCGCCTTCCTCAGCCTTGTACTATCGGAAAATTCCTCGCTTCAAAATCGTGTGTTATTATTTCAGGAGTCCTTATTATCCTCATCTGTTGACGCCTTTGCAGGTTCAACCTTGTTTTCTTCCTTATATGCAAACAGAATATATATCGCCAGCAGAATGGTTCCAACTACTACAAAACAGTCTGCCACATTAAAAGTGGGAAAATAATAGCTCCCGAAATGGAACTCAAGAAAGTCAATTACCTTTCCGTTATTGAAAATTCTATCATATAGGTTGCCCAAAGCTCCGGCGAGTATAATTGAAAGAGTTGTTCTGAGAAACTTATTTTTATTTTTAATAATTATGGCTATCATAATTAACGATATAATTGGTATCACTATCAAAAATATAATGGTCTTACCCTGCAGAATGCTAAATGCTGCTCCCTCATTTTCCAGATGTCTGAGATAAAAAAAGTTATTTATTACGGTAATAGGATTCCCTGCAACAGTGTCCATCACCCATATTTTAGATAGCCTGTCCAATATAAAACCAACAATAATTATCAGTGCCCAAATCATATAGTCTCCCATCCTGCTGCTCTGCAGCGTCATAAATAATAAAGAAAACCTGCCGGCAGATTTCTCCAAGCCCCAAAAGTACACATAATGTGCTCAAGCAGCCTTCACTCTGTGCCTCCATCTGCCATCCGGCCTTTAGCTCTTAGGGTAAATACCATTTTGAAACATCGTTATATTTATTCCAAATATGGGGGTTTACCGCCCCTCTTATATTCTTGCTGTACATCATACTATCATTAAGAAAGTATAACCCAATATAAGGTCTGTCTTCAAGAATAGTATTTAATAAATTTACATATGCACTTTTCTGAGCCTCGGTATTCTTTGCTGCCAGTACCTGCTGCAGATAACCGTCAACAGCAGGGTTACTATAGCCTGCTGTATTTAAACCGGTCTGTATTTCTGCTGTAGAATAGGCAAAAGACAAGTCAGGTATTGATGAAATTCTGTAACCTGTCAATGCCATATCATAGGCTCCCGACTTTAATGTGTTCTGCAGCTGTTCCCAGGAGAGCTTTACCACCTCTACCGCTATGCCGTTTTTCCCAAGTTGGCTGGCTATTTGAGTAGCGGTATTATATCGCAGAGTATTGTCATCATTAACTATAAGCTTTAAGCTTAATGCTTTTTTACCTGATTTCTTTACATATTTCTTTTTTGCATCCAATACGTAACCGCTTTGAGACATAAGAGTCTTTGCCTTGCTGATATCATTCTGCTGCAGATTTACAAGCTGATAAACCCATGAATTTGGTTGCACCGGAATTTCAGCAGGCACCGCAATACCTGATGCAGCGGATTCCACCAGCTGTTTTTTATCAATCAGATAATTAACAGCATTTCTAAGATTTTTATCAAGAAGAGGGCCTTTTTTTATATTCAGAGTAAGAAACTCATAATTTCTGCCTGCATACCTCTTTAAGTTTATATCTGTACGTCCGATGTATTTTCTGTATTCAACATACTGGGCAGGCAGCACATCGACATCTCTTGCCTGGAATGCAGCATTCGCACTGTTTGCATTACTGAAAACCTTAACCTCTATTGTGGAGATATAAGGTAATACTTCTGCCGGATTATTTTTATCCGGATTTGTACTTATGCTGTTTGTGGTCGTACTAGTCGTAGTCGTTGTACCGGTTGCATCCGCTTCACTGTCAACTGCTTCTGCATTCCACCAGATCTCATTCATCTTTAATTTTACACCGGTCTTCTCATTATATGAACCGAAACGATATGGGCCTGTTCCTATTGGATTCAGATTGGCTTTTGATTTCTTTTCTGCAACCTTCTCATTAACAAAATGGTGTACAGGTATTATTGGAAAGGTTAATTCGTTTTTTATAAAGGAATAAGGCTGTTTTAATTTTATTATGACCGCATTGTTTCCACCGGCTGTTGCTGATTCTATAAATTTTACATTTTTAGAATATATGCTGCTGATCTTTGTATCTAACAATGTATTAATTGTAAAAACTACATCCTCAGGTTTGAAAGGCATTTTATCCTGCCATTTTATATTTTCACGGAGGTAGATTGTCAATGTCAGTCCATCTGCTGACAGCGCAGAACTTTTTGCAAGCACAGGTACAGGCTGCTGCATGTAATCCAGTGCATAAAGACCTTCAAACATCAGTCCCAGGAAATCCTGAACATAAATATTGTTTGTAAGAATAGGATTCAGAGTGTCAACAGGCGTGGTAAACAGTCTTACGGTGCCTCCCTTGACCGGCCCTTTATCTATGACATCGTATTTGTCTTCATATATCTCTTCTTCGACCTCAGCTTTTCTTTTGAGATTTACTGTACATGCGCTGAGCAGAATACTTATGCAAATTAATAATGATAAAATTCTTATTGTTTTTTTCATGTTACCTTCCATGTCCCCATCTGTGCAGGGTCAACCATAATTGAGTAAAATTTATTGTTATTCCGCCAGACTTTTGTTTACTGCACCAAACAGGCAGATGCATGTTACTTCAACATCATAACTGCAACGAGACTGCCGGTTTTTCTCTGATCACCTCTGTACGAAAAGAAAACATCATTATTGCATTTTGTACAAACGTCACTTAATAAAATATTTTCTTCGGGTACTCCTTCATCCACCAGTACTTTCTTAATAATCTGCTGCAGATTGATATAATACTTGTCATTCTTTTTTTCTAAATATGTATCGCACCAGGGATACTTATTGATAAAGCGAATGTAAACTCCCTCATCTACCTCAAAACATGACTGGCAGATAGAGGGTCCTATTGCAATCTGAAGTTCCTTCAAATTGCTGTTGTATCTTTCCTTCATAAGCTTAATGGCTTCGGCAGAAATATTCTCCAGAGTACTCTTCCAGCCTGAATGAACGGCTGTAATTGCCTTCTTTACAGGGTCAAGAATTAAAACAGGGACACAGTCTGCATAAAATGTCACCAGCGGAATACCCGGTACATCCGTTGAAAGGCCGTCATAGCCTATAATATCACTTTCTTTTGAAAGTCCTTTACCTGCATCTTCAGCTCCAACATATCTGATTTTCTTATCATGAACCTGATTTGATAAAACCATCTTATCAAAATCAACACCAAGTGCATCCGCTAAAATATGATAGTTCCGTATAACATTGCTTCTGCTGTCATTTCGGGTAAAACTCAGGTTCAGTGTCGAACATTCTCCGGTACTTACCCCGCCTAGTCTGGTCGTAAAGCAGTGGGCCAGTACAGTATCGTATTTTTTTAAATTCTTAAATTCAATGTATTGTAAATCTGCTTTTCTGTTAACAATAATTCTGTCATTACTTTCCAACATACTACCTCCTACAGAGGAATTAATTGACCTTGCTGGTTATTGTAGCTGC
>JAQSXC010000355.1 GCA_029266335.1 Eubacterium sp. | reverse complement strand
CCTGTAATTGTTTTATGGTCATAATTCTTGTTACATGCCATTTTGAATAAAACCGATAACCATTGTCCAAATTTACCTTTGCTGGCTTTAGAAGATCTAAATCATCATAATATCTCAATGTTTTATGCGAAACATTACATATTTTTGCTAACTGGCCAATACTTAATAAAATTCCATTGACCATTTTCATACCATCTCATCTCTACTGTTTTGAACTATATATTCCAAGGCAAGCTGACACATGCATACATCAAAAATTATCTATATTTTTTATACTCTTAAGTGTTTATTTTCCGATCATCAAAGTATTAATCATTTGCAGTCCTCTATTAACAAGCCTTTCAGATTCTCAATCTTCGCGCAGCACTCCACATGCCTTTGAACGGCCAAAAAAGATGCCGCTTGAGCCTGGTGAGGCCTTGGCGACAAATCAATCCAATTCTTAAAGTGCATTACTCTTCATGATAACATCATATATATGCTTCGTGGTAATAAGCCTATACTTTCCAAAATTTAATGCCTGTTTTGTTCTGTTAACAATATCCATAATCTATCTTTTAACTGCTAACTGAATCATCACCATGTTTCATATCTCACAATTTCCTCTATAGCTTTTCTCGGCCGCTGTTTTGGAGTTTCGTCACTATATCCCAACGTAATAATTCCGCACACATATTTATCTTCCGGAATGTTCAGAATGGGCCTGACATCATCCTGCTCGAACCAGGCTGTCCAACAGGCCGCCAGTCCCTGATGCTCCGATTCAAGCAATATATGCTCGATTGCAATTGCAGTATCCCTGATAATTTGCTTAAGCTCCGGCTCAGCGCTATTCTCATCCAGCCTGATTTCGGTATCCATGGAAATACGGCATCGAATATCCGCTACACCTACAATAAATATCGGAGCTTCCAGCATCCATGTTTGATTATGATCAGCAAGGATCAGCTTTTCTTTCGTATCCTTCGATTCTACAATAATGAAGGTCCAAGGCTGCGTATTGCTTCCGGAGGGTGCCAGTCTGGCACTTTCCAGTATTTGAACAATCTTCTCTTTTTCGACCTTTCTATTTTGATACTTACGTATACTCCTTCTATTTTCTATTTGTTCCAACCTGATTGTCCCCTTTCAACCTTTTCATACATACAGATGTTTATAATATCATAACGCTTGTTTCTACAATAGACAACTTACTTCGCAATGCCTTGAGCATCAAAAAGGATGTTGTTTGAAGCTATAGACCTCTTAATTACAAGGTATAACAATGTCACCATATTTTATATATAGCATCCAGAATATTACTAATGGATGAAAGGCCATCAGTCTCGTTTTTATATGCTGTCTTAAGTAAATTAACCGCTTCATTCTTTTGTTTTTCACCAATCGCATTTGCGGCCCCATCTAGTGGAAATAATTTTATTTATTGAGATAGTGAATTTGCTGCATTTTTATTTTTGGAATATAACGACATCGATATTTTTTGCTCTGTAATGAAAAAAGAAAATATAGAAGGCTTTACTCAAGCTGCCGAATGGGGAGAATACTATCATGGGCAGCCCGTTGATCATTCTGTGTTACAGTTTGTCATTGACCATCCGTATCTTTTGTACGGTGCAAGAGATAAAAACAAAATAAAAGCAATTGAGATTCCTTGTAATACGCAGAAATATCTGAAAGAAACGGATTTCACTGCCCATTTGCCTGTCACTCCATATTGGATGAGGAAGGTGCGGTCTCTAAAACGCTGTGCAATTGCAGTTTGGGACACACTAAAGTTTTTTGGGAAGCTGCTTTGGCTACAAATCTTGAGGGTAGGGTCATCAATTCGGTATTAGGTGACGGATTACTCTGCTGCTTCGAAATTGATTTGCCTGATGAAGTACTGAATAAGTATGTACATAAATCAAAAAATGTCTTCTGCTGATATTGCTGCAGTATCAAAACTATTTTTATTACAGGCAGTCCATGTAAAAAACCTGGAGGATGTTTACTGTGATAATCTTTCTATTTTTAATGAAAGTGAGCTCCTGAACAATTTTAAAAATCAATTGTCAGAACTTTTAAATAATCCCGACACAATTACGCTTATATCAATAGAAAATAACCAAATCGCAGGTTTTCTAATTGGAACAATCATTCCTTGCAGAGTGCCGGGTTTTCTTTCTAATATTGAGAAAGTTGGATACCTGGACGAAGCTTATGTACTACCGGAGTATAGGCAAAAAGGTATCCTTAAGGCAATGGAAGAATCTGCTCTCTGTTTCTTCAGAGAACAGAATATTAAGTATGTTGAGTTAAACTTTTTTGATGCGAATGATTCAGCAAAAAAATCCTGGGAAGCCTTAGGTTATAAAATATACATGGAATATGCAAGAAATCCAATATAAGACGATCTAATCCATTTTTTATTTTGACCACAATTGGTCATCACAGTCACACTCTCCACATGCCTTGAACGGTCAAAAAACATAATAACGTTTCCTCAAAGGTTTTAATTCAAGTTTTCTGATTTTTAGCCCTAATATCGATTAAAAGATGCCCCTTGAACCTGGTATCATCAATAAATTAAAAATGCGGACCTCCGATTTCGATAATATGATTGTCAGGATCATATATCCGAAATATTTTTTGCCAAGGTAATTCTATAATTCCGTGGATTATTTTGACTTCTTTCTGAAGAATCTTATTATATTCATCTTCAATATTCTCTACTTCAAAATATATATCTATATTGTTATACCCTTGCTTTCCAGTATGAAGGAGCTTATTTATTTCCTGTTCAGGCATAAGCTTATTCGCTTGATGTATCGAAAATTATATTAATATAAAATTCCTTTGATACTTCTATATCTTCAACCAAAATTATTGTATCGACATGTTTCATTTCGACTCACCTCATCAGCAGTGCAGGCAACCCTTACCCACACCGAATTTTTAAGCGTTGATTTTATCTCTGAACAGATTATATCAAATATTAACATTCAGAACAAGTGTTCTTTTTTTTAGTATCAAAAGGGATTACACAATAACTCCTTATTTTTTTCAATACACCTGTCCCCATGACATGGGCTCAAAAAATAAAAATAACAATACCTATCTCAGAGGTCTTGAATTCTGTTATGCACTGTGTTATATTGTGCATATACGGTATACCCAATTTGAGTTTAAATTAACAGAATATAAATTCTCAAGCCAAAAGGAGGTTGTCAATGGAGATATTATCGGTACAGAAACTGTGTAAGAGTTACGGGAATTTTAGTTTAAAAGAGGTGTCGTTCTCACTGGAAAGTGGTTACATAATGGGCTTTATAGGCGCCAACGGCGCAGGCAAAACCACCACGCTGAAATCGATGCTGGGTCTGCTGCATAAAGACAGTGGCAGCATCCGGATACTTGGAAAGGATTTTTCCAAGAACGAACTCGAACTAAAACAGCACATCGGCTATGCTTTAGGTGGAGTGGATTATTACGCTAAAACCAGGATCAAGCATATCACCGACGTTTTTCGCAGGTTTTATGGCAATTGGGATCATTCGGTGTATGAAACATACATGAAGAGGTTTTCACTGGACGAAA
>JAQSXC010000191.1 GCA_029266335.1 Eubacterium sp. | reverse complement strand
TCCTAAACATATTATAATATGATAAAATATATTAGTAAAATTAATATTATTAATTTATTATATTAGGAGCACTAATGGATATAAACTTTGAACTTTATAAAATATTTTATTATTGTGCCGAAAATAAAAGCTTTTCAACAGCTGCGAAAAGACTTTTTATAACTCAATCAGCAGTAAGCCAGTCAATCCGGCAGCTTGAAAAACAATTGGGAGTAACGCTTTTTTTCAGAAAATCCAGAACAGTTCAACTTACTTCGGAAGGTGAATTGCTATACAGCTATGCTTCCCAGGCTTTTAACTTTTTGAAGACTGCCGAATCCAAGCTCCAGGAGCTTGAGGACTTAAAATCCGGTGAAATCAGAATAGGCGTCAGTGATTCAATTTGCAAGTACTTCGTTATGCCATATATAAAAAAGTTTGGGAACCTATATCCCCATATAGCCATTAAAGTAGTTAACAGAACCACACCCCAATTGCTTGAGGTTTTGAAAAATGGTTTGGTAGATATGGTAATATCAACTCTGCCGGTTAATAATGACACTTTTTCCTCGTCCCCTTTTATCAAAGTCGATGATATTTTTGTAGCCTCAAAAAAATATTCCGAACTGAAAAATAAAATAATACCCTTGAAGGTACTAAATGAATACCCTCTGGTCATGCTTCACTCTGACAGCTCTACACGTAAATCAATCGATGCTTTTTTTGCAGAACATGGACTGAGCTGTTCACCTGAAATAGAACTGGAAAGTCTTGACCTGCTTGTTGAGTTTGCTTTGATAGGTACGGGAATTGCTTATGTTCTAAAGGATAGTGCACTTGACAATATTAATAACGGGCAGTTATTCCAAATAGAAACCGAAGAACAACTGCCGCAAAGAGAAGTCGGAATTGTAACAATGAAGAATGTTATGCTTTCAAAAGCAGTAAACACATTTATAGATATTTTAGTATAGAAAAAGCCTGATCCTTTTCTTATAAATCCGCCTTATAAAAATTCCTTGATCAACTCGTCTCTTTCAACAGAGAAGTCAACGAAGTTTTCATTAACTCTTACAACAGGAGCATAGGCGCATTGGTTAGGAACATAAACTACTTCTCCTACTTCTCCATTTTTCATTTTTACTTTAGAACCTACATAGTAACTGGGCATATTTGTGAACAATACCATCATTATCTTTGGATCTACAGTGTCAAAGCCAACATTCTCCAACTCCTTAAAAGCTGTAAAAGGTGTTTGCCTCCCTCTGTAAACTCTTTCAGAGGTTATGGCATCAAATATATCGGCAACTGTAAGTATCTTTGAATACAGATTTTTCTGGCTGCCTTTAATTCCAAAGGGATAACCGGTGCCATTTTCCTTCTCGTGATGCATGATAACAGCTCTTTTTACATCAACACTTATCTCATTGTTGTTTTTGATAATTTCATATCCGTAAACGGTGTGCCTTTTCATTATTTCATATTCATAGTCACTTAAAGGACCTTTTTTATTTAATATCTCCATAGGTATTTGGGATTTCCCCACATCATGAAGCAAACCCGCCATTACAATATCCTTTAACTGCTTCTTGTTAAATCCCAGCCATTTGCCCAGAAGCATTGAATATACTGATACATTAACCAGATGTGAATATGTATACGCATCAGCAATTCTCACTGAATTTACACAATCCATAAGAGCACCGCAGTCATTTATTTTGCTGTAGATATGCTCAGATATGTCCTCGGCCTTGCCGAAATCCAGTCCTTTTCCCGAGGCCAGGTCCTGAAGCATTGTTTTGGCTATATTTACATCTTCTATATATTTCTTCTGATCTTCACTGATGTTTTCATCCGACAGGTAATCATCACCGTGAATAGGATTTGAATTATAGATAAATACCTTGTCTATTCTGAACTCCATAAGTTTCTTAACAATGTATTCAGTAATAATTGTGTCTGAAGGAACAATCATATTTCCTCCCACAGAGTAAACATCTTCACCTAAAAAACTCCCAATTATGTCATAATTAACACTTACGTATATTTTCTCCATTGAGTCTTCCACTCTCTTTCCGTAATAATTAAGAAATTTTTAAGAAATAAAGTTAAAATTATCTATTAAAAATATTATATAATATACTCGGAAAATAGTCACCCAATTTTCGCCATTTTAACACATTTTTGAATATATTTTTTATAATTCCTATAAAAATTGGGAACATTTATCAAGCTGTTCCGTCAAACTATAGTTAGGAAGATTTTAGCAAAGGAGAGTGAATTATTGGATAGCATCATAGACGTAAAGGGAATACGTAAAGTGTACAGGGTTGGCAATGAAAAGGTAATAGCTCTTGAAAATATCAATCTGTCAATCGGCAAGGGAGAAATCTGCTGCCTGTTGGGAACTTCCGGTTCAGGTAAATCAACATTGCTGAATCTGATGGCAGGTCTTGAAAAGCCGACTAAGGGTGAAATTATAATAAAAAATACACATGTTGAAAAATTGGATGAAAAAAAGCTTGTATTATTCAGACAAAAATATATTGGTTTTGTTTTTCAATCATATAATCTTCTTCCCAACCTTACTGCCTTGGAAAATGTCGGACTCCCTCTGGCATTTAAAGGTATTCCGCGCTGGATCAGAGATAAAAAATCAAAACAGATGCTCGATGCCGTAGGCCTGACCACACACAGCAACAGAAAACCATCCCAGATGAGTGGTGGTCAGCAGCAGAGGGTGGGTATTGCCAGAGCATTTATTGGAAAACCTGAAATAGTTTTTGCTGATGAGCCTACCGGAAATCTTGATTCAAAAACCACTATCGAGGTTATGAACCTGATTACCGATATAGCCAGGAAAAACAACCAAACGCTGATTATTGTAACCCACGATATTAATATCGCAAAATATGCCGACAAGATTATACATATGCTGGATGGAAATATAAAGAATATTGAGACAGTTACAACATCTAAAGAGATTACTAATTAAAAAGCCAATATGGCTATGGAGGTTAAATAACTTATGACAAATACCAAATCGAAAAAAATTCTAACTATTATTCTGATCAGTCTGTTTATTTTATCGGAGCTTTTTTTAATAGGTATACCGACTGTTAACGCTGATGTAACTGATGTAAAGCTCTTTGCCTTTCCGACTGGTGTTACAAACGCAATTTACTCGGGAGATGAATTCAACATGGTAGTGAGAGTTGGCAATTCAACAGGAACTACTATAACTCACGTAAATGTTGTTATTGATGGCAGTTCCTCTTTTGCGCCAGTGGACTCTATACCAGAGATTGCTTCTATATCATCAGGCAATCAGTCTCCACAAAATACTTACAAGTTTAAATATGATGGTGGTTCAAATAAGCTTCTGGCTGTAATTACATATAATATTGATGATAATGTATACCAACAAGAAGTTTCAGTAACCATTGCTCAGGCTAAACCGGATTCTTCCTCACCTTCAACTCCAACAACCACTGACCCTAACAAATATGCTCCCAAGCTAATAATAGCTAATAATTCAGCTATTCCTTACGGTGATGCTGGCTCTTCCATTACATATACATTACCGTTGAAAAACATTAGTAAATATCCTGCAAAAAACATTGTAATATCACCCGTACTAGATGATTCTGTGCCTATCGTTATCGAGTCAATGAACATATCTCAAACACTTGACACACTTAAGCAAAATGAGACTAAAGAGGTTCAGTTCAACTTTAAGATATCGGAGTCTGCACAAAAGAAAACCTATCCAATTAAATTTAATATTCAGTGCAACAACTATTATTCAAATGATTATTTTAGTTTTACTGAAACTGGATATTTAAAGATTGAATCAATCTCCGACATCCCAAAGCTGATACTGAAAACTTTAAGCACAAATCCTTCACCGGTAATTCCCGGTGAGAATTTTAAACTTAATTTTTCTCTTGAAAATGAAGGAGCCCTTGCAGCAAAAAATGTATCAGTCACATTATCAGGCTTGAAAAATGACGGTGTCAGTATAGTAGGTACCACCAATAAACAGACAAAATCAAACATTTACGGCTACGATACGTCGGACTTTTCTTTCGACCTGGCAGCAGCAAAGAAAATTGAAGCAGGGGCCAACAGTCTTAAAATAAAGGTTGACTATACAGATACTTCAGGCACAGCCCGTTCTGAGGAAATGGAGTTCTTTATCACTGTTCAGGGTTCTGACACACAAACAATAGTAGAATTGAAAAATATGGTTTCACCCGGTACCACACTCTATCCGGGCAGCAATGGCCTGGTAGCTTTTGATGTGGTAAATACCGGCAACGAAGATGCAAAGAATGTCAAAGTCTCCGTTACAGCAGATAAAGAGATCATACCAAGAACCCAAAACACTATTATTATTCCCACACTGAAAAAGGGAGACACAAAAAATGTCCAATTTCAGCTGTTTGTTTCAGATGATGCAGTTACAAAAAATTACCCGGTTGCAATAAATGTGGAATATGATGTTCCCTCTTCGGGTACTGCTACCAAACAGACAGTATCGCAGTATGTGGGTTTCTACGTGGAAAACAAATCAGGAAAAACAGTACCAAGATTAATAATTGATAAATACAGCATAGAACCGAAAACCTTAAATGCCGGTCAGGAGTTTACGCTTAACCTGTCAATACTGAATACAAGCAAATCGGCAAAAATTCAAAATGTCAAGGTTTCTATAGCTTCGGATGATGGAACCTTTACAACCGTTGATTCAAATTCATTCTATATTGACGGTATTTCTCCAAAGTCAAGGCTGCAGAAAAAAATTGTCCTTTCATCAAAACCTGATGCTGCAGCAAAGCAGTATATGCTCAGTATCAATTATGAATATGAAGACGATAAAGGTACTGCCTATACAAATAAGGATACTATCGGAATACCTTTACAACAGACTCAAAGACTGACAATTGGAGAATTAAACATTTCAAGCGAAGCTTTCGTCGGTAACCCTATACCTGTAAACATTAGTTTCTACAACATGGGTAAATCCACCCTGTACAATCTGATGATAAAGCTTGATGGGAAATTCAAGGTTGAGGGCTCAAGTTATTTTGTGGGCAACTTTGAGCCGGGTAAAACTGATTCTTTTGATGGAACAATAATTCCTGATGCCCCTGGAAAGATTTCCGGAAGTGTTCTATTTACATATGAGGATGCGGCTGGAAAAGCTTACGAAGTAAGAAAAGAAATATCTGCAAATGTAACCGAGATGCCCGTGCCCCAGGAACCCGGCATAGACGGACAGCTCCCTGTAGATCCTTCAACAAAGAAAATACCTCTCTGGGCTTATATAGCAGGTGGAGTTGTGTAGTTCTTGTTATTCGTAAAAGAATAAAGGCAAGAAAGGAATTAATGTTCGATGAGGAAATTTGATATTATCATCATGGGGTTAAAAAACCTGTTCCGAAGGAAAACCCGGACTATGCTGACCGTGCTTGGTGTTGTTATAGGCACGGCAGCTATAGTTGTTATGGTTTCGCTGGGCCTGGGCATGAATGAAAGCTATGACCAGCAAATAAAGCAAATGGGAAGTATAAATATTATAAATGTTACAAAATACAGAAACTCCGCCGAGGGCAGGGGCGGGGCGGTTTCACAGAAGGAAATCATTCTGGACGATACGGCCATAGCTAAAATTAAGGCTCTGAAAGGGGTCGCAGGTGTTACACCCATTCTGGAGACATACGGAAAGATTATAGCGGGTAAAAAGATAACCTTTTGCTCTATTATTGGAATTGACTCAAATCAAATGGCTAACTTTGATTATAAAATTGCAGAAGGTACCTTGTTAAAGGAAGGGGATACAGATTCAATAGTGTTTGGCGGAAGTCTTCCTATGAATTTTTATAATCCAAAACTTACATATTCACCACAAACAACTCCCGTTAAGGTCCTGTCTGAGAAGCTGCAGTTAACCTTTGATATGAGATATGGAGAAAGACGGCAGCAAGGATTGGGCGGTGACGAAACTTCAAAAAAACCTTCAATACTATATAAACTGAAGGCAACCGGCTTATTAGTCCAAACTAATGGTAATGATAATAATGATTATTCAATATTTATGGATATAAAATATCTTCAAAAGCTTATAAAAGACACAAGTAAACAAATAAAAGGCCTGCAGGATTCCAATTATTCAGTCTCTTCCTCCAATTCTGAAACCAAGGGTTACGAGAGACTTATGGTAAAAGTAGAAGATATAGATGATGTGGATAGTATTCAAGAACAAATCGATGAAATGGGTTATGGCACAAACAGTCTTCGTGACGTCAGAAAATCCATGCAAAAACAGTCACAAACTTTACAAATGGTCTTAGGCGGCCTTGGTGCCATATCACTGCTGATCTCAGCTCTTGGTATTACAAACACCATGATAATGTCCATCTATGAAAGAACCCGGGAAATTGGAGTTATGAAGGTTTTAGGCTGCAAGCTCAAAAATATAAAACAGTTATTTCTGTTTGAAGCCGGCGTAATTGGTTTATTTGGCGGTATAGTAGGAATTATTCTGAGTTACGCGGCATCTTTTATATTAAACAAAGTTGGTTTAAATGTTCTGGGTGGAAATAACGATGGCGGATACACGGGAATGGGTATGGGTATGGGAATGGGTATGGGTATGGAGCAGCAAAGCAGTAAGATATCTGTAATTCCTCCCTGGCTTGCAATTTTCGCAGTGGCATTTGCTATTCTTATTGGTCTTATTTCCGGGTTTTCACCAGCAAGACGGGCTATGAAACTCAGTGCGCTGGAGGCTATTAAGTCGGAATAAAGGCAAGTGAAAGGTTAATAATATAGGTAGGCCTGCTAATACGGTCTTCAAGATGCTGACAAGCGAATAAGTTTGTTGGCATCTTCTTTTTTGAGCTTTTTAACTTTAATCGATAATTTTATTGTCTAATAGCTAACCACCTGTATGGAGTTAACTGAGAATATTCATGAGGTGGTTATATATGATATTTAGAAATAATGTCCTGGGGTTAATATTATAAATACCTGGGTTTCTTTTAAGTTTTATTGTCAGTTTTCATTTGTGGCTTCTTCTTAGTTTTACTTTGATTCCCCTTCTCTTCCAGATAGTAGCCCACAACTAATTGATCCAACTTTGTACTTAGCGCTAAAACCTCCGGACTATGCAAGTTATCATAGATAACAACTTTATTAAGCTTATCTTGTAATTCTTTAAGTACATCTTTTGTGCTCTTTTTCTTCAAAGTTCCCCCCCTGGTACTTTAAAACCATCTTTTTTTCTTTCCATGCTTTTTTCTGTATTTCCATTCATCCATATGCTGACAAATATATATTAAAGCTATGAATAAGATAAAAAATCCGAGTATTATCAATCTCCCTAAAGCCGGATTTTTTTCTGCCCATTCATTAAATTTATGCATGGCCTGATAATCTATCAACATACTATCAATCCCTTACAAGTTAATTTATAATGTATATACAGCAATTCTTCCTATGCTGCAAAAAATTTTAATTTTTCCTTATACATATACTATCCGATCAATGCCAGTTCATTTGCCTTACAATTCAGAAATTAATTGACATTAACATTTAATTTCCAGATTTTACTTCAATACTCTTAAATGTATGGTACAATATGTACCATACATAAAGTATAATATCGCCACTATAATTAGTCAATGAGAAAAACACAATTTTTTACAAATATGTGTTAAATGCTCAGAATACATTGATTTGCTGTAAAAAAAAGAAAACATTTGCGTTTAATACCATTATTATCTTATAATTGTTCTGGGGGGGTGGATATTTTGTCGGTTTTTGCTGAGAGGATTAAAGATTTACGGGACAAGAGAGGACATACTCAGGAAGAAGTTGGCAGAGCTGTTGGTAAAAGCAGAGAAGCCGTATCGAAATATGAAATTGGTGAACGTGAACCCGACCTGACTGCTGTCGCTACTCTTGCAAAATACTTTGATGTTTCGGCAGATTATATTTTAGGCATTACTGACGATACCGGGGTTTTAACAGGCAATAAGCAAAGGCCGTATGGTCTTGGGCCATCCATCTTAGAAAAATATCTGGCAGATGATGATTTCGAGCCACATTTAAAACTGGCGGTTAAAATAAAAGAAAATAATATAGAATTGTCAAAGGTTGAAAAATTCGTAAACGACTTAATAAAACAGCAAAAAAAACAAAAACACCCTTAGTGTTCCTACACAATAAGGATGCTTTTGCTACGTACCTATTTCTTTACACCAAGATGCTTTGGAACTTTTGGCTGATACATCGCGCCAGGGCATGCAGTCTTCACACCAATATTAATTCCTGCTGCCAATACAAATTTTGACACTACTGAGAAGAGTTTATAATGCTTTGATTTCATTATCCTCACCTCCTGTTCTTCGGTATTTTAGTAATTTTTTCTTCTTCCTTATTCATAATTTCATCAAGAAAATTATTAGCTCCATCGTAGTTTTTTTCCTTCAACATTTTCTGTATTTCAACAAATGCATATTTTACAGCTTCTTCTAAATCAGAATACTGATCATAGCCTTTTTGTACTAATCCGACAACAGCTTTATGTATTAGCCTCAATACTAAGAGGTTTAAGCCAATTGACATTAATAACAAAGTGACTGAAAAAGCAATCTGATGAGCTAACGGCATTTTATCAAAATAAGTATAGAATAAGAAAAATAAGATGTACTCAACCAATATTAATATAAGTGTGGTATATATAAATAATTTATAGAAGTTTTTATTAATTTTCGAAATCATAAGTATTTCATATTTCCACAAAAACCGTATGACAATTATACAGCAGATAAAATTAGGCAAAGTATAAATTGGATAGAGCATATATTGTTTCCCAAAATTATCCCAACCCTTGCTAATGTATGCTACAATATATGGGACGTAAGCATTTTCTATAGTTGAATATATCAGCATTGTAAATGCAACACTTAAAACTGCGTATTGAATAGTTATCCTGTAAACCAGTATCAGAATTATTACATATACTGCAATATGTAAAGCCAAGTTCACAGCAACATTTGGTGCAACAGGCCGAATAAAATTTGTCGCTAATAGCATCAATACTATTGATATAACAAAGCGTATTACATTGGGTTTATTTATTTTGAGCCTGTCCTTTTTCCCTGCAAAAAGCAGAAACTGTATTAGATCCAGGATTGCCAGGGGTAGAGATACGGAAAACAGTATATATAAATTCATTACCATTCAAAAAACATCCCCTCGGAGAAATACCTTTTTACTATATTTTATTATATATTTTCTACAAAGTAAATGAAAATAATCTATATTTTTACATAAATAGATATTTTTACATTATTCGACATAATGTGATGCGGATCTAAAAATGCACTAACAGATGATTTGCAGCTGACTTTATAGGGCAGCAAGAACAGAAAAAAAGCCTTGCGAACTTTCGCATAGGCTATAACTTTCATTTCCTTTTTTGGCCCAGCCTGTACTTTATCAAATCAAAAAATTTATGACCTGCCTGTGTTATCATGAATAATTCCAATAATACGCCAAATCCCAGAGATATTACAAAAAGCTTCATTTGCAATAATGTCAAAACAACAATTATAACCAGCCATACAAATAAGTAACCCAGGGACAGTTTTTTAAACTTCAGGATCTCATCAGGCTCTGTAATTGGTTTGTTGGGATTGTCCCTTGGAGCATATCTGATTAAAGCATATAGCCCGGCAATAAAAGTAATGAATATTAACAATACCAGCTGTAATGTATTCCAATAGTGACAGGTATATTTGGCAATTAATGCAGCAGGGATAAAAAGTCCTAAAGTAACAAGAAGGCATTTGCCCTGTGTATCCATGTGGTAGCCTCCGGCAATCATTCGTAAAGATACAAATGCCAGAGTAATCACCAGTGCGGGTAAAAATACTCCAAAAATCAGCGAGACTATAATAATAGCAGAAAATTTAACAAATTCGCCTATTATAATCTGAAAACCAAAATTGTATTCTCTACGTTTCTGGTGATTCTCGTTCAGCGCCTCTGATAACCCCTTTGCACAGGCATACGACCATTTATTTATAAACCTCATTATGGTACCACTCCAATAAAATATAAATAGACTTTTAGTGTCGTATTTTTGTTTTATTACAAGGTAAATTTTGTAACCTGATCCTCTAATTTTTGTGAGAAAATCAGATTATTCTGAGTTGAATTCTGAACATTTTTAAACTGTTCGGCAATTTCTGCCGTTTTAACTGTAATTGTCTCAACCCCGTTGGCACTCTCATTTACACTTGCAGTAACCTGTTCCAGAGCGTCGACTATATTTGAAACCGAATGATTCATTACCTTTGATGATTCATTGAATTCATTCATCATGGTACTGAACTGAACAGAATCAGAGTAATACTGCTCGCCGGTTTCTATTAATTTTCTGTAATCTGCCAGAACATCCTGATCCACGAAATCAAGAAGAACCCCGGCACTTTCTGTAAGCGCCCCAACAGATTCATTTACCGTTTTAACTATATTCTTTATATCTGCGGCAGTTTTAGAAGACTGGTCTGCCAGTTTTCTTATTTCATCTGCTACAACTGCAAAACCCTTTCCCGCTTCCCCTGCTCTTGCTGCCTCAATAGCAGCATTAAGAGAAAGCAGATTTGTCTGCTCGGTTATTTGGAGTATGGCCTGAGCCAGCAGTTCTATCTGGGAAACAGCTTTTGCCTCATCCATAGCGGATCTTAGCTGCTGCTTAACATTGTCATATACATTGCTGGCATTTTCTGCTGATCTAACCGCACTTTCTTTGATTTCACTTGCTTTTCCGCTTATTAAATTGGCAGATGCCGCACCGTTTTCAGAATTCTGGGAAATAAGATTTACATTTTGCATTATTTCCTGCGTGTCAAAATTAATTTGATGGGTGGTTGCGGCAGATTCCTGCATTGAAGCTGAAATACGCTCTGTTGTCTCAAGCGTATTATTTGTTTTTCCTCTTAAATCCTGAGCCATTTTTTCAACTTCCTGTGAATTGTTCATTATATTTTTGGAAGAATCCAGCATGAGGCTTAGCATATCTCTTAAAGAGCCTCTCATTAAAGAGAGATTTTTTGCCAGCAACCCCATTTCATCCTTCCTGCCCTTGATTTTATTATATGTTTCGTCATGGGATAAATCAAAATTTGCTGTTCTTTCTACTACCTGAAGAAGTACTTTTATGGGGATTGTCAATGACATGGTTAACCATATTCCAACGCCTATAACAAATACTGCGGATATGATACCCACCAATAAAATCGGAAAATCCAAAAATTCATTGGCGGCAACTCCGCCTCCAACCACTACAATACATCCCACTACAATCAAAATTATTTTTTTACTGATAGACATAGCGTCTCGCCTCCAGTATTTTTTAGTAAATTTTAGTTACTTTATAATTTATACTATCATAACGCGTCGACAATATCCATACTCTCTTTGTTGTTTAATAACCTTTTTAAGGAATTTTTAATGGATTTTGATATTTTATACATTAGATGAATAAACAGGGTAGAAAACGTTAAAATTGATATTAAAAAAAGTTGCTTACAATATATACACCACTTCACAAAATATGCTATGTTATAGAAAATGAATCTACATATTGCCAATTTAAAATATAGGAAGGTGATCAAATGTCTGATCAAATCAAGCTTATTGCATCAAGAATAAGAGAATTGAGAGAAATTTCAGAGATTTCGGTTAAAACTCTGGCAAGTGAGCTTAATATTTCAGAAGAAGTTTATATTGAATACGAAAGCGGAAATACTGATATACCGGTTAGCTTTCTTTATCAGATCGCAAACAGATTTAATGTTGAGCTGGCAGCCATCCTTACCGGAGATAACCCAAAACTCCATACCTATCAGGTAGTCAGAAAAGGAAAAGGCGCAAATGTTGAAAGAAGAGAGGCTTATAAATACCAGAGTCTCGCAAACAACTTTATTGGCAAAAAAACCGAACCTTTTATAGTCACAGTAGCTTCCGGAGATGAAAATGCACCTGTCCACTTCAATTCCCATAAAGGCCAGGAGTTTAATTACGTTATAGAAGGAACCTTAAAGATAATAATTAATGGACATGAACTGGTCCTTGAAGAAGGTGATTCAGTTTATTTTGATTCATCTGCAAATCATGGTATGAAAGCATTAAACGGAAAACAGGCCAGATTTTTGGCCATTATTCTTTAGCATTAGGGGGAAAAACAAATGTTGAACAAATACCTTTCTCAGGTTGAATACTCTTCATATGAAGATTTCTATGAGAATTTCAAAATAAATGTACCTGAGAATTTTAATTTTGCCTATGATGTGGTTGACGAATATGCAAAGACCAATCCAAATAAAATAGCACTTGTGTGGTGCGATGAGTCCGGAGCCGAAGCAACATTTACTTTTGCACAGCTTAAGGAATACAGCGATAAAACAGCCAACTTCTTTAAAGCTGTCGGTATCAAACGCGGTGATCCGGTAATGCTTGTATTGAAAAGACGTTACGAATTCTGGTTCTGCATCCTTGCCCTGCACAAGCTTGGTGCCGTTACAATTCCCGCTACTCACCTTCTGACCTCCAAAGACATAGTATATAGAGCTAATGCTGCTGATATTAAAATGATTGTCTCTGTTTCGGAACCCGAAGTAATCAAGCATATAGAGGATGCATTAAGCAAATCACCAAGCCTCAAATACAAGGCTCTGGTGGGCGATAGCAGAGATGGATGGCTTGATTTTTCCAGTGAAGTAGACAAGTCAGCAACTGTCTTGGAAAGACCAACCGGAGATCAGGCTTCAAAAAATAATGATATATCCTTATTATATTTTACCTCGGGAACCACAGGCATGCCAAAAATGGTTCAACATGACTATGTATATCCTTTAGGTCATATTCTTACTGCAAAGTACTGGCAAAATGTAGCTGATGACGGCTTGCACCTGACAGTTGCAGACACAGGCTGGGCCAAAGCAGTTTGGGGAAAAATTTACGGACAATGGCTTGCGGGCTGTGCGGTTTTTGTATATGACTATAACAAATTTGTCCCAAAAGAGCTGCTTCAGGTTATTTCCAAGCATAAGGTAACTTCCTTCTGTGCTCCTCCGACCATGTACAGATTCTTCATAAAAGAGGACCTTTCAAAATTTGACTTAAGCAGCCTTAAATACTGTGCCGTAGCTGGTGAGCCACTGAATCC
This sequence comes from Eubacterium sp., assembly GCA_029266335.1. Taxonomy (GTDB): domain Bacteria; phylum Bacillota; class Clostridia; order Acetivibrionales; family DSM-1351; genus Ruminiclostridium. The sequence continues at coordinate 686 of JAQSXC010000191.1, read as the reverse complement.
CGAAGTATATACTCAGTTCTATAAGGCCACAGGTCTAAAGCTTATGGAGGGTTTCGGTCAGACCGAATTAACAGTAACTCTGGCAACCTATCCCTGGATGGAACCCAAACCCGGTTCCATGGGGAAACCTTCACCGGGTTATGATATAGACCTTCTGGATGACGAGGGTAATTCAGTCCAGGACGGTGAAGAAGGCCAGATAGTTGTAAGAACCAATAAAAAGAAGCCTGCCGGAATGTTTGGCGGATATTACAGAGATGCCGCCCTTACAAACAAAGTCTGGCATGATGATATCTATTATACCGGTGACGTAGCCTGGCGTGATGAAGACGGTTATTACTGGTTTGTAGGAAGGGCTGATGACGTAATAAAGAGCTCCGGCTACAGAATAGGACCTTTTGAGGTTGAAAGTGCATTAATCGAGCACCCTGCAGTTATGGAATGTGCTATTACAGCAGTTCCTGATGAAGTCAGAGGTCAGATTGTCAAGGCTACGGTTGTTCTTACAAAGAATTACTCCCCAGGTGATGAGCTGATAAAAGAACTGCAGGACCACGTTAAGAAGGTTACCGCCCCATATAAGTACCCCAGAATTATTGAGTTTGTTTCCGAGCTTCCCAAGACCATCAGCGGTAAAATCAGACGTGTTGAGATCAGACAAACTGATAATGAAAAACAATAACCTG
>JAQSXC010000190.1 GCA_029266335.1 Eubacterium sp. | reverse complement strand
GTTCCCTCAACAGCCTTTTCAATCAGGGGCTCAAAATCCACAGCTGTCTCCGATTGCAGAATCTTCTCAAGCTTAGGCTTAGTCAGAGGGTGTTTTGCTACAAATACTGTACAGCAATCCTCATAAGGTAATATTGATGTTTCAAAGGTATCTATTTTCCTGGCTATATCAATAACTTCGACTTTGTCCATACCTATCAACGGTCTGAATACAGGCATATTTACTGCTGAATCGGTACAATAAAGGCTCTGCATTGTCTGGCTTGCAACCTGTCCCATACTTTCACCGGTTATAAGAGCCATGGCATTAGTTTTTCCTGCAATAATCTCGGAAATTCTCATCATTATGCGTCTCATAATAATTGTAAGCTGATCTTCCGGACAGTTATCATTTATTGCAAGCTGTATCTCAGTAAAAGGCACCACATGGAGTCTCATCTTACCGCAATACTGTGACAGGATCTTAGCCAGGTCAATGACCTTTTGCTTTGCTCTTTCACTGGTATAAGGATAGCTGTAAAAATGAACTGCTTCTATTTCGACTCCTCTTTTTCCCATCATCCAGCCGGCAACCGGACTGTCAATTCCTCCTGACAGTAAGAGTAACGCCTTTCCGTTAGAACCCATCGGCATACCTCCATGGGCTTTGATTATTTGAGAATATACATATGAGCTTTCTCTGACTTCCAGATGTATTATAAAATCAGGATTTTTTACGTCTACTGTCAAGCCGGGAATTTTATCCAGAATATAACCTCCAACGTCTGCACTGATTTCCGGAGACTGCATGGGGAAGCTTTTGTTACCTCTTTTTGTCTCAAGTTTAAAGGTTTTATGACCATGAATGTTAACAAGTTCAGTTGCCACTTTTAACGCTGTTGCTTTAATCTGCTCATAATCAGTATCAATTTTCCAAACAGGACTTACAGACACCACACCGAAAATTTTAGTTATTTTATTAAGTACATAGTCAAAATCGTAATCTTCCACAAGCGGTTCAACGTAAATTCTCCCCTGGGATTTAAAAACTCTGGCATTACCTGATTTAAAAATTGCGCTTTTTATGTTCCCTATGAGCTTGTCCTCGAAAACGGGTCTATTTAAACCTTTTAGTATTATTTCACCATAACGAACCAGTATTATTCTTTTCATATTAACCTCCATGTCCACACAGCACAAATGGATGTCCCTTCATGCACTTGTGGTTAAATTTATATTTATTGCACCTGCAATTTGTCGGCTGTACAAACAGGCAGATGTACACTGCTTTCTTCAAGCAAAACATCCATGGCATGAATGGCATAGGCCGCTATTTCTGAATCAAAATATTATTTTATTTTCCCTTTACGCTTAATACTTATTACAGGTATAATTTCCTTTAAAGCATTTATAGTTTCGTCTAATTCTTCCATTGTATTTCCGGCAGACAAGCTAAAACGAATTGCTCCGTCAATATATTTAGGACTTACTCCCATTGCTTTCAGAACATGACTATGGCTGCTTTTATGGGATGAACATGCTGAACCTGTTGAAACATAAATATTTTTCTGTTCCAGGTGATGCAGTAATACTTCGGATTTCAGATTTGGGAAAGAAACATTTATAATATACGGTAATGCTTCATCTGAAGAATTGATAACTGCATCCTCAAAATTTTGTTTCAGTTTTTCAATAAAATGTTGTTTCAGCTCTTTAGCCTTGAGAAAATTTCCCTCCAGTGAAGAAAATATCATTTCTGTTGCCAGCCCGAATCCGCAAATACCGGGTACATTCTCTGTTCCTGATCTTAGTGCAGTTTCCTGGCCTCCTCCCAATAAAATCGGCTTTACTTTTATACCTTTTCTGATGTATAAAGCGCCTATTCCCTTAGGGCCGTGTATCTTGTGAGCACTTATTGACAGCAAATCAATGTTCATTCCAGCCTGAAAAACAGGAGTTTTTCCAAAGGCCTGTACAGCATCAATATGAAGAACCGCAGAAGGACTCAATTCTTTTCTGATTCTATCAATCTCCGCAATTGGCTGATTAGCCCCCACTTCATTGTTTGTGTACATAAAACTGAGAAGTGCCGTTTCCTTGTTAATAACCTCTTTCAATATATCAAGTTTTATAATTCCATTCTGGTCAACCGGTATATAATTGACACGAAAACCTTCTGATTCCAAGTGTTTAAAAACCTCCATCACTGAAGGATGCTCAATCTCACTGGTTATTATATGTTTACCCGCCCTGGGATTTGCTCTTAAATACCCCATTATAGCCATATTATTGGATTCAGTTCCACCTGAGGTAAAGAATATTTCCTTTGAATCGGCCTTTAAGACTGTTGCAATCTGGAACCTTGCTTTTTTTACAAGATTTTCGGCTTCAATTCCTTTTGTATGAAGAGAAGAGGGATTTCCATAAAAATTTCTGCTTACTTCATATATATATTGAACCACCTCGTCATAGGGCTTGGTAGTTGCACTGTTGTCCAGGTATATGTCCTTACTCATTATTTAACCTTTCAATCCTTTTCTTTCATTCATTTTTATACTCTGTATCTTTCTTTTCGTTTTGTCGCTCAATAAGCCTTTTTTCCATTCTTTTCAACTGGTCCTTGCTAACATTCTGTTTTTTAAAGTCTTCAATATTTACACTTCTGTAATCATCAATTTCTTCTATACAACAACCACAGTCATCACAGCGTTTTTTGGGATCGATATCACAAATATCACACTCTCCGCAATCAATACATTCTCTATCATAAAGTTCACATTGCTCGTTCATATCCTTCTCCTTCCAAGTGCTATTGGAGACTTTAAATTTAATTTTAACTGATTTATGGTCTATTTCAGATTGCCACTAACAGAAATTACTGTTGTTTCCAATCTACAACCTTCCAATAGCTTTTAGTATACCATAAATTATGGCCTGTGGCCTAGGGGGACATCCTGGTATGTATACATCTACCGGCAAAACGCTGTCAACTCCATTTCTACCGGCATAACTGTCCTTGAAAATACCGCCGCTGCACCCACATGCACCTACCGCAACTACCAGTTTTGGAGAAGGAGCCGCATTATAGGTCTTGATAAGAGCTTCCTCCATATTCCTTGTAACACAACCGGTTACCAGGATCATATCGGCATGCCTTGGCGAGGCCACAAAATGAATTCCGAAGCGCTCAATATCATTGTAGGGACTGCTTAAGGCATTAATTTCATAATCACAGCCATTGCAGGAGCCTGCATCTACTTCTCTTATATTAAGACTCTTTCCAAACCTGGAATATACTTTTTCTTTTAATTGTTGACCAAGCAACTCATATTCCAGCCGGGGTACTTCATCCTCCAAAACATAAACCGGTGAAGCCCTGAGTGCATCCCTGCTTTTTTGCGCCAGCTCAAATTTATTGGAAAGGCAAACAGCTTCTTCCGGACAGTTCTCTTCGCAAAACCGGCAGAAGATACATTCATCAAGGTTAACTGAAGGAAACTTGGCTTTTTCCATATCATTGTCAACAAATACTATTGCACCGGTAGGACAGGCATTTGCACAGTTCATACATCTGTTGCATTTACTATAATCAAATTCTGGCATACCTGTTATGAATGAGCTTTTTATAGGTTTTTTAGGATAATCAACTGTAACTGTACCATGTTGAAAAATCTTTTTTATAATGTTATACATACTATCTCCCATCTAAGTGCCAAGCACATAGCAAACAATATCATATTACCTGACAAATAATTTACAGGTCATTTCCTGCATAGGATAAATTAAAACTTTTATTTATCAGCGGAAAATCTGTTAAGGTATTTGTTTTAACAGCGTGACACAGCGCCGGCCAGTTGCAGAATGAAGGTGTTCTTATTTTATAACGTAAAATTGTATTGCTCTCCCCTGTCATAACAAAGTGAATATTTTCACCTCGAGGTGCTTCAGTCATTCCAAAAGCAAATGAATATGGTTTGAGCTCACCTATATCAATGTAAACCGGCCCTTCCTCAGGCATTTTTTCAAGGGATTGCCTGATAAGACCTATTGATTCACATACTTCTTCAATTTTAACATTCATTCTGCAATTTACATCACAAAATGTATGCTCGGGAACATTAAACTTCAATTTATTATAAGCTGCATATGGAAATTCTTTTCTTACATCGGTTTTTATACCGCTTGCACGTCCACCAGGACCCACAGCATTGAGATCTGCAGCAATCTCATGACTCAATATTCCTGTATGTTCCACTCTATCAATAAACATTCCATTACTCTTAATAATTACTACAGATTCAGTAAATTCCTTTTCCAGTTTGTTAATGCATTCCAGAATTATTTTATCATTGTTTCTGATAAAATCCTTGCGTAAGCCGCCGGGTTTGTTGGAGTTTCTTAAAAATCTGCTGCCGGTAAGCTGCTCACATAATATAAGTATCCAGCGTCTCATCATTGCAAACTGGCCTGCTGCAAAAACAAAGGCAGTATCAACGCACAAGCCTGATATATCACCTAAATGAGCACAAATTCTTTCCAGTTCGGCAAAAATAACTCTTGAGTACAGTGCTCTTTCAGGCAAATAAGTTATACCGTTTAGCTTTTCAACTGCCTGGCAATATGCCAGAGAGTTGGTAAAGGTTTCATCTCCTGAAATACGCTCTGAAAATAAAAGTACTTTTAAATAGTTTTCATTTTCAGCAAGCTTTTCCACCCCCCTATGAACATAATAAAGCTTGGCCTCAAGATTTATTATAGGTTCACCGGCAACACTGAATCTAAAGTGTCCTGGTTCAATAATCCCTGCGTGTACCGGTCCAACCGGTACTTCAAATACACCGGAGCCTGAAATACTGGTGAATTCCTGTTCACGCTTCTCAAAAACCAATTTGGTATTCACCTTGAAGTTTTTCCTTAAAGGATGTACCTTCTGAGGAAAATTGCCATGGTGGACCAATTCTCTGCTATCAGGAATATCCTTGAATTCAACACCGTACATGTCTTGGATTTCCCTCTCATACATGGCTGCTGAGGGGATATCATTAGCCAGGGAATCCAGTTGTATTTTTTCATCTTTTGTCAGCCTGGTAAATACTGTTATAAGGGTATTTGAGGATCTTACCGAAAATGTATAATAAATTAGTAATTTATCAATGATTGAAATATCATTACCAAATAAATTACCCAATACACAATCTATATTACTAAAAATATTAATACAGACATCCTTTATTTTTTCAGGGGAAACCTCGGCATATATTTCATTTTCATTCTGAAGGCTGCTATCTATAATATCAGAAGATAATAATCTGTTTATGGTTTCAAAAATGGCCTCGGACAACATTCTATTTTCCCCCCACTCCAAGTATGATATTAGTTGTATTATCCATCAGGGTTTTAATAGGATCAGGTATATAGACACCAATAAATACTGTTATAATTAATAATATAATCAGTACAGCAGGTCCGATCCTGTCAATCTCCCCTTTCTTAATTTCAACATTTGTATTTCTGCCATAAAACATCTTGCTCAGCTGTTTGGTAAAGCCTGCAAAAACTGCTGCCAGAAATATCAGCAGTAATGCGGTTATCACATAATTCTGAGAGAAAATAGCCGCAACCACTGTATTAAACTCACTCATAAATATTCCAAAGGGTGGCATGCCGGTAATGGCAAAAGCCCCCAACACAAAGACCACACCTGTGACCGGCATTGTTTTTATAAGGCCCCTGATACTGGCTATTTTCTTGGTATGGTATTTCAAATATACATTTCCTGTAGCCAGGAATAACATTGACTTTGTCATTGCATGATTAAAGGTATGATAAAGTGCTGCAAATATGCTGATTGGAGTGCATATTCCAAGCCCCAAAGCTATTATTCCCATGTGTTCTATGCTGGAATATGCAAGTATTCTCTTATAATCCTGCTGGACCAGAACAAATACGGCAGCCGTTCCAACTGACAGTATCCCCAGCAGAATTAACAGGTTTCCCGTATATCTGCTGCTGTCCAAACTTTTGTTGACTATGGACATAACCCTTATGATACCATACATCGCTGTATTCAGGAGTACCCCTGACAGCAGTGAGCTGACAGGTGACGGCGCTTGACTGTGCGCATCCGGCAACCAGGTATGCATGGGAGAAAAGCCAACTTTAGTTCCAAAACCAATCAATATGAAAATAAATGCTATTTTAAGTATACTGGGGTCAAGTGCAGTAGCATTCTGCATCAGATAGTTCCAGCTCAAGCCAAGTATTTTTGTACCGCCAAGCTTAACAGTAGAAGAATAGTACAGCAGGATAACACCCAACAATGCAAAGGCAATACCAACTGAGCAGATAATCAGATACTTCCACGCTGCTTCAATTGCCCTCTTGTTATTATAAAAACCGACCAGAAATGCCGAAGCCAGAGTGGTTGCTTCAATAGCAATCCACATTACGCCCATATTCTGAGTGGTCAAAGCTAAAATCATTGACAGAACAAAAGCATTTGAAAGACTGTAAAAAAGTTTGAGCTTATTTAATGTTATAACTTTCCTTCTTAATTCTTCGCCAAAATAACTTATGGAGTATAATGAAACCAGAAAAAAGGCCAATGTGGTTATAAATAATATATACACGCTTAATGAATCCATATAGAAAATGTCTTTAAAAAAACCGTCAGAAGAAATTACTTTAAACCTGTTAACCTTTATCAAAGCCAGAATGGAAAGTACCAGCAGCGTTGCAGCACCTACCAGATTGGTTAAATGAATAATTGTTTTGTTTTTATTTGTCCAGACTAATCCTGCTGCAATGGCAGGAACAGCTAAGAATATCAGATTCATTTTAACCTCCATGAGCCGCAAAGCGGTCATAAAAAATTGATGATAACTTCTCCCCATGTCCGCTGTAAGGCGAATAAAGGAAGTTAATTGGCATGCTAAAAAACATTGATAAACCTTCTGCCAAATCCCCTTACCTGCTAACCCTTTAAGTTCTTCAGCTTGTTTATATCTATTGATTCAAAAGTATTATTGATTTTAAAAACAAATATTCCCATTATAATAAACGCTGTAAGCAGGTCAAAAAACAGTCCCAGTTCTACAATCATTGGCATCCCTTCAGTAGTAAGCATGGCTGCCAGAAACATTCCGTTTTCAATTACCAGAAAGCCGATGATTTGACCTATGGCTTTTTTTCTGCTTATCATGAAAAACAATCCCAGCAACACAACTGAAAAAGAATAAATCAGATAATTTTTGGCATCATGATCGGTAATTCCTTCAATATGGTATATTACATACCAGCTGAGAACAACTAAACCGCAGCATATGATCATTGATATGGGAATATTGATAAAAAAGTCTTTTTCAACCTTATATTCCACCTTGTCTGCTGTTTTCTTCATATACCTGGGTATTACAATAACTTTAAAAACAATAATCAAAACAAACATTATAATAACTTCATCAAACTTCTTGGTTTCAAGCATTCCCCTGACCGAAACAAAAAGCGATATGACAGCCAGTAAGAGCGATTGGGCTCTAAAGGTTGCTATATAAGAATTCTGGCGTTTATTGGCAATCAAAGTAAAGGATGAAATCAGCATTAATATTGATAATAGGTTTAATACATTATGATACATAACAAACTCCTATGGTATAAAACTATGTTATTAATCTATGGAGTAAATCCAAAATATTGTTTCTATTTTAAAATAAAACCTGTCAAGAAACCCAGAATTGAAATTATCAAAGCTATTACTGCAAAGTTTGGTATACTGTACAATCTAAGTTTAACTGTATTAAGTTCAACCAGCCCCACAAGTACAGTAATTACCAAAACCTTTACAAGATAGATGCCAAAACTCAAAAAGACATTATCAATACCAAAGCCTACAGGTATGAGTATATTGGCCATAATGGTCATAAAAACCAACTGCTTGATATATGTTCCCATTTCAATTAGGGCAAGATGTCTCCCCGAATACTCTAAAACCATTGCTTCATGTACCATTGTAAGTTCGAGATGGGTGGACGGATCATCCACCGGAATTCGTGAGGACTCTGCAATCAGTATTAAAAGCATGCTTGCAAATAATAAAATATTCATTGGGGCAAAAACTTCATCTGAGTGAGCTGCAGCATACTCGTATATGAAGGAAATGTTGGTAGATGCCACACCGGGTCTGGCACTTATGGTAATTACTATAATAAACAGTGCCGGTTCTACCAATGCAGACACAAGAAGCTCTCTGCTACTGCCCATTCCTCCGAAGGTACTTCCCGTATCGAGTCCTGATAAGGCCATAAATATCCTGCCTGCAACAAATAAATAAACCACAATAAGTAAGTCGGTGTGGAATGTAAACCCTGTCAAGTCATGAATTAGCGGTAAACAGCTTATTGCTAAAACTGAAGATACAAAATATACATATGGTGCCAAACTGTATATCCATGATGCTGTCGATGAAACTACCAGGTCTTTTCTAAATAATTTTATCAAAAAGACAGATGCACCCACTCTGTGCTGAACTTTAGCCTTCATTTTTCTGATTAAACCCGTGAAAAGCGGGGCTATCAGAAAAGTTAATATAATTTGTAACATCAGTTTTAAAATTGACTCCAACATAGTCTCAATCCTTTTTATGTAGTTACCTGCCTAAGTACTTAGTTAATAAAAACTAACTTTTATTTTGCCAGGAAGGAATAGTACAACAACATCAATACCAAAACAATGAAGAAATACATTAAATAAGTATGAATGCTTCCTGTTTGAATTTTAAATCTTATCTTTCTTGAGAAGTTTACAATACCTAATATAAATGGTTTATATAAATACTTTTCAATCACTTTTTCAGTTGATACGTTGTAATTAGCCTTTTTGATAAAA
>JAQSXC010000189.1 GCA_029266335.1 Eubacterium sp. | reverse complement strand
GTAATATTTATGGTATAGGTTGCACTTGCTGTAGCGGAATCAGTCATGCCTGATGCGAATGCCTTTGCTTTTATAGTAGATGTAGCTGATACAGGTATAGAACCAATATACTGGGTTGATGAGGAAGTAGGCTCGCTTCCGTCAATAGTATATCTGATTGTCACACCTGCCGTAGCACAGGAAATGGTTACATTCTGTGCAGAAGTAAATGTTCCGCCTGCCGGGGAGAAAGTCGGTGTTGCTACCTGTGAGGGGTTGTTGATTGTATAGGTTGCTGTTGCGACAGCCGAATCAGACATATCTGACTTGTAGGCATAAGCTTTTATTATGGTATCAGCCGACACGGTGATCGGTCCCGAATATGTGGTGATTGTCGCACCTGCCGTAGCACAGTTAATGGTTACATTCTGTGCAGAAGTATATGTTCCGCCTGCCGGGGAGAATGTCGGTGTTGCCACCTGTGGAACAGACCCACCGTTGGAAGTGGCCAAAGAATATGCTGCTACACTTAATGTTACACCATTTGAGAATGTTACTGTCTTGGCATTTGATGTAGGATTGTAAGCAACATATGTTCTTGTACCGTTCTTGTTGAATACCCCATACTCTGCAGTATTTGCTGTGATTGAGAAATCAGGCAAACCCATACCAATGAGGTTGTATATCCAGTGATATGTATGAGCCTTGGTCTCACTGCCTTCTGATGTAATGGAAGTATTCCAGTTTGCTGCAGCACCTGTAGGATTGTATAATGCATAGTACATATATTGTATATCCTGCCAGTTTGGTACTGTACCGCCACACTCACTAAGCATTTCATTGTAGTTTGCCAAAACATAGGAAGGATTTTTACCAAGATAAACTGAAGCCGCATTGAAAGGCAGGAAGTTTATTCCGTGTTTTGCAGAGTTTGTATCTGCCCACCATATTTCATGGCAGTATTTATTGCCCCATACCATAGAGGCATAATTATGACCGTATCCAGACATGAATAAGTCTCCGTCAAGATTAAACCAATAATTGTTGATGGCATTTACTTCGTTGGTATAAAGGAATATTCCCAAGTTTCTGATGGTTGTATTTCCTGTTGCTTCACCCCATTGGATTATAGCCTGCCAGGCGTTAATTGCTTCAGAAGAAGATTCCTGGTTGTTTCCATCAGCAAATATATTGTTTCCTGATGCCCATGAATGGCCTTCATATGGATCATAGTTTCTCAGGAATGGATATTTGGTATCTGTTCTGTCCCAATTTGCGATATCCCTTATAAGCTCATTAACCATACCGCCATATTGGTTTGTTGAAGCCCAGGACTGGTCATTCTGCGCAACTCTTGCTGCCGCATTAATAAAATAACCGTAATGGAAGTGATGGTCATTTAACTGGTCGTTACTGTTGAAGCTTGCGGGGTAACCAATCAATGTACCCCAGTTACTGTCATAGTAAAAGAGGTTCGCGGTTTCTCCTGGAGACGCTGTCAACCAGTTTGTAAGTGTATTTTTCATTGTATTCATGAAATTACCGGCTGCAGTGGTATTGCCTGTCTGAACAGCGATTGGATAAATATTTGCGAGTCTTCCGAGGTTTTTACCCAAAAAGTAAGTATCACTTGAATCTATGAGTGTGCTTGAATTAAACTCGTTTACAAGGTTATTCAAGGTTGTTTTATCGTATGTACCATTATCGGGTAAGTATGGAAGTACCCCGTTGTATATCAGCTTCTGCTGGAATGAAGTGCCAGAGAGGGTCTTCATTGTTCCCCTGATTGTATTGTAAGTGTAAGAGAGCGGTGAGATGAGCGAATTGTTTTTCCACTGGTGTGGATAAAGTGCCATTATAGTGCTGGTATTGGTGCCTTCCTTGGCAGATGTAGTCAAGGTGTATGTTGTGGTAACAGCACTTGAAGCTTCATCATAGTACCAGCTTACTTTTGTATCAGTTACAAATGCAAAAGCACGTGAACTATAATCATTTAGTGTTGCTGCGGCATTGTTAGGCAACAATGCTGTTGAGAAGTATGTTTTACCTGAGGGCAGATTACAGGTTATAACTGATGTACCGATACCACTCCAGGCTGAGCCTGATGGAGCAAATAATCCGTAGTTCTGTCCGTTAACTGTTATTCCGAGGAATTGGCTTGAAGCATTACCTGACCAAACTGTAGGAACTACAGGAAATGTAAGCTTTGGCATACCTGCCGTAAATGTGTAGTATGAATACGGACTACCTTTTACGATAGTAGCAGTCATACCACCCAACACTACATCAACAGACCAGTCTGTTACTTTGCTTGCTTTGGCATCTGTTGGAGCAGTGGTGGAGCTTACGATTGTATAATCAACATTTGCACCACCTGTTACAAAATCTGTACTGGCAGCAAGTACAGGTACACCTACTTCTAGACCTGCAGTCAAGCATTTATATCTCAATGGATGCGCTAACAGATTTTCAGACCATTGTTCCCATAGAATCGAGCTTTCCCAGCTGTTGGTGGGTATAGCTCCTGTCAAAGCGGAAGTTTTGTATATGGTACTCTGAGGCCCGGTTGCTCCTGATGGCAATGTGTCTGTGTAGCTTCCCGCGCCTACTGTAATTGAAGCAGCGTTTACTGTCATTACCGGAATTAATGTTGTAACTAAAAATACCAGTACAACAATCAAGGAAAACAACTTTTTACTTTTTAACATACTTTACCTTCCTTTCGTACACTTTGAAATTTTGTTTTTGAATTTCTTATACAAACTGCAATAACTCAGGGCAGCTTGTAAATGAAAACTTCCAAAAATAATCTACTCCTTTCTATATAATTTATATAAATCATAACTTTCTGAAAAACAGGAAGTACGAAATACACCGATTCAAAGCGACTGGGAAATATTACGATAATTGGACATGTATGAAATGATCTGGTTACAAACAATATTTTTCGAATATAAATGAGTTTTTCTGAATTTTTATAACGAGTTTTAATGTTGAATGATAATATGATATTATAATTTGTTATCTGTTTAGTAAATAAAGAAATTTTACTGTTTTATTCATTATATTTACTATTATTCCAAATATTTCAAACAACATTCACGGTACAGGACTTATGCAGTTGCACCCGATAAATGGTAAGGCATTGGCCCAAAATCCAAATTATAATACTTAGGCCAATATTTTTTTATAATTGCAAACTGTGTTTTGCATCTCTGTTGGTACGGAACAGCTTTGCTTCCACTCACTATGTGATGGAATGTTTGACGCTTATGTACATAAAATATTACGACATCGTATGTTGACCTCTCTTTCTGTTTTTGAATACAAAAAGAAGCTAAGTCTAAAGGTCGTTTAGTCGAACTAAAAACTCAGCCTCTTGATTTTTATCATTATTTTTTATATCCTTATACTTGTTCTTCAATATGATTAATCTTTCAAACCATAGATTTCCCTGGTAAGTAAACAAACTGTTTCAACGTGCGCCATCCATGGGAACATTTCAACTTCTCAAAACCTTCTCCAATGCTTTGCCTTTTGCCAATTCGTCCACCAGTTTGTCAAGCCATCTGATTTTCTGCATGAGAGGATCTTTGATTTCCTCGACACGGTGCCCGCAAATCACACCTGAAATTTTGGTGGCGTTCGGGTTTATCTGTGGGGCCTCATTAAAGAAGGTTTCGTAATTAGTTTTCTTCTCAATTTGCGCTTGCAAAGCAGAGTCATCATACCCCGTCAACCAACAAATCACAGCATCAACCTCAGATTTGGTGCGTCCTTTACGCTCGGCTTTTTGAATAAACAACGGGTAGACGGTCGCAAACGCCATCTTATATACACGTTCGTTTGTCATAAATCGTCACTCCTTTCTCTTTCTGTTCTCTTCTCACTCTGCGTTCATTAAGATCTTTATATTTGTCACCTGGAACTCTATTTCAATACAATTTTTAATCCTTCAAAATCAAGATAATCCTCTATAAACTGCTTCCTCAAAAGTTCCAACGGTACAAATTCGTTGTATTTCCCGTCAATTTGTACCTTGTCGGGCAAAGGAAGCTCGTATTTGTCAAGATCACTGCGGAGGATGTCGCGGATGATATCTTCCAATTCTTCTTTCGTTCCATCAAAAATTACTTCAAGATAAACACATGTGATCCAGGGAAGCTTACTCTTTATCTTTCTGTGCCGCAAAGCGTAATTCAATGTCATGATCTGCCTTGTTCCCACCCAGGGAAAGATGGCGTATTTCCTGTCAGAAAGCGGAGTCACGAGATGATCCAATATGCCGCTGTTACGGGAAATATATCGGATCTCTGCTAATCTTTCCTGGCAGCGGGTACTTAAATACGGATAAGAATCGTTATCTTTCAAAATACTGCGCATTTTACGAACAAGAACCGTATGGAGTTCGGCATTAAAATCCACATTCCAGTCTACAACAGATATGCCCGGAACACGCTTGACAAAAATAACCTTGGATTTTTCATTGACGTCCACGGTTTCCCACGCCATCCCGGCCAGCGCGAAACGGGTACCGGGCGGATAAACCTTATCAACCGTGCCGATGGTACGGTTTTCATCCTTAACCAGCAGATATTCCGGAGCTAGGAACACGGTCAGGAACTTGTGGCTGTTTACGATTTTTTCACCTTCGCGTCCGATGATCAACCCACCATGTTCGGTACGTTGAAGCTGGTCTGTATTGATCATGTGGGTCAACAATTTCTTATAATCCGCTTGGGGTATCTGCTGAAAGCAGCCTAAGGAAAGAACGGATTGCGCAAGTCCTGCCGCAGGCATTTCGCCGTTGCTTTTCAAGCAGCTCATGGTCTGATGGTAGAGAAGATTATATGCGTGATGCTGTGGAGGTATCGGTTCTATCCAGTGGTCTTTCAGATAAAGCTCAATGATACCGATCGTCCGGATAAATTCCCAATTGATCGGACCGAGAATATCAGCGGAATTTATCCTTATGCTTTCTACAAAAGTAAATAAAAATTGAGGAATCTGCCCTCGCCGTCCACACCGGCCTAACCGTTGGGCGAAACTGGAAACATTTAGCAGTGCACCTACCTGAACCGCCTGGTCAAGTGAACCAATGTCAATACCCAATTCCAGGGTTACGGTAGCTCCGGTAACGATCTTTTCATCGGCAGATTTCATTTCATCCTCCGTGCTTTCACGAAGCAGAGCAGACACATTGCCGTGGTGTACTCGATAAACGTCAGGTGCTTTATTTTTTAAAGCAATTTCTCTTAAATGTGCCATGATGAACTCTGTTTCTTCACGGCTGTTGGTAAAAATGATGGTCTTTTTATCAAGTGTCTGCTTGAATAGATACTCATAATGCTCGCGGTCACCGATATCTCCCGAATTAACATTGACAACATTATTGCTGCCATCCTTTTCTACGAGATCCCGTTCTTCCGCGTAATTTACGAAGCGCTCCATATGCAGCCTGACGCGCTTCTTTCCTTCTTCTGCAATAGGAGCTGCACATTCCCGTCCGGTTCCGGAGTTCAGCCAATTCTGAGCCAAAGAAATATCTCCTAAAGTAGCGGACAGTCCTATCCGTCTGGGATTCACGCCAGTCAATTGTTTCAGTCTTTCAAGAACACATAATAACTGCAACCCCCGTACATCACGCATGAAATAATGAACCTCATCAATGATAACAAACCGTAAGTCAGAAAACATTGACAGGCAAGCACCACGCTTGTTTGTTATCAGGCTCTCCAAGGATTCAGGTGTGATTTGCAATAAACCTTCCGGATTTTTAATCAGCTTGCTTTTTTGGGTAAGCGAAGCATCCCCGTGCCATTTTGTCACGAGGATATTGGAATCTGAAAGCATCTGTTCTAATCGCTTGAACTGATCATTGATCAAGGCTTTTAGAGGAGAAATGTACAAAACCCCGACCGAGCCTGAGGGCTTATGATACAGCTCTGTAAGAACGGGCAGAAAAGCCGCTTCTGTTTTACCGGAAGCTGTTCCTGAGGAAAGCAAAAGATTATCATCGCTGTCTAAGATAACCTCACAAGCGGCAACTTGATTGCCACGTAATTCCTCCCATTTATTTTGATAAATAAAGTCTTGAATAAACGGAGCCAGCCTGTTGAATACGTCCATAAGCTTTATACCTCAAATTCCTGAAATTCGCTGTGCAGCTCTATATCAGATAGTCCGCCCTTGGCCATTTCAAAGCTGTTGCCGCCCAGAATCTCAGAAACGCTTTTTTGGGGATTCTGATGTAGGATATTAATCAGTTCAATGAAATCACGGATAATTTCGCGTGGAGTAATGTGTGTTTCGGCTCCGACACGGTTATATTCCACGGTAAGAAAGTATACCAGCTCGTCATGCGATAAGGAAGGTGTATAAAGATTCAGCTGTGCATGAATGTTTTGCAGCTTTTCAACAAGGATATACATTTCTTCCTGGGAGAGCATTTGCAGTCTGATGATCGGAGCGGAAAGGTCTTTTACATCGGCGGTGGAGAAATGCCCCTCTGCCAAGCGCGAGCGTAGTGCTTCATAACTGAACACACCTTTGTATTTATCCTCGATACACTGCGGGGTGCCCCCCATTAAAAATCCAATATGGCTTGCCTTGCCCTGTAATACATCATTGTACATGGTGAGGATTTTTTCATAATTATTTGCTCTGGTAATAGAATTCGGGATTTTGAAAATATTGACCAATTCATCTATAACAACAAGCATTCCTTTGTATCCCGCTCCGACAAGAAAGACGGCGAATATTTTTAAGAAGTCATACCAGGTTTCGTCGGTGACAATAAAATTAATTCCGAGATCGTCCTTTGCTTCTTTCCGAGAAGGATATTCCCCTCGAAACCATTTTAATACATTGGATTTCATGGACACATCGTCTTGTCGATAAGCCTTCCAATAAGTGACTACTGCCTTTGCGAATTCAAAACCGTTCACCATGCCTTCAAGCGAGCTTGCGACCGCATATATCTGTCTTTCCACAAGATCATTAAATTCATCGCCGCTTATATTTGACTGCGCTTTGACAGCCGCTTGAATGCCGGAAATCCATTTTTCCAGGATGAGTGGCAACGCTCCGCCGTCCGGTTTAGATTTTGTAGAAAGGTTTTGGATCAGCTCTTTGTAGGTTGCCAGTCCCTGTCCCTTTGTTCCGGCAAAACGGCGTTCCGGCGAAAGGTCGGCATCCACCACCACAAATCCCTTCGCTGTAGCGTAGTTACGGATGGTCTGCAGCAAAAAGCTCTTTCCGCTGCCATATTTTCCAACAATGAAACGGAAGGATGCGCTGCCCTCCTCTATCATTTCAATATCATGCAGTATAGCGGAGATCTCCTGGGACCGGCCTACCGTAATATACTCGAGACCCACACGCGGCACAACACCGCCTTTCAATGCGTTTATCAAAATATTTGCTATCCTGTTCGGAACTTGATTTGCCATGTTCACCCTACCATTTCCTTTACTTGCTCTTTATAATCCTCGTATAAAACGAATTCCTCATCCAATAAATTATCCCCAATAGAATCCATTGCTTTCTCGTTGATCCCGTCAATAAGAACTTCCAGCATAATACCGCATTCATCGGCGAACTTCTTTATTTCTATCTCTCGGTGCAACAGTACGGATAGAGCCTTTTTCTCCGTCTCTGTCAAAATGTTTTTCAAGCCTTCCCATTCATCGCATATAGAATCCGGTTCCTTTTCAAGCGCCGGCATATCCTGCGGTGCAGTGAAGGGCAAATTGAAAGCCATAGATGCAGGTAAAGCCTGCTTTCCGACGGCTTCACCGCATGGAAAGTCGTTTTGCTCCGGTACAATCAATTTTTCCTGTGTATTAAGCGCTTCTTTTCTGATAATAGATAACGTATCCAAATCCACGTTAACGATTGTCTTTGTCTCTTCCCGGTAAAACTCCATAACCGCATCGTTTATGATGCTTTCCAGAGACAATCCTGCTTCTTTTAGCTTGTCCGCAGCCGGATGTGAAACCGCATCCCGATTAGCAGAAAACCTAAACTTATAATTCACGACTTTTCGTAAGTCTGCTTCCATCTGCTTCATGACATAGCCGAGGAATTGTTTTCCGCTCTCGATAGTGCTGGTGGTACAGAACGCCCATTTATTTTGGCTGCATACATATATTTCTTTTTCCGACAGAACTACCCGTCTGTCCTTCTGCTTCATCCATGGATAAAACAGGGCATCCTTAAAGGGCGTCCACACCTCCATTTTTCTTGTGGAGTGAAATATCGTCTGCTCAAAATCAATACTATTTTCCAGGAATATCTGTCTAAGCTTCCCCATCACAAAGTAAAAACAGTCGGTAATCAACTTTATATTATCCTTGAAAAAGATCGACTTTCTGATATCGTATTTTGAAATAGTACAAAATAAATTAAAGTACTCCATCGTGTCTGAGATTCCCGGGTAGTGTTGGCTAAGGTTATTTTCTTTTATAAATTCATGGAATGAATGCGGTAATTGGTAATAAATATGATAATCCTTCAACCATCTCAGTACATATTTGTCGATAGTCTCATTAAATTCACGAAAAGCCTTCCAGAAAAACATCAGCTTGTCCAGACCGTCCTGTGGATCATTCACCCCTATATTTCCTAGCAACTCATAAATATAAATAAAAGCATAGGATAAGGATGTATCAGCGACAATTCCCTTTCTGACCTCAGTGCGCCAGGTGAAAAACGTTCGGAGCTGGTTATATCCCATCATCTGATAATTAGGAAAGTATTGTAAAAGTTGCTCGCTCTTTGAATAATTATCAGAGAAGTCCCTCATAAACATCGCCTGTTTATAAAAGATTACCGCATTTGCCTGATGAACCCGTCTGTCAAAAAATTTTGAAAAATTATAAGTGGTATGATATGCTCTTGCCATATCTCTCATTTGGCCAAAGAGCTCACGGATTTCATCTTTTTCGGGTTCCTCAATCCTTTGAGGTTTCAGCACAAATTTACCGACCCCCGGTATCGGAAAGGAATCATCGTACTCAATCTCGTAATACATCTCGTTAGAACGTGAATATA
>JAQSXC010000188.1 GCA_029266335.1 Eubacterium sp. | reverse complement strand
TGATAAATGGTTGCAAAAGTGCCTGGCTGTTTGTTCTTCATTATTTGACCTCCCAACAAAAAAAGAATGACCGGAATTAACCGACCACCCTTATGATAGTATCTTTTTTTATTGTTCACTACTCCATAACCAAAAAAACCACTCCATTCAGCCAACATTTTTCCGGTACTCAACCGGTGTCATTCCAATAACAGATTTAAATGCGGCAGAGAACTTGCTGGCATTGTCATAGCCCATCTGCATGGCAATAGAAGTAATGCTGTTCTTAGACCTGCGCAGCTGCACTGCTGCCGCATTCATCCGGTATTCCTTCATATAGGCATAGATGGAAGTGCCGAAAACCCCCTTGAAGCAGTTCTTCATAGATGTAACGGGAAAATCAAATTTGTCAGACAGTTCCTCAAGAGTATAATGATGCTGAAGCTGACCGGTGATCAGCTTCATTATAGCCTTGACCTTATCCACCTGGGATTTATAAAAATAAGGCCGCTCTCCGCTGCCTGGCGGAACAGTGAGTGTACTGAGAAACAGCAGCAGTTCAAGCACCTTTATTTTAAAAAAAGTGGTACGGATAGCCTCCGGAACGGTATAGAGTTCTGAAAATATATGTTCTATACTGGCTCCTGCTCTCATGATGAAAGGATGACTTCCGGTACAGAACTTATCCCTCAGCATATTTACATCCACAGAAAAACCCTCCAGTACTCCGGGAAGTATTTCGGAGGCTTCATTTACACAGATTGCAACAGTAACTCCGTGATAATGTCTGAGTGGAAAATGAAACATTCGAGAATGATGTGTACGGGAATTCATCTGCAGATCACCCGCCTCCATGTACAAGCAGCTGCCGTCGTCCATCTCCCATTCCAGACGCCCTTCCCGGCAATGGTCAATGCAGAACATGTCAATGCCGGGCTGAAAGTACGACATGCAGCGGTCAATATGAAAATCATGATAGAGCAGATTTATACCCGGAAATACCGAATAGCCGGTCATAATTCCTTCTCCTGTACTGTCCTGCAGCTTATAGACAGCACAGGTGTCCTCCCTGCACACTACAGACACGTTTTCTCCGAGATAGGCAAACTCATCCAGTGAAATACAGCTACACCACCCTCTTTTCATACTTTTCTTTGGACATTTCATTAAAATATCCGAGCATTTGTTCAATTCCGTATGTATCCAGGGGTTGATTCCGCACAATCTGCCCGTTCTCAATTTGAAGCATGTGAGTGCAGCAGGATAGAATAAATTCCGGATCGTGTGTAATTACCAGGAGGCTTTTGCCCATTCTGGCCAACTGACGAAGATTTTGGGCAACTTCATGCATGTGCCTCAGATCCAGTCCGCTTGTAGGTTCGTCAAACACAATTATCTTCCGTTCCGAAGCTACTGCCGAAGCTATGGCAACCCTCTGCTTCTGTCCACCCGAAAGAGACATGGGATGAATATCCCGAAACTGAAGCAAATCAAGACCCGATAGTATATTCTCGGCCTGCTCCTCATTTTCCTGCTCCATGGATATAAGTACTTCATCCAGCACACTTTCGGTAAACAGCTGATGATTGACATCCTGCATCACCATATAACAGGCTTTCAGTCTCAGCTTCCTCGAAAGACTCTGTCCGTTCAAATGTGCAACTCCAAGGCACTTTTTCTCAAGACCGCAAAGACAACGGGCAAAGGTGGATTTCCCGGCTCCGTTTTGTCCTATTACTGCTATTGCAGCCCCCCTTGGAATTTTAACCTGCTGAATGTTTAGTACCTCAGAACTTCTCCCGTAAGAGAAGGTAAAGTCGGAAAGTGTTATGTCATCACTGTTTTTTTTTCTCCGGTACAAATGAATCTTTCAGGTGTTCCATTGACAGAATGCGAAGTCCAAGGCTTTCCAGCTCCATTCTTCCCATAGCGGAAAATTCCTTTCCACTGTACTCCCTTTCGATTTGTCCATCCTTCATATATATGACACGGTCGGCAAGCTCATGCAGATAGTAAAGCCGGTGTTCTGCTATAACTACAGTTTTACCCTGCGACTTCCAATGCGCCAGAAGATTACGCAATTCTTCAACGGCGCAGACATCCAAATTTGAAGAGGGCTCATCCAGTACATATATGCGAGGTTCCAGAGCTGCAACCGATCCACAGGCAATTTTCTGTTTCTCACCTCCTGAGAGGGCAAAAATACTTCTATCCAGAAGATGTTTCAAATAAAGATCCTTTGCAGTCCTTTTTATTCTTGCATGTATTTCTTTTACAGGCAGTCCCATATTTTCACAGCCAAAAGCCAGCTCACCAGTAGTATCCACGTTAAAAAACTGACTTCTGGGGTTTTGAAACACAGAGCCTACCATTCCCGCCATTTCGTAAAGAGGCATCCGTGAAACGTCTACTCCGTCCACCAGCACCTTACCCTCCAGCTTTCCCTCGTAATAATTTGGAATCAGTCCGTTGACAAGTCTTGTCAGAGTGGTTTTTCCACAGCCCGAGCCACCACAGAGTAATATAAATTCTCCATCCTTAACTGTAAGGTTGATATTGTACAGGGAATTATCTGTTTTTTCACTCCCGTAAGAAAAGGATACTTGTTTAAATTCAATCATATAACTTTAACCTTTCCGATTACAAAATCGATGAAATGAAACACACCTGCTGAAAGCCGGATAAGTGTGTATGTTAACAGTCTATTGCAGAATTAACCAGCTGATAAGTGCTCCGGCTGTGACAAAAAGAAGAATAAAATCCGGAGTTTTAAAGCCTATATGAGAAATATTTGTCCGTCTCACCGGCTTTCCCAGGCCTCTTGTCAATGCGGCAGCCGATAGTTCCTCACCAATTTTTACAGTGCACATCAGCATGGGTACCAGCCGGTATTCCAGCATAGCTCCCGGTTTTTTGCCTCCCAACTGTATTCCCCTCATACGCATGGCATCGGTTATGGCTGAATTTTCAGCCCTCACTGTAGGGAAAAACCGGAGCATTACAGAAAACGGAATGATAATACACTGGGGTAATCTCATACGTTCCATGGCCGCAATAAATTCTGCAATTTTTGTAGTGCTGACCACATAATAACCCATTACCAGACCAGGAGTAAAACGGGAAATCAAGCCCGATAATATAACAATAAGAAGATTCAGTATTCCGTGAGTCCTGCTGACCAGAAAAGTTTCACCGCATAGTGCGGCTCCTGTAAGTATTAAATACGGTAACGCCTTGCTGTATCTCCTCTCTGCCACAAGCAGCAGCAAAGGCAGCATTGCCATAACCGGACGGATAAATGCCGATATACCTCTATAGCCGCCGCCAACCATAACGATATTTACAGCTAAAAGCATAAACAGTTTTGTACGGGGGTCAAGTTTTATGCGGGCAGAGGAATTTATTCCTAAAGCAGTATCCATTAAGCAATCCCTGCCCTCCTAAAGTGCTTTTTCAATGCGGCCTTTCCAAGAAAAGCACCCAGAATTGCTCCCGCAGCAGCCAGCACTACAAAGACTCCAAGTACCCATGCAGGTGTAACTGCCATCAATGTATCAGCATAAGTATCTCCGTAACCGTTTCTTATAGAAGCAAAATATGTATCCCTCATAAAGAACAAAGGCAGCATAAGTCCTACAATCCATTGGCTGAATACGGCATAACCCGTACATATAAGCGGCCACCTGCGGTAGCTGCCGGACTTTAGGACCAGATCGCCTGCCAGGGAGAAAACTATGCCTGTCAACAGGCATGGCCAGGGGTGGCCGGTGAGAAACATTAAAAGACTGAGAATTGTGCCCATAATTGTCACCATTCCGAATTTTTGCACACGGGTAAGAAACAGCATGAAAGGAATACCTGCCACCAGCGGGCACAGAAACGGAAGCAGCAGCATCAAAACAGGAATATACCCCACCATTCCGGTAGCGAAAAATACCACAAAATAAATGGCAGTAAAGATACCTATATTAATAAGATCTTTTGCACTTAGTTTATTATTCATATAAATTGCCTCCTTGTTTTTGGTTAGCATAGGCTAACCGTTTTGTTGAATAAAAGCGCCCGGCTGACTGGCGCTTTTATTTGTAATCATAGTATAATTTACCAAAAACAACTTATATGTTCAACTCCATTTGGTTAAAAAAACTCCATAAGGACAACAATTAAAGCTGCGTCATTAACTCAAATTTCCCAGCCAACCGATTGGGCCTGAATGGTCCAGAGCTTTTTAAACAGTCCATTACTGCCAATCAGCTCCTCATAGGTTCCTTTTTCGGCAATTCGGCCATCTTCCATGACAACAATATTGTCCGCATGCTTTATGGTTTTCAGCCTGTGAGCAATAACGATAACTGTTCTGCCTGAAATCAGTTCACCGATGGCCTTCTGCACCTCCACCTCGTTTTCGGGATCAAGAGAAGCCGTCGCTTCATCCAGAAGAACAACCGGAGCGTTCTTCAGCATGGCTCGTGCTATTGAAATACGCTGCTTTTCTCCTCCCGAAAGAGTACAGCCTCCTTCACCCACCATAGTATCAAAACCCTTTGGCAATTTCATTATAAAATCATAGCAGCAGGCTTTCTTCGCAGCGGCTGCAATTTCCTCCTGAGAAGCATTCTCCTTGCCAAAGCGGATATTATTGCCTATAGTATCCTGAAACAGGTAAACATCCTGAAATACCATTGAGATTTTCTGCATCAGTTTTTCAGGGTCCAAACCTGCTTCATCCTGTCCTCCGAAAGTAACCCTTCCCCGGGTGGGATCATAAAATCTTGCACAAAGTTTAAGTACCGTACTTTTTCCGCTACCCGACGGACCAACCAACGCTGTCAGGGTACCCTGCTTCATGTTAAGGGATATATCATGAAGTACTTCCTTTTCCCCATAACCAAAGGACACATTTTGAAAAACAATATCGTGATTGCTGTCAGGAGCTTTTGTTCCTCCCATTTCAGGCTCCTTCATCAGATTCAGTATGCGTTCTCCCGCCCGCTCATCATACCGGAGCTCGGCAAATTTCATCAAAGCAGAGGATAGAGGATCATATACTCTGGAACCGATGACCAGAAACATTACAAAAGTCAGCAGATCCAGTTCTCCTCCAATTAAGAGATATGAGCCTGTCAGCACCATCAGTGTAAGTCCGGAACGTATCAAGGTAATGGTCAGAAGCATGACCGGTCCTGAAAGGGCTTCAAATCTTATGCTCTCTTTCATCTGTTTTCTGAAGGAAGCTTCCAGCCTCTCAAATTTTTCTCCAATCATATTATAGGCTTTAATTACCCGTATTCCCAGCAGATATTCCTGCAGGCGGTTTCCAGAATCCAGTCTGGCTTTCATCTGCCGATCGGCCATACGTTTGTTGGTTTTGGTATTAAGCCATAAAATTGCTATTGCAACTGGCAGCGCAATGAACATGGCAACCGACATCTGCCAGTTGATAAAAAGCAGTGAAAGGAATGCCAGTACAGGCATAACAAGTGCACCGAACAGTTGGGGTACTATATGTGACACTCCTGTCTCAACCAGAGTAAAGTCTCCCATCATCATATTGGCCAGATCTCCGGGATCACGGCTGGTTATGTAGCCCAGCGGCAGCTTCCTGAGATGCTCGGCCAGATTTGCTCTTCCTGATGCTGAAATGTCATAGGCATCCCTGTAACTGTGACGGTAAGCAGGCTTTTCGGCCAAGAACATAACAAGCATGTAAGCAAAGAGCATACCGGTAATGCTCCAGAGCCTTCTGATATCCAGTCCTTTCACAGGATCTGTAAAGGAATTGAAAATAATTCTTACAGCCTCAATTGAAAGCATAAAGGGTACAACGTTGACAAGATTGGAAAGTATGGTAAACCCAATAGGTTTAATCAGCTTTTTTGGCTGTCCTACCGTAATATTCTGAAAGATTCTCATGCCTTAACACCTCCGATGTTCAGTGACCAGTCATAAGCACTGGTATATGCGTCCCACATACGTTTGTACAGGCCGTCTCTTGTAGAAAGTTCAGAGTGGATCCCTGTCTGATTGATCCTGCCGTTTTCTAAAACAATAATCTGATGGGCATTTTTAATTGATGACAGCCTGTGTGCTATCATGATTACAGTTTTATCCCTGATGAGTTCTTTTAACGCAAGCTGCAGCTTGTATTCGTTTTCCTGATCGGCAAATGCTGTAGCCTCGTCCAGCACGAGTATTGGTGCATTCTTCAAAATAGCTCTTGCGATTGAAACACGCTGTTCCTCACCGCCCGAAAGAAATACGCCGCCTTCGCCTATCAAAGTATTATAGCCGTCGGGCAGATTCTGTATGAATTCATGACATTGCGCAGCTTTTGCAGCGGCATAGACCTGTTCGTCGCTGGCATTAGGGTTTCCCACTTTAATATTTGCAAACAATGTATCGTAAAACAAAAAGGTATCCTGAAAAACAAAGGAGACGGTATTCATCAATTCTTCTGTGGATATATCCTTGATATTTACACCGCCGATTTTAATTTGCCCCTCGGTTACATCCCAAAAACGGGGAATCAGATTGGCTACGGTTGACTTTCCTCCTCCCGATGGTCCTACAAGAGCAGTGATCTCTCCTGATTTAGCGGTAAAGCTTATATTTGAAAGTGCCTCAACCCTGGTTGCCTCCTCTTTGTTTTCATAGGCAAAGCTGACATTTTCAAAAGTAATGTCATGCCCATTTGGTGTTTTCGGAGAAGAGGGTTCCTTAACGGCTTCCTGGCTGTAAATGTTATCAAGACGGCTTACACCTTCAAATATTTCTCTTGTTCCCGACGCAAGCATGGTAAACTTATAAAGCGGAGCAGATGCTCCGGGAACCATTATAATAAAGAAGAGGTAAACAAGCGCAAAAGCCATGTTACCCGGATCCCTGCTTAGTGTCAGAAGTCCTACCGGCAAAATGAAAGTCAGGAAGGAATTAAGTACAACAGTGAAAATAGCCATTCCGTTTTCAAACTTATCACAATAGTTTACGGCCCAGTTCCTGTATTCATATAAATCATTATTAAAGCGTTTAAAGGAGTGCACCGTCTGTCCAAAAATTTTAACTACCGGTATCCCCCTTACATATTGTATGGCCGATGCATGAATTCGCTCCAATGAGTCAAAGTAAGACTTCATGGTTCCCTGCGCCTTTTTGCCGAACATCATTGACAGCTGCAGCCCTGTTCCAAGAATAAAGGCAATGATAACGGTCAGGGCCATCCATCCGTTCAAGCTGAAAAATATTGCAAACATTATTACCACTGTTGCAGCAGCATTAACAAGATCAGGAATGGTATGTGCCACAAACAGTTCCACCCGGTCCACATCCTGCTCCAAATTCTTTTTGACGGTACCTGTTGCAGTGCTGTTTAAGAATCCAAGAGGGAGTTTCCCGATATGCCTTGCCAGCCCCATTTTTATTCCGTATAAAATACGGAAGGCCGCTATGTGTGAAAATATAATTGAGGCATATAAAAACAACAAGCCTCCAATGAGTCCGAAAAAGGCAATCCAGCCCCAATGTATCATAAGGTCTCTGTTGACGGCAGAAAGCCTGCCTGCGTTTTTCAGCAATTCTTCCAATACCCTGTATACCGATAAAAACGGTACAAGCATGCAGGCTGCACTAATAGCCGACAATATTCCCGATACCGTCAGTAAGCCTTTTTTTTCACCGGCTATTTCAAATAGACGTGACAAGCCTGTTTTTTTCTTTTTATGTTGTTCCATTGAAATACTCCTTTCAATAATAGAGGTTGGTTAGCAAATGCTAACCAACCTCTATTATATGGTATACCTTTTTCTTTTTCTGCTCCGGAAAGTTGAGTTTTGCTCCAAAAGGACGGAAATTATTCAGACTGTCCGGTACCCACTCTATTTAAACAATTAATGTTCCGGTATTCCAACGGTGACATCCCCATGACTTCCTTAAATGCTGCCGCAAACTTGCTGGAATTTATGTATCCCACCTTTCCGGCAACTGATGATATGCTTTCCCTGTTCTGGCGCAGTAATGCCGCAGCAGACTGAATCCGGTAAGAACGCATGAAGGCATAGACAGGGGTTCCGTAAACACCCTTAAAGCATTGCTTCATTGCTGTAAGAGGAATATTAAAGCGGTTTGAGAGTTCATCAAGGGTATAATGACATTCCAAATTGGAGGTCATATATTCCTTGATGGCTTTTACACTGTCAACCTGGCTTTTATTAAAATAGCGGCGCTGTTCCAATTTATCGGGCACCTGTACAATGCTGAGAAACAACAGCAGTTCAAGCACCTTCAGCTTGAAATAGCCCTGTTTGATTTTATCGGGAACCCTGTAGAGTTCGGAAAATATATGCTCTACCGAATCCACGGCCCGCATGATAAAACACCTGTTATTTGGACAAAGTCTCTCTCGCAGTCCATAAAGGTCAATGGAGATGTCACTCAGCACACTGGAAATAGACTTGGCTGCTACAGGAAGGTCAATAACTACAGAAACACCGTGGTAATGCTCCAGCGGAAAGCAGGAGTTTCTTGTCTTAACTTCCAGCATATTTACAGAAAGGTCACCTTCCTCCAGATAAACGTAGGAACCGTCATTGAAATCACATTCAAAACGCCCCAGTCTGCAGTGATTAATTTCAATTATATCATTATAGGGAAGTTTATTTTGAAAGCAGCTGCCTGTATGAAAATCGTTATATATCAGTTCAATCCCGGGAAATACCTGATAACTGGTCATTAAACCGTAGCCGTCATCACTTGTCATCCTGTATACCAAACAGTCATTTGA
>JAQSXC010000018.1 GCA_029266335.1 Eubacterium sp. | reverse complement strand
GTGATAATATATTTGCTGCTCCTGCATCAGCTATGGTTTCTATCGACTGCAACGGGTTGGTCAGGAGCAGAACCGAAGCTGCTGCTATAAACAAAACTACTATGCTTCCTACCCAAAAGGCAGGTCTTTTATAGCTCATAATACCTTTTACCCTGGATTTTATGTTACTTTCTCCAAAGGCCAGAAATCCGTTACCGAAGGAGTGATTTTGCCTGGCGGCCATATTTATAAGGGACGACGCATACTCCGCACGTACATCCCCCTTGCTCACCCGTATTACTTTTTCATCGCAGGCCATCTCCATATCCTTGTGTAATAACCTGCAGGAAAGCCATACTACAGGATTAAACCAATGTATACAGAGCAACAGCAATGAAAGTGGTTTTATCAGGTAGTCAAGCCTCTTGATATGTACCAGTTCATGAATTATGATATATTTTCTGAAAGAATAACCATCCAATTTATTAAAGGAATTTTCATTAAAGGAATCGGCCTTATTATATGCATCAGCTTCGTTATAGGAATCGGCTTTACTTAAAGAATCAGTGGCATTTGCATCAGCAGTACTGCTATTTGCTGAATTCATAAAACGGGGATCAACCAGGTGCGCTGGAAGAATAATTCTGGGTTTAATTAAACCAATAACTGCCGGAGTATCTATAACCTCTGATGAAAAAATTTGTATTTTCCTGTTGACACCCAGAACTTTTTTACATTCCTCAAGGAGTTCTCCGTCCTTGACTAATACGGCCGTCTTAAACTTTTGTGCTGTTTTTGCATAGGAATATGCTATGTAGGCCAGCATTAAAAGCATTCCCGCAAGCCATAAAACTCTGATGCTGAAATAAATAACGTCTTTCGTATTAAAGTCTTCTCTTTCCTTTTCATTAACTGCTCCCTTTATGCCTAAATCCCCATAAGGGTCAACAGAGCTTTCTTTTATCAGTTGAGTATCAGGAATATTCTCTACAGGCATATCAATCACAGCAGCCCGGGAAGGAATAAAGCTTATAGTACCAATATTTTGGTCGGGGCTGATATTTGCATTATTCACCGGTATCACATTAAACAGACTGACAGACGAGGAAAATGAAAAGGGCACCAGCAGCCGCAGCAGAACAACAACCCATATTGCATAGCTGAATGTCCTGGGCAGGTATTTATCTGATACTGCTCTAAGAAATATAACAACTAAAGCTGCAATCGATGCTGTGATACTCATATTGACGACAGTTATAAAAATATTTTCAAGCATAATAACCTCCACGTACTTTTGATGTAATTAAATTGCTGCCTGTCACTCTTTATGCTTGCTTGCATAATTGTCAACTATTTTTCTGAGCTCATCGATCTCTTCGGCACCAAGTCTTTCTTTTTGGAGAAACGTAGCCAAAAAGAGCTTGATTGATCCATCATAAACCTTTTCAATATGCTCTTCGCTTTCTGCTCTCATGACCTGTTCCCTGGTAACAAGTGCTGAAACCAAAGTATTGTTGTTTACCAGCACTCCTCTTTCGGCCAGCCTTCTCAAAACAGTGTATGTAGTCGATTTCTTCCATCCCAGCTCACTGTATGCAAGTTTGGCAAGCTCGGTACTTGTTACAGGGGAATTTTCCCATATAATACTCATAAATCTATATTCAGCATCAAAAACCTTGATTTTTTCAGACATCTTTCCTCCACCATATCCGTTTAATTACTGACGGCATTATAAATGTTGCTGCAAATAAGTTTAATCCATTAAACCACAATATTAGTTTAATGGATTAAACCTTAAGAGTCAAAGGAAAATAAAAAAAGGACAGGACAGCCCCCTATTAAAAAGGAGCCATCCTTCTCATCTTGACTATGTTATAAAAATTTTCGTGTCAGCTTTGGAGCTATATTACACACAGGTGTAGCCACCGTCAACCGGTAGAATTACTCCGGTTACATAGGAGGATAAGTTGGATGACAAATATACCACGGTGGAATCCAGCTCACCTTCATTACCATACCTTCCCACCGGAACACTTGCCTTCATATAATTGGTGAATGACTCAGTATTCAATGTATCAACTGTAAGTTCTGTTGCAAAATAACCCGGGCAAATGGCATTAACAGTAATATTATGTTTGGCCCATTCTGCAGCCAGAGCTCTGGTCAGATTGACAACCCCGCCCTTTGCCGCATGATAAGCGGCTGTTGGCAATGCCATATTTCCAACCATTCCATACATGGATGCGATATTTATTATACGTCCGTATTTATTTTCTATCATAAGCTTTCCAAATTCTCTTGCCACCTTGAATACGCCGTCCAAATCAACCTGGATAGTATGGCTCCAAGCCTCGTCAGTGGTTTCCTCTGCCGGTCCCACACCTCCGGAGCCCGCATTGTTAACCAGTATATCGGCCTTTCCGTACTCAGCTTTTACAGCAGCAGCAGCTGCAGCTATTGAAGCTGTATCGCTTACGTCACATTGAATTGATATGCATTTTACGCCCAGTTCCCTGATCTCGTCAGCTACCTTGTCAAGTTTGTCCTTACGTCTTGCTAATATGGCAATATCTGCTCCCTGTAATGCAAGAGCCTTGGCCATTTGTACACCCAACCCTGATGAAGCGCCTGTTACAACTGCAACCTTTCCTTTTATGTTTATAATGAAAGACAGGAATAGAAAACTCCTGTCCCAATTTTTTCTTATCCGGCTCATTGATAGATATTTATTCCTCCGCCGGAGTCTCTTTTCCAAACTTGGCCCTGGCACTTTCTGCCTGTGGGTCATGCTTGATATTTTTTGAAGGGAATGCTCCATCCTGCCTCTTGTCCTTTGTTTTCTTACTTCTCTTATCGTTTGGCATTTTGTCTCCATTTCCGGCGTTTGTTACTCAGTCACCTGAGTGCTCAAGCCTATAAAATTTTTAAATCCCGCTGCTTTACAAATAATATTCAATGTTTATTATGTATCTTGAAATTGGTTTTATGCAAAATCGTATATAGCAGCAGATCAACAGGGTTGACATGTCACAATTTATATCATAAAATCATAATATAACGATATAATGATAACATGAAATTTGCAATATTTTAATGTGCAGGAGGACAGATTATGAGCTTAAAGGTTGTTATTATTGGCGGCGTGGCAGGCGGAGCCAGCGCGGCAGCAAGATTAAGGAGACTTGATGAAACTGCTGAAATACTGTTGATTGAAAAAGGTGAGCATATATCTTTTGCAAATTGCGGCCTTCCCTATTACATCGGCGAGGTCATTAAAGAAAAGGAAAAGCTTCTGGTTCAGACTCCAGAAAAAATGAAAGCACGTTTTAATATTGATGTAAGAATTTGCTCGGAAGCAATAAATATAAACCCGCAGGATAAAACTGTAGAAATTCTGGATAGGGTTAATAACAAAGCATATATTGAATCTTATGATAAATTAATACTCTCCCCCGGTGCTGAACCTATAAAACCAAAGCTGCCAGGAGTGGATTCTCAACGGATATTTACTCTTAGAAATATCCCTGACACTTACAGGGTTAAGGACTATGTGGATAAGCACACCCCCAAAAGAGCTGTAATTGTAGGCGCCGGCTTTATTGGACTTGAGGTCGCTGAGAATCTTTACATGAGAGGAATAAACGTAACTGTTGTTGAACTTGCCGATCATGTCATCGGACCGCTGGATTTTGAAATGTCAGCCATTGTTCATCAGCATCTCAAGGTAAAAGGCGTGGAGCTGTACCTTAAGGATGCTGTTGAAGCCTTTGAGGAAGATGGTACGGCTATAAGGGTAAAACTTTCCAGCGGCGTAACTATTAAATCCGATATGGTCATTATGGGAATAGGCGTAAAGCCGGAAACAAGGCTGGCTGCCGATGCCGGTCTGCAAATAGGCAAAACCGGCGGCATTTATGTTGATGAGTACCTTAAAACCTCCAATCCGGATATATATGCTGTAGGTGACGCAATAGAAGTCAAGGATTTTGTAAGCGGCAGCCAGTCACTTATTCCTCTGGCCGGCCCCGCAAACAAGCAGGGGCGCATAGCTGCCAACAACATCTGCGGTATGGGAGAAAAGTTTGCAGGTACACAGGGAACTTCCATCGTTAAGATCTTCGACCTGACTGTTGCGCTTTCAGGAAATAATGAAAGAATATTGCGGCGTAACGGGCTTGACTATGAAAAATCCTTTACCCACACAGCATCACATGCAGGCTATTATCCGGGGGCAATTCCAATGTCACTAAAACTGCTTTTCAGCAGATCGGACGGTAAAATCCTTGGGGCTCAGATTGTTGGGTATGACGGTGTGGACAAGAGAATGGATGTTCTGTCAACAGCCATGAGAGCAGGTATGACAGTGGCAGATCTGGAGACTCTGGAGCTTTCCTATGCCCCTCCCTACTCTTCTGCAAAAGATCCGGTTAATATTGCTGGGTATACTGCCAATAACATATTAAAAAAGGACTCTTTAATTTTCCATTGGGAGGAGGTTGAGGGTATTGATACTTCCAGGGACATTCTTCTGGATGTGAGAGAAAGGGAAGAAGCACAGCTTGGCACAATACAGGGGGCAATCAATATTCCTCTGGATAATCTGAGGGACAGCTTGCAGGAGCTTCCCCGGGATAAAACAATTTATATTTTCTGCCAGGTGGGTCTAAGAGGTTATCTAGCAGCCCGAATACTGATGCAGCACGGATATAAAAATGTTAAAAATCTTAGTGGAGGATATAAAACATATCATATGGCGTCAATAAAACAAACAAACGAGAATATATTTGATAATGAAAGCTTAATTACTTTGGAGGAATCTGCCGTACATGAGGTTGCGGCTGCAGCAGGCAGCAGAGGTTTAGCCGGTGCCGGAAACCTGACCGGGGACAGCTCAGCTTCACCGGCCAGCCTTCAGCTGGACGCCTGCGGCCTGCAATGTCCCGGTCCAATCATGACAGTGTTCAATGCAATAAAAACAATGAATACGGGTGAAGTTCTGGAAATAAAGGCAACCGATCCGGCTTTCCGGGAGGATATAAAAACCTGGTGCAAAGCAACAGGAAATACCCTGCTTGATGTCAACTATGAGAGGAATGTATTTACCGCCAGAATAAAAAAAGACATAAAAAAGGATATTATTCCGGGATTGCAGAAGAATAACAGCAAATCCATGATTGTTTTCAGCAATGATCTCGACAGGGCAATAGCATCCTTTATTATTGCCAACGGTGCCGCTGCCATGGGAAGGAAGGTCACCATGTTCTTTACCTTCTGGGGCCTCAATATCCTGAGAAAGCCGGATGCTGCCGGTGTAAAAAAAGACTTTATTTCCAGAATGTTTGGTGGTATGATGCCTAAGGGATCAAAAAAATTATCCTTGTCAAAAATGAATATGGCAGGGATTGGGCCAAGAATGATTCGTTTCCTGATGAATAAAAAAGGCATTCATTCTCTGGAAGTCCTTATAGAACAGGCAAAAAGCAGCGGTATTGAGTTTGTTGCCTGCAATATGTCCATGGATATAATGGGTATTAAGAAAGAGGAACTTATTGACGGTGTTAATATAGGAGGAGTTGCAACCTTCCTGGGATCGGCCGAAGAATCCGATATGAGTTTATTCATCTAGTTTCCTCAAATTATAACCAGGCCAGGGGTTTCTTAGCCTGGTTGAAACTTGCTTAAGTAAGAAAATTTATCTGCAGCCGAAAAATTTTCTACTTAACCGATGCGATTTAAAAAGCCTGAACAGGTACTTTTTGAAGGAGGTTTTCATATTGATAGATTTAAAAAAATTCGAAAAAAAAGCTGATAAAATGAAAGCTATGGCTCACCCCCACAGGCTTTGTATCATTAAAGGACTTATGGAAGGCGGCTGTAATGTCACCAAAATCCAGGAGTGCCTTGGCCTTCCCCAGTCAACTGTTTCACAGCATCTGGCAAAGCTCAAATCCGCCGGTATAATTGACGGTGAGCGTAACGGGCTTGAAATTTGTTATAGAGTAGTTGATGAAGAGATTATCGATATTGCGAAAATCCTTTTAAAAGATGCAACTGTAGAAATAAAATAAAATCAAATGTCATTACAATAATAAAACTACCTTTAATGACCTTTTCAGCTCATTAAAGGTAGTTTTTATATGCTCCGGTGTTTATTCTATAGAATCCAGAGCTTGTTTCAGATCACCTATTAAATCAGCAGCATCTTCAATACCGATGGACAATCTCAAGGTATCATCATAAACACCGGCTTTTTCCCGGTCTTCCTTTGATTGTCCAAAATGTGTTGAGGTAGCAGGATGTACGATAAGTGATTTTGCATCACCCACATTTACCATGTAATCAAATATTCTGACCTTTGCAAGTACTTTTTTAGCTGCTTCCAGACCACCTTCCAATCTGATGGAAAGAATGGCACCTGGCCCCTTATTAAAGTACTTTTCAGCCAACTCATGATATTGGCTGGATTTCAACCCCGGATATGCTACAGACTTTACCCCGGGCTGATTTTCCAAAAACAGAGCTACTTTTAATGCATTTTCCACATGCCTGTCCATTCTCAGAGACAGTGTTTCCATCCCCTGCAGCAGGTAAAAAGCGCTTGTGGGGCTGAGATGTGAGCCGAAATCAGTTAAAAAGTTTATCCTGAGACGTTTTGTAAATAAAGTTTTCCGTAAATCCTTTTCTTCAATTGAGGTTTTATACTCATTATAAAATTCTTCAAATTGCGGAAATTTCCCATTGAACCAGTCAAAGCCGCCTTTTTCAACTACCAGACCACTGATTGTAGTTCCATGACCTCCCAGATATTTGGTGGCTGAATAGACTACAACGTCGGCTCCGAAATCAAAAGGTCTCAACAGATATGGTGTGGCAAAGGTATTATCAACCACAAGAGGTATTCCATGTTCATGTGCAAGCTTTGCAACAGCCTCTATATCTATGATATTCATTCCCGGATTGCCGAGACTCTCTATATAAATGGCCTTGGTTTTTTCAGTTATAACCTTTTTATAAGAATCAATATCATTTTCATCTTCGACAAATCTTCCTACTATACCGTATTCCGGAAGAATTTTTTTCAAAAGCGTGGTGCTGCCGCCGTACAGGGTTTTTACAGCAACTATTTCATCCCCGCTGCGGGCCAGATTCAAAAAGGTATTTGATATTACGCTCATTCCAGAACTCATGCCTAATGCCGCCGCCCCGTTTTCCAGAGCAGCAATCCTTTTTTCAAGCACCGTGTTTGTAGGGTTTGAAAATCTTACATAAGAATGCCCCTCTTCTTCATAGGAAAACAACCTTCCGCACCGGTCGAAATCCCCCAGTTCAAAAGCGGCAGTCTGATATATGGGAACAGCCTTTGAACGGTAATGTTCACTTGGATTATAGCCTGCATGCAGTTGTTTTGTAGTAAATCCCAAAGAATCATCATTATATGCTTCGTAACTCATACTAGACCTCTCTTTTCAGCTTTTTTTCAACCAGATTCAACAGGCCGTTTGCCAGAAACGCAAGCCCTGCCGATAAAACAGTACCCCAAAGTATCTTTGCGGTATTCTGGGTTCGCAGGCCATCAAATAAAATTGTCCCGAGCCCTCCGGCATTTATTGTGGCCCCGATTGTAGCAATGCCTATAGTTGAAATGATTGCAAGATGTATACCTGCAACAATTGCCTCCATTGCCAGCGGAAGCTTAATTTTTACCAGTACCTGCCGTTCACTCATACCCATGCCCACTGCAGCTTCAACCACAGCTTTATCCACCATATTGAATCCGGCGAGAAAATTTCTTATCAACAAGAATTGATTATAGATTACAAGAACTGTTATAGCAGTGTCCTTTCCAATTCCCATTAAAGGTATCAGCATTGCAAACAATGCCAGACTGGGAATTGAATATATTACACTGAATACGTTAACCACAATCCTGGATACCAGCTCCCATTTCATAACAAGTACAGTAATTGCAGCCGCAAGCAGTATAGATATAACCAACGTGATTGATACTATCTGCAAATGCTCCAACAGAGCCTTTTCCAACTTGCCATGATATTTTATAAAATATTCAATCACTAAATACCATCCCCCAAAGACCATATCAGCTGCGGCTGCATTGCCGATTCAAGCAAAGAGCTTACAAACCGGTTTACCGGATTACTTATAATATTTCGCGGTGTATCAAACTGCTGGACCTGCCCCTTATCCATAATGAGAACTCTGGTACCCAGTTTGAAAGCTTCATTTATATCATGTGTTACAAATAAGAAGGTTTTCTGATACTTTGAATGAATTCTTTTAAGCTCATTTTGCAGATTGTTTCTGTTTATTGCGTCAATGGCTCCGAAAGGTTCGTCCAGCAGCATCAGTTCAGGCTTTGCTGCCAGTGCCCTGGCCAGACCTATTCTTTGCTGCTGCCCGCCCGACAGCTGAGCAGGATAACGTTTGCCGAATTCTTTAGGGTCCAGATCCACCAATTCCAGCAGTTCCTCAACTCTTGCATGGATTTGTTCCTTGTCCCACTTCAGAATCCTGGGAACCGTCGCAATATTCTCGTAAACCGTCATATGCGGAAACAATCCCACCTGCTGAATTACATAACCGATTTTCCTTCTTAACTGAACAGGATCACTATTTTTGATATTCTCACCAAAAAGCCTTATTTCTCCTTCATCAGGTTCATAGAGACGGTTCACCATTTTCAGCAGAGTTGTCTTTCCGCAGCCTGAAGTCCCCAATATTGTGATCAGCTCTCCCTGTCCTATTTCCAGATCCACATGATCGACCACGTTATTTGAAGCATTTTTAAAATGTTTTGATACATTAATAAATTCAACAGCACTGTTCATATGTATAACCCCTTTACCTTTGAATCAGTGTCAGAGCACCTTTTGGACATTTTCCAACACATATCCCGCAGCCAACACACCTGCTTTTATCAGCCTTAAGCCCATCCTCGAGAGTGAATACCTGAAAATGGCAGGTTTTTGTGCACTTGCCGCAGCTTATACATTTTTCCGGGTCAGTTTCAATTATATACTGGGCCTTGGGCCAAACCCCCGTACTGTCCCTGCTGTCGCCTGCCCTGAACAAATAACAGCAATCCCCGCAGCAATTGCAGATACCGTTAGGATTTACAGTATGCATCAGTCCTGCTTTGTCTGCATTTCTGACAAGCTCTTTTGCTTCTTCTTTTGTAATCACCTTTGAATGTCCTCTGTGTGAAAAGGAATTCAAGCCGTTTTTATAGGTAATACATGTCAGAACAGGTTTATGGCACTTGCCGGACAATGCCCGGCAGTCACAAGGATTGAGATAAATAGTACGGTCCTGCTTATCTATAAATTCCAGTACTTCCTTAAGAGGCAGTACCTCATCAGAAGTAGGCCTTACGCTTAAATCGGGATCAAGTGAAGCCACATAGTCACCAAAATACCAGCTATCCAGCCTGTTCTTCTGTTCCTCGGTCAATGCCCGGTATTTGTCCATTTCACTAATGGCGAAAACATCCAGACGTCCATAAAAGCTGTTCAGTGAATATATTTTTTTGTCAGCATCCACCAGGTTGAAAACACCCCGCTTATAACCATTTTGCAGGAATTCTTCTGCCCGGGCAAGTGTTATGTCTTTCAGAAAAACCTTTGCTGCGTCGGAGGCAGTAAAGGTTTTTCTGTCAATTCCGGTTATGAAGTGCCGCTCATCTTCAGTTAATATGTATGTTATAACATCATATGCTTCCTCGGGAATTTTAAATTTTTCTATAACAATTTTATCTTTCATGACCGGCTCCCATTTTTAATTCAGTTACTTCCATGCCATGCAGCAGCAAGTTTGCCTGAAACATAATCAAATAAAAAATTAATTACTTGATTGAATCAAAGTACTCTTTTGCAACTTCCTCATATTCTCTCTTATTTACATCAACTTCGGCATTAAGCTTTGTTATTTTGTCAGTATCAAGACTTCCGTTTATTTTATTGATAATTTCTGCAATGTCGGGATTTTTATCCAGTATTTCCTTACTGACTACAGGAGCTACATTGTATGGAGGCCACACATATTTATCATCTACCAGAAGAGTGAACTTATCTTTGTTTACTAACTGTCCTTCAGTAGTATATGCTACTGCAACATCTGCCTCATCATTGCTCAGAACCTGATATTTCAAACCATTATCATAAACTTTTAAGGATTTGAACTTAAACTTGCCATAAGTCTTTTCAAGTGCGGGTATTCCGTCTTCTCTCTGCTCAAATTCTCCCTGTGAGGCAAATCGTATTTGATCGGCTTTTGCCTGTAAATCCGATATTGTTTTTATACCAAGTTTGTTTGCAGTTTCGGTTCTTATAACAAGACCCTGACCGTCATTTGCACTGGAATAGTTCAGCCATACCAGATTGAACTTCTTAGCGTACTCTTCTTTTACAATATCATAAACCTTCTGAGGGTCTGTTACCAATTCGTGTTTCAGAATGGACAGTAATCCGGTTCCTGTATATTCGGGATAGATGTCAACTTCCTTATTTACAAGAGAAGTATGTATAACTGAGCTTGCAACATTAAAAACTCTCTCTGCCTTGTAACCTTTTGCCTCTAATGCCAGAGCGTAGAGTTCACCCAGAATAAGGTTCTCTGTGAAATCTTTTGAACCTACTCTTATTGTTACATCTTTGCCTGCCGAAGTACTGTCAGTCTGTGCATCGTTTGAGCCGGTACTGCCGACTGCCGCTGAGCTTCCTGCCGCAGTACTGCCTGCGCTGCTGTCCTGTCCGGCATTGCCGGTTGAAGAGCCGCATGCCGCCAGGCTGAATATAAATATGACTGCCAATAAAATTGAAACCAGTTTTCTTGAATTTTTCATAATAATCTCCAATCTGCGTGCTACCCACGCTATCCTTCTTTTTTGTAAAAATTACCCGGTTCATAAAAACCCGGACTGCACGTTAATATGTATTGTGAACCCATTAACTTTTCTTAAGACATATGCTGCATTGCAGGGAATTTAACTGCGGTATTTCAGCAGCCTTCTTTCCACTCCGGATAACAGTACACTTGCGAATATTGATAGAATTGCCACCGAAACCCCTCCGATAAAAAGCAGATCGCTCCTGAAAAGTCCAATTCCCGTGAAAATAATAGTACCCAGGCCTCCTGCACCTATATAGGCTGCCAGCGTGGCACTGGCTATCACTTCCACCGTTGCGGTTTTGATCCCGGTCAAAATATAAGGCATAGCCAGCGGAATTTTTACCTTAAAAAAAATTCTTGAAGTTTCCATTCCCATGCCTGCAGCGGTCTCCAGCATAAAATCAGGAATGCTCTTGAATGCAAGTGCCGTATTGATCAGAATGGGAGGGACAGCTAAAAACACCAGGGCTGTCATTGCAGGTTTCACTCCGGTACCCATAATAGGTATGCACAGAACCAGTATAGCCAGACTGGGTACAATTCTCAGAGTATTGAAAACGCCTGTAATAAAACTATATGTAAACTTATTTCTGATACTGAGAATTCCAAGCGGAATGCCTATTACCATAGCAGTTAATACAGATAGCAGGCTTACCAGGATATGCTGTTCAACTGCCAGGATATATGTATCTGTATTTGAAATAAAATACCTCATAATTGACTGCATATATCCTCCCTAACATTTTCATAGTATTCCTACATGTTTAATACGAATTGATTAACAGTATAATACATCTATTATCAGTATATGTCAATAGAATACAGCAAAATATCCCATACTATTTATATATTAATTATATGTATTACACCCTTCCCCTTATCACTGAATTTTTATATATAGCTAAGAAATGTTTATGGATAAAATTGCAGAACCACTTATGTAAAAGCTTTTTCATTTTCCTCTTATTTCTTTACTATTGGCATTTTAACACTTATTTCAATACCGGAATTTATACTTCCCAGACAACAAAAAACCTGCAGGGCAGCTATGGCTCAAGCAGGTTTTAAATTGTACAGCTCTTTTTACTCAATTATTATATGGCACTTTATTTATTCAATTAAAGAAGCAATATATTCTTCATTTTCAAACAAAATACATCCGCCTTTGTGTTCTCCCTTCATTCTTCCTGCCTGTTTGATTTTCATAAAAAGAGGGGATTTCAAAGCCTGAAGAAGACTGTTTTCTTTCAGACTAATATCGGAAAAAGGTGAAAAGGGGCAAGGTTCGGCACCCCCGTCAGCGTTGATATGAAAGAAACCTCTCCCTGCCGCCAGACAACCTCCGGTGCTCTTCTCATCGCCTGGAAAAGCCAGGAATATCATATCCCTGTATTGTTTACGCATATCTTGAAGCTTCTCCTCCAACAGTTGCCTTTCACCGTCTCCGGGAGCAAGATATTCTGTAGTCCTCTCAACAGGAACATATTCCACATAGAATAGAATTTTACAACCTTTATTGTACAAAGTCTCAACAAATTCCTTACCCGTAACATAATTCAAGTTGTCAGTAGTCACAGTTACCGAAGCTCCATAAAATATTCCTTTACCATTCATGTGCTCCATTTCATCCATCAATGTTATATAAGTGCCAGCTCCTCGTCTTAAATCAGTTTGTGACTGCTCTCCCTCGATACTGAGTATTGGCAGCAGATTACGATTTTCATTGAAAATATTTCGATACTTTTCATCAAACATGGTTCCATTTGTGAATACGGGGAAAACAATACCTTTATATTCGGCTGCTTTTTCAATAAGCTCCCGCCTCATCATGGGTTCTCCTCCAGCAAGAAGTATAAAGGATACTCCCAATTCTTCAGCTTCACAGAAAATCTCACTCCATCTCTCCATAGAAAGCAAATTAGCATCAGGAGCTTCACTGCAGGATTTGTTTGCTCTGGCATAGCAGCCTTTACAATAAAGGTTACAGGTTTTTGAAATACTTGCTATAAGGAAAGGAGGTATATGCTGGTTCACAGCTTCGGATCTTCTGCGCCTGGCCTCGGCCTGCCTGGCTTTCAGCGAATACTGAACCAGAAAAGCCATTTCCCTGGGATTTTTAAGGGATGACCTTATAGCACTCTTAACCAGGTTTTCCACAGCGCCATTCATATACTCGGTCAAATCATATGTTCCACTCATAATTTTTCTCCATAAAACTAAATCTGTTTTATTTTACGTGAGTAAAGCTAAAATAGTCTTAGTATAGTAACTACTTAATAAAAATAG
Source organism: Eubacterium sp. (assembly GCA_029266335.1). Classification (GTDB taxonomy): domain Bacteria; phylum Bacillota; class Clostridia; order Acetivibrionales; family DSM-1351; genus Ruminiclostridium. The sequence continues at coordinate 62,918 of JAQSXC010000018.1, read as the reverse complement.
TCTTTGTATAGCGATTGCTTAATAAAAAATGCTTTTACTTCAAATTTCACTTCCCAGCAATTATATTTTATAAAATATAATTGTATAAAATATATATTAGCATAAAAAAAATTGCTTATCAAGTATTGAGGTTCAATACCGGAGTGCAATTTTGCAAAGAATGGTTTGATTGTCATATTTCTGTCTTTTGCTCTTGCATCAGAATAGTCTTTAAACCTTTTCTCTCTTTTCTTTTTCTATCTTCCTCCAGTGGTATATGAAAGCGGGCAGAGCAACAAGAACCACAGCAGTTGATTTTGCTACATTTTTTCTGCTTTCAGTCCTTTGGTTTTGCTCATTCCTTTTTCTGTTTTCTTCATAGTACTTTTTTTCCTCTTCGGTCATACTCTGCGATTTATCTATAGGGATCACATCATAATAATTATTTGTAGGATAGAGGACATCGGTAATATTCTGAACTGTAAATATTAACCCGATGAGTATCATCATCAGGGAAACAAAGCTTACCAGATATAAATAAACATTTCTGAGTTTGGACACTGTCAACACCTCCAATCAGGAGTAGGATGGAATTACTTAAAGAAATTTCTTTATGTAATCCATCAGCTCCTCATAATCTTTTGTTTATAGCTTGGCAAATAAAACTTTTTATTAAAGCTATTGGATGGATTTAAGTTCATGCTCGGTTAAGTGATCTACAAAGAGACCCTTAAGCTCCTCCTCCGCTGAACAGCTTCTCTGATAATACCAATACTTTACATCGGATTCAATTTTATCATCAGTTCCTTCGGGTTTATTCGGGTACACAGCCACAAGCACTTTTGTCTCCTTATCTCTCAACCCGACTCTTTCAAATCTTTCAAACTTTCCCATAATATATTACCTCCAATTCCAAGAGATATTTTTTTGTTTTTGTATAAATCTGCCAACACAATTTAAATAAAAAATTGAGTATATAAATATATATACCCAATTCTAAAAATAACTTTCGTCAATTTATTTTTTTATTAGCTTTTGCTAAGTTTTTTCTATAAAATACCACCATCATTACTGCAGCAGTAATTCATTCTACTCTTTTGACAAAGCCCAGAGATATAAAGATGCTACCGAACCATACGGGGAATATCTTCTTGCATACCTGTCAAACTGTTCTTTGGATAAACTTTTAAGTCCGTACAGCTTCATCATTCCCCGCTGAATAGCCAGGTCACCCCAGCTGACCACATCTGGCCTTTCCAGGGAGAATATCATAAGCATTTCTGCTGTCCACTTACCGATACCATTTAAGGAGGAAAGGCAGTCAATAACCTGGACATCGGTCATAAGGCCCAGCTGTTGAAGATCAAGTTTACCTGTTTTAACAGCTTCGCAAATTCCAGTGATATATTTTACCTTTCTGTGGGACAGGCCACACTGCTGTATTTCCTCGGGGCCAGCTGAAAGAATTGACCCGGGATTTATTTCCCCGATTTTACCTACAAGCCTGTCCCAGACAGTTACAGCTGCTTTTGCAGATATCTGCTGTGACACTATGCTGTTTACAAGTGCAGTAAAAAGATCGGGTATAACCTGGCGCTGGATCAAACCAATACTTTCTATGGCTGCTCCAAGCTTTTTATCCTTTTTCTTTAGCTGCTCGAGCTCTTTTTGTCCGTATTTAAATATTTCCATTACCCTTTTCCAACTCCAGCAGTTTTTGTTTTACCTCAAGACCTCCCCTGTAGCCTGTCAGTTTACCGTTTGAGCCAATAACTCTGTGGCAGGGTATAAAGACAGGGATAGGATTCCGGTTATTTGCAAGACCGACTGCCCTGTAAGCCTTCGGATTACCCACAGTCCCTGCAATCTCCTTATAACTTCTGCTTTCTCCATAGGGAATACGGCAAAGGCCATTCCAAACCTCTTTCATAAACGGTGTGCCTTCAGGTGCCAGCGGTATTGAGAAAAGCTGCCGTTCTCCTTTAAGATATTCATCAAGCTGTTGGGCGGCTTCCCTGATCACTTGTGTTTCATGCACGACCAGCTCATGATTTTCCTTTGATTTTACAGGAAGTACGTCATTTTCAAACACCACATTTGTAATATAGTTGTCTTCTTCTGCAATACCGATACATCCGATCACAGTATCATAATAGAATATGTTTTTCATAAATCCCCCAAATCCTTTTCTACTGTTTTTTGTTTGGTGATTCCAGCTTACTGCCCGGCTGCTCCATGAACAGCGTAAAACTCATTATAGTTCTGTTGTTCCCGTTTAAGAAGCTTGGGTGTATCTATATTGTATGGGCAATGGCTGCTGCAATTGCCACATTCAATGCACTTGTCAATCAAGTCCATTTTTGCCTTCCACCCATCCTGCATGAACTGCTGATAGGGTGCCCTCCTCAACAACAGAGATATTCTTGCCTGCATGGGTATTTCTATACCGACGGGACATGGCATGCAATAGCCGCAGCCCCTGCAAAAATTTCCCGCCAGCTCGGCACGATCTGTTTTTATTACCTCCCAGACTGCCTGGTCAAGTTCAGGAGGATTCTTGTCCATAATCAGGAATTCATCCAATTCCGCCTCTCTCTGTATCCCCCAAATGGGAACTACATTTTCAAACTGCCTCAGAAATGCAAAAGCAGATGCGGCGTTTGTTATAAGTCCGCCTGACATAGCCTTCATCGCTATTAACCCCACATCATGTTTTTTACATTCATCAATAAGTTCCAGGTCAGCAGCTGACGAAAGCGAATTCAGAGGAAACTGCATTGTATCATAAAGTCCTGAAGCTACGGCCTCCATAGCTGTTTTTATTCTATGATTTGTTATACCGATATAACGCACCATTCCCTTCTGCTTTGCTTCCAGAAGTCCTGCATAGGTACTGTCGGGATCCTTCGGATCAGGAAGTTCGGCAGGGTTGTGAAGCTGAAGAATATCCACATAGTCTGTTTTCATATTTTTAAGGCTTGTTTCCAGATGCTCGAACAAGGTCTTTTTGTCCTGAGAAAAGCTCTTTGTTGCTATAATTATATCTTTTCTGACTCCGGACAATGAATAACCGATTTTCTCCTCACTGTCAGTGTAGCCCCTGGCCGTATCAAAAAAGTTGATCCCGTTATCATAAGCCTTTACCAGCAGTTTTTTAGCTTCATCAAAGGATACCCTTTGAATAGGAAGTGCTCCAAAGCTTGTCCTTGTCACCATAAGGCCTGTACGTCCCAATCTTGTCTTTTCCATTACTCTCACCTCATAACCCGCAATTATCCTATTTTGTATATTAAATTGCTTGATATATTAACCACTATTTTTATAATAGCATTTGATTCATATGCCAATACTTAATTATAGCTTAATTCCGGCCCGGTTTGCAAACAGAACCAATATCCTGAAAATGAAAAATCCGCAACATATTTGTCACGGATTTTTCATTTTAACCTCCATATCTCCATATGCGGAAAGTCATATTCATTATGTCTGTTTCATTGAATCTGATATTTATCCCACAAGGCAAAACGGGGTTATCTGAACATTAGTTTCTTATCTATTTGGAGCATGGTTATATCAAACCGGATTCCTTCAGCAGATTCCTGACCATTATTACCACCTCAGCTCTGGTAATATTCTCTTTAGGAGCTATAAAGTTACCTTTTCTGCCTGATACAATTCCGGAATTCACACAGGCTGCAATGCTGTTTTTTGAATAATCTGCCGCCTTACTGCCATCAGAGAAACCTGCAAGCAGCTCATTGCTTTCTTGGGATGTTAATTCCATCTTCAGTCCGGTAATGCTCATGGCTTTTCCTATAATGGACATTGCCTGCTCACGGGTAATTTTATCCTTTGGCCCGAATCTGCCATTACCATAACCCGATATGAGCTTGTATTCCGTAGCTGTCTCTATATAGCCGGCGTACCAGTCGGCAGCTTTTACATCACTGAAGCTATCTGTTCCTGCACCGGGCTTCAGACCAAGCGCTGTTACTATAATTGCGGCAAATTCGGCACGGGTGATATCCCTGTTTGGGTTAAACAAATTTTTTGCCACTCCATTTACCACCATTCTGGATGCCAGATCATTTATTGCCTCTTCAGCCCAGTGCTTTTTTGTGTCCGCATAGGATCTTGAGTTATATACCAGGCTATAAACACTGTTTGTGAGGCTGCTTACCTCAGCAAAGTACTTTCCTTCCCTTATTACTACTTTTGTAGGTACATGCCTTATGGCACCATTTGGTTCTATAACTACAGCAGTAGTTACTTTTCTCCCGTCAACATTTTCAGAAACAGGGAGCAGCTTTTTGACAATAGAGTCAAAGGACTTCACCTCAAGGTCCTTCCCGCCTATACTGCAAACTATGCTAAATTCCACAGGCTGTGTAACAATCTGAAATTTCTTATTCGCTTGATTTTTCTTTAATGTGTTTGCATACTTTTCCTCTGCTTTAGCTATTTTTATTGAAACCATTACCTCCTTAAGGTTAGTGTTTTCCAGCTGTTTTTTCATATTTTCCGGTATGATTTTGGAAGCTGGCAATATGTATGAGCCAATCCCGGTTTCAACTTCCAAAGTAATCTCTTTTTCACCCAGGAATTTTATAATATCTGCATCCAGTTGGAAATCCAGGCTGTCCAGCTCCCCTTCCACAGGAAGCCGAATTGTTCTCACACTGTCTTCAGAGTTATTCACAGCTTCCAGCACGGCCTTCCTGTCAAGCTTCACCGTGATGGCCACAGTTCCTTTATCGGTTTTTATATCAGCAGTAGCCAGTTTATCTTTCTTTTGTCCGTTTAATAAAAGCGGTATATTGGCAGAATTCCCGGTAGAAACCCCTGATATGGTCAGCGGACCTTTATGTCTTCCAGGAGGTTATATCCTGATCGAAGACCGGCAGGGCTGCCTGAGCTGCATCTGTGTATACTCTGTATGCCAGTTCGCAGCCGTTCATCTTCTCTTCATTTCCGTAGGATTGGATCACAATTCTTGTCTCTCCGGCCTTTCCCGTGCCTACGGCAGCTGCCTTGATTGTCCCCATTGAGTCTGGAGGCGAAGTTTTTCCGGCAGTAATTGTTACTGCATCGGTATCCTTTAAAGTAAGGCCTTCCCAGGGTTCATATATTACCTCCACAATTGCTGCACCCTTTCTCAGTGCGGTAAGCTTTCCCCCGGTCACCTTTGCATTGGACTCACCCATAGATATATGGTAATTAAGTTTACTGCCGGCTGCCGGCCCTGAAGTTCCATCAGAATATTCCACTGTTGCACCAAGCACGGCTGCAGGTTCGCCGGTTTTTATTTCATCCGGCAGGTTGAGCTGCAGCTTCACAGGCAGCTTGTATTTAGAGTTTATAATTTCAACTTTGGTGCTGTTTGAATTACCGGCTTTATCTACCGCCTCTATTTTTAAAACTGCCTTTCTGGCTGATAAATTTGCCGCTATCAGTTTTTCAAACCTGCCGCTCTTCTCTGGGGTTATTGTTGCCAGCCTTGTTCCTGACTCTGCATCTGTAACAGTAACAGTTGCATCATTGTTCGTTCTCCCCTTTATGGCTATGTTTCCGTCCGGAGTTGTCAGTGCCCCCGGTACCGGACCTTCCAAATAAATCATTGGCGAAATTGTATCAACAGTCAGATACAGTACCGTTACAGAATAGTCCCCTGTCCCGGTATTTCTTGCCTTTAATTCTATTGCGTATTTTCCGTCAGAATCAAGCCTGGAGAGCTTTATTTTCCCACTGTTTCCACTGTCATTAAGGCTGAAGCTTCCAAGACTTTCATCACCGCATACAGCCTCAACCACCACATCAGGTTGATCTGAAGCAACCATAATCTCCTGAGTCTTCTGATTTACCATCAGATCATACCTGTTGTCAGGAAGCTGGTTTCCGTTTATTGTCAACCTGGGTTTGGAAGGTACGGGCAGCAATTTTGTATCTGAATATATTGTTTGCGCCAGATGCATATTCTGATTTGCATCATCCTGCTTCACAGGTACACTTACCGCTGTTACCCCTATGCTGTATTTCTTGCCGGACTCCAGTCCGGTATATTTGTCCTGGACATTATCCATAAGGATGTTGCCCCTGGCATCCCGTTTAATCTGCATTTTACCATCTTTGTCAATATAAGTTTCAGGCTTTCCTACTGTGGTCCAACCACCAACGTTCAAATGGTATTCCCCGCCTGAAATATTGTCCTGAAGCTGCTCCTCAGTGTACATTATCTCTCCCAGCGGCTCGTAGATATTTCCATTTTCGTCCTTTGCAGAAACAATATAGCTGTACTCATAGTTTTCGTGTCCAGGCTTCCTTTCAACAGGTTCAAAGGATAACTGGAAAACACCGTTTCCGGCAGCTTTCAGTCCTACGCTTTCCACATCTTCCGGTGCAAGACTGTCTGTCAGCCTGAATGCCTGCTGTGAAGATTTGGCTGAAAATGCTGTGTCAGACCTCAGCTCGACTCTCAGGTAATAGTTCCCTTGAGACAGCATTCCCCTGATATCGGCACCTCCCAGATAGTCTATCTTTTTCACATCAAATATTATTTGTCCTGCTGCAATTCCATCCTGTCCGATATTTTCTGCCTTTATCTCTATATCTTTTGCAATCAGAAGACCAGGGTCAACTGCGCTATCCGGATCAGATACAGATTCCAGCTTGTCTTTGGATAAATACAGATTTACTTTATCGCCTGCTTTTGCATTTTTTACAGTCCAGTCTGCCCTAAACAGGTTCTCATCACTGTTATCAGGAGTGATAGACACTTCTGCGAGTTCAGGAAGAACAGGTATATTGAACAGTCTTGTCCTGATCTGCTGATCGGAGGTGAGCATCCATCTGCCGTCTGCAAGCTGCTCTTTCGGAACGGCTATATAAACTCTTGTGACATCCGTACTTTCCGCTTCCTCCTGTTTACTGACAGTTGTACCGTCATGCTTTATTTCTCCTGCTTTTTTTGCTTTTATGATCTGATCAAAAGCGTTTGCGGTATTGTCCTTTATATCACCGTATATTATGTCATACGTGCTGCCGTCATCCCTTTTCAAAGAGAGTTTCGGCCTTTTTACATTAGCATATTCTACTTCTATAAGAGCATTGCCCGATACTTGTGACATGGGTATGGAATGCACCTTTGAATTGTCCGAGGTTGTGATTCCGCCAATACCCAGGCTTTGGGAACCATCATCAATATATTCTATTCCTTCACCAACCGACAGATATTTTACTTCCTGCCTATCAGTCTCCTCATTTTCCCAGGAGGTTGCAAGCACCTCTGCTCCGGTGCCTATAGCCATGACTCTTGGTCCCAGCTGTGGATCCTGCACAAGAAGATACATCAGTGCATCCTTGTTCAGTATCTCACCATTTGTACCAAATTCAACTCCTCCCCCCCAATAATAAGTGATTCCAAGACTGATGAAAAGTATGCCGACACTTCCCCATACCTTATCGTTGTTGACTCCCACACAAACACTGCCCAGTTCCATTCCCCCAACAACAGGTACACTTCCCGGAACCTGGACGGCAGCGCTTATCATGCCTTCAAAATCAATGCGGTCTTTCTCCAGATTCTGCCCCAGGAAGATACTAGCCTTTCCGATAATCATATCCCAGCCGCACACATCAATTGTTGCCTTTGCACGTATAAACCACGGGGTTACCCACTGGGTTTGCAAGACAGCTTCGGTAAGCATTGTCACCGCTGAATCATTATCTTCTCCAAGATCCAGCTTACCAACTATTTTCATACCTGTACGCTTTAATGTGAGATCTACAGACCCAAGGAAGGTTGCAGGGCTGATTCCGAAGGTCATATCGATACCGGCCTCAATTGTCAGAGGTACTCCTTCTCCATCACCTGCAATGGTATCAGCCAATTCCCTTATGGCTGCCCTGATTCCGGTAATATAGGTAGCAGCAGCAACTGATATTCCGGGTTCCGGGAGTTCAGCACCAAAAGCAACTACATCTGGCAGGATACGGCCATCCTTTACCTGCTTGAAAGAAAGCTCACAGCTAACCGCAAATATATTTTTAAGATCGGCATTGAAGCTGAGCCCATACGTGTTTGACACATCATATTTTTCGGGATCCACATAGTGGGTTATATTAATTTCTCCACCGATGTCACCGGTGTCGCCTTCAACAGCATTTCCTGCCTCATCGGTGCCTTTGGACTTCTGAGACTGGAGCAGCCCCATATCTTCCTTGAGCTCCAGGGCGAGCTTTGCATCAATTCCCACAAACCCCTCTTCATTGAACATAACATTATTTATTTCACCATTAATTATTTTAAGATAAATAGCTCCCCCAAAGGAAACGGCATCCTGCCTCAGAATAAAATCATTGAATTTCAGCCCGAAACCATTGATTGAAAAGCTTGGCGGAGCAAACAGGCTATGCTTGTTGAAATATACCTCTGAAATAAGCAGTGTCCTGAAAGGATTGAGCGCATCCCCTACCTGACCGCATGCCCATTGCAAGCTTCCATTCAGAGTATCATCTTCAGGATTCTCACCCTTTTCCCACTCCATTTCTCCTGCAGGCACTTTATAACCCTCACCCAGGGTTTTATCAAAGCTGTTGTAAAAATCAAGGGACCATTCCCCTTTATGAAATACAAATCCGCTGTTGGCTACACTCAGACTGCCGTCCCCCTTAACAAAAAGAGCGTCCAGAAACGGGGTATCACTTCCGAGACCAACTATATCTGCAAGCGGAAACTCACCCTTTGAAAAAGTAAGCTCTTTTCCGGAATATGCCACACTGTTGTTGATAATGGCAGGCTCGGTCTTGGTATCAACGGTAAATTGTGCATTTTCTCCCTCACCGGATTGAACAATCATTCCTCTGATTTCCAGAAGTATCTCATCCGTAGGCTCTTCTCCGTCATCCTTACCACTTCCTATGTATCCCGGTTCTTCCTCGTCCCCTTCAAATTCCGCCTTGAATTCTTCATATTCCTCTTCTGTGTTAAAGGCTTTCATAGCATAAACCGGTACCGCTGTAATATCCATTGCTGAGGCTATGTCTAGCCCTGGATCCAGCAGCTTGCTGGCAGAAACCACAGCCGTTTTTGCAGCCGCAACAATGCCCATGTCACGGGTCTTCTTTGCCGTAAACTCCGCTCCATTCAACCCGTCATAGTCATCTGGAAGCACTTCGGCCAGTGTATCCATTGCCTCCTGGTCATTCTGCTGCAAATCCAGCACCTTTTTATAGACTGCTATTATTTTTGCCTGCCTTACTCTATTTTCTTCATTTTCAGTAATACTTAAGGTTTGTTCGGTTTCAAAGCTCAGCGCCTGTGCTACTTCCGGGTCGGACTTGTCCTTGTAATCCAGAGCCACCCTGTATTCTCCCAGTGGCAGTTGTCCATTTGACAAAATTTCTACGGTATTCCCGTTTTCATCTACCTTTTCTCCACCCCTGTAAGTGATTTTCATATCACCCACAAGGCCATTTCCCATAGGCTGTGTTATTACGGAATCAGTCACAGGTACCCTGTACCTGTCACCATTTTTCACATTTTGAATAAACAGATTAAAATTAGGAGATGTACCTTGTACTTTGCTTCCCACATTATAGGCTTCTATATTGGATATATTTATTGAAATGTATTTGTCATCGGCATAATATGCCTCTTCAGGCGTCATACCATACACAAGCGTTGACTTTAGTTCACCTGTTGCAGGCAGAAATACAAAATTAGCTTTGGAGGCTTCATAGATCGCGCGTATCTCCGTTTCTTCATCTTTACCTGCACTGTCCAGCTTGCTTTTGAGTTTTTTTTCGGTCTCCGGACTGCTCACCGTCACCATATACTGGCGTGTAACGGGCCAGGGACGGCCCTTTGCCTTTACCTTCCAGCTGGCAGTGACAATTTCTCCGGGTTTATAGGTAATAACCTCCACTCCTTTAGCTGCATCTTCCGGAGGTATCTTCTTTTTGATTTCCAGACTTTTACTGGAACTTCCCAGCTCGTTACCCTGTTCATCAACAAAAACCAATCCGTTTTCCAATTTACAGGTAACATTCATTTTGCTGTGTTCCATATCAAACATGGCAAGGTTTTCTATTTCCACATTTATGTCAAATATTCCATCTTCCCTGTATGCTGTTCCGGCATCATTTGTGTCCAACTTTTGTACTGTGTCCAGAAATCTCACATCAAACACCTTGTCAGGTACAACAATTTCACCAAGTCCATATACAACTTCAAAGGTCTTACTTGCACCGGATAAAATATTGGCAGGGTTCCAGAAATATGCTACCGCCGTATCGGCTGTTCCATAATCATTTTTGTCATCGGTAAAATCAAGATTCTCGTTAGGCTCGTAATCCCATTTTGAGTTTGCCAGTCCATTCCAATGGCCCACAACCATTTTATCAACTATGTTTATTCCACCCTCGAAAAGGTTATTGAAGCCGTAAGCCATTACATTGGTAGCCAGAGGATTGCTCAGATCCAGTTTGTCTCTCATAACCCAGTATGGAGGCAGCTTGTGCAGGTTGTACTGCTGTTCCTGCTCAGGATTATTTTTATTGTACCCAAGCTCGGCAGGCTCATGTACCAGCTTTCTTTCAGTATACAAGGGCTGCAGATAATTTTGTCCTATCTGGAAGGCCGGTCCGTCATTTCCTCCTACGGAAGTATCCAGAAGTACCCTGGTTCCCACCTCAACGGTAGATTTTGTGTCATTGTCAACCTTATAGGAAATTCGCACATTTCCGGCATTCTCCTTATCATCAATTGTCATCAGGGTGATAATCTGACTTATTTTTATACCCTTGATTCTCCATACAGTAATAAGGTCTACTGTTCCGTTATTATTTTTCACAACCTTTGGCTCGGATACTTCTGAAAACCAGTCAACAGCAAATTTATACGGATTTCCGAATATGTATTCCGTCCCGTCGATTTTGAAGGTTGTAAAGGAGGTCTCGGGATTTTCTCCCTCAAAGATGGTCTCTACATTGCCATCCTTCTTCCTTATGGGCTGCCCGTCTACGGTACGTATACTGTACCTTCCGCTGGAGTTGTCCACTGCAACACGCACAAATTCGTTCTCAATGGTTGTAGTATCCGGCTTGGAGACTGCTTGTGCAAATGTGTCAAGAGGCATGCCTCCCATCAGCACCAGGACTGCCAGTATACCTGCAATCACTTTCTTTATAATTCTGTTCATTTCCATATCTCCTTTATATACTTGATAACGGAAGGTTATAGTTACTGAACTCTGCTTACCAGCAGTGTAGTATATACTCTTTCTCTTTCCTGGTTCCTGACAATAACGGTATACCAGCCCGCTTTCGGAAGCTCAACGGTAAAATTGCCTTCCAGCAGTTGCTTGTAAGTAAGCTTTTTAGCAACATATTTCATCTGACCCTCTCTGTACAATCCTGTGTAGTACAATATATCAAAGGTTCCCTTTTCATTAACCGTTTTTGTCTTGTCCTTACCAAGCTTCATGATATCGTAGTTATATACCTTGAACGTTACCTTGTTGGTGTTCAGTATTGCGGTTTCGGTTTCATCCGGTGAAAGAGGCAGATCATTTGCCAGAATAAACATATCATCCGAAGCCCTGACATATACTTGCTGTGTCGCAAAACCTTTATTTCCAAGCTGGTCTGTTACTATATACCTGACTATGTGTTTACCGGGTCTGGACAGATCAAAGCTTATTTCCTTCTGCTGTCCGTTTACCAGAATTTCTTCCATTATTTCAACCTTCAAATCCTCATCAGCAGACAGGTTATCTGATACAGAATAGCCTCCAAAGTCCACAGTAAAATCAAAATCGGCTATGTTTTGCATAATAGTAGTCATGGGCTTGTTTAATTTTATCTCGGGAGGAGTATTATCCAGTCCATCTATTTTAAACAACTGGCTGTTTCTATTCCCCAACCTGTCAATGAGAACAAGCTTTTCCTGCCTGTTTATGGAATAATCCTTTGAAAAATCTTTAACAGGTTTGTTTCCTATCATAACCGTATTTTCAGGAATATCATAAGGTGAAGCTTCCAGCTCAAAACTTACCCTTACCTTCCCTTTTGAGTATTCCTTTCCATCTATTGTTACAATCCTGTCTTCTGCCAGAGGGCTTCCATTGTCGTCAACTCTGGTCAGTATGGTTTTTGTCACCTTTGGTGGTGCAGCACACACGGCAGATATGGCCCCGGCAGTTATCGTCGCTGTATTCCCTGCATTGTCCGACAGCCTGAACCATACTTCTCCATTTTCTTTTATAACAATTGTTTCTTCATTACTTCCCTTATTGTTATTAATTACTTTGAAATCCTTTTCTTCTCCGTCCTTTGCTTTAACCTCGGCTAATATCATATTGGAAGCTATGACATTTTCAGCTGTAGGGTAATCAAAAAAGACATACTCCCCTGCTGCATTGTAGCCCTTTCCCGAACTGTTTACCACAATGGTTTTACCGTTGTATCTAATAAGAGCCTTCATATCTTCATCATTGTAATGCAGCTTGATTTCCGCTTGCGGCGGAGTTTTGTCAATATTGTTTACAAGCGCGATAGCCGAACCGGTCAAGCCCACTGCATCCTCAAACTCGAAGATGAATTCACCGTTTTCTTCAAATATTTTTTTATTGGAATCAAGGTTTGTGATGCGTATGGGTTCACTGGACTTAAGGCTCACTATCACATCGGCACTGGTCTTTTTAATGGTCGAGTACTTAATAGTGGCAACTGGGGGCGTCTCGTCAAAATTTGATACCACTATTGACACAACAGCTGTCTTTGAGCCATCTGCAACATTAAAAGTATAATTGCCATTCCGGTATATCCTGAAGGCCTTGTTTTCCTCAAGTATTTCCGGCATTTCAGGGTTAGCCCCGGTAGGCGTAATTGCTTTTCCTCCGGTATGGGTGAAATTAATTATCAGCCCGTCATTTACACCGCCATCACTTCTCTTTGCCCCTCCTCTTACAGGCTCGATCTTTTCAAGTGAGGCCAGAGCATAGGCCGGTGAGTCCTCAATATTTATGTCCGGAGAGTATATTTCACTGATATTATCAAGAAAATAGCCTCTGAATTTAACTTTTATAGCTTGTTTGAGCTTATCTGTATCCACTGTGTCTACAGGCACTCCGACAAAATTGGTGTATGGCTGCCAGGTACTCCAGTTTTCTCCTCCGTTTGAAGATACCGAATAAAAATACCCCACCTTCGAAGGCACATCCACCTCCAGCTTCAGGACTGCCGTATAACCATCAGTCTCATTTCCTGTTGTATAAATAAGTCCTGCACTGCCTACAGGAGGTTCATGGCTTAAATAATATACTGCAAAAAGCCCACTATTATATATTTTTTCATTGCCCAGGCTGTCTTTTACATGGACATAGAGACGGTAATTCCCATCCTTGCTTTTTGAGTCAACCTCTATTTCCAGATTTCCGTCGGAGGGTGCCTGTACCCAGTTGGGGGAGTCCCTGTCAGGAGCGGCTTCCTCTTTGCCTTCCTCTACTTTTAGCCACTGATAATGAATATTTTCATCAGCCACTCCTGAAGAATCCACAAGGGAGTCTTCAACTGCAATTAGAGTAGTCTGTTTCGGAAGCGGATAGAGATACCCATTTGTGCTAAAGGTAACCACAGGAGGCAAATGGTCAAATTTATATTCTTTATAATAATAGTAGTATCTGTCCATATCCTCCTGCTTTGCCTTTATGTGCAAATATACCGTTCCATTCTTTGACCGGTCGGCAGGTATGTCATAGGTATACCCTGTCTCCCCCTTTAATTCGGCAGATATACGCCTGTCAACACCAATAGCGCTCCAGCTTGTGGAGGCAGGACGTTCCGAAGAATATGTATATTGATATTCCAGATTATCTAAAGGCAGTCCGCATATTGTGAAATCAGGCCCCTTATTTATGACATACTTGTCACCGTAGCTTTCAAATACTTTGTTTATGACCAGGACATCTATCTCCCCAACATTTGAGGTTATGGTGTTTCCTGCCAGATCTTCGGCTTTGGCATATATTTCGTACTTTCCGCCATTTTCTATTGCCGGATTCTCGAGAGTTCCTATCACAGCCTGACCGGAACCGCTCAAGATTGCCTCCAGCCAGCCGGCTTCGTCAGGCAGCTCACCTTTTTTTACATACTGATATGAAATTTTATGGTCTTTAATATCCGAAGTCATATCAGTAGCTGATATGGTGGTTTTAACATTATCACTTTTATTATCGATAATACCTTTTACCTGTAATACCGGAAGGTCATTATCCAGTTTGAGTTCGGCACATTTGTGTATCCAGTTGGAATCATCCTGTTTGAAGTCATCCACAGGCCACTGTACAATATCATCATACTGTGAAACAAAAGGCAGGATATACATTCTGAAATTTGTCTCCTGCTCGGCCGGTGTTGCATCAGGGTGCGTGCTAAGATAATCTGCTCTCATGGCACTACCCTTTTGATATTGCATGAGCTGCCTGGCCGAATCCCAGGTCATGTCCGCAGTCCAGGTATGCAGATACCAGTTCTCGCTTTTTCCGGCTGCTTCCGCGGGAAGCTCTATTGTACTTCCGTTATTTGCCACACTGAGGTTTATATCATTATAGCCTGAGGAATACAGGTCTTCCCATGGCTGTTTTGTTGCCAGTGAATATCTTTTGACGGCTGCAAAATTATCGTTTTTCACGGCAAAGGGGTCTGCCGGACTTTTGCTCCACAGGTAGTATACAAGCCCCGAACCGCTGCCTGCTCTGTATAATCCTTTGCTGGACTGTCCCTTAATATCGGGATCAAAGGCGTTGATACCTATGTTTCCGCTTTTTACATACTGGTTTGCAGCTACTGCATTTCCATTTTCATTTTTATATGTATAGTTAAAATCGGGAGCTGTATTATCTATGGACAGGTTGGCTTCAGCTATGGATTTAACAGCGTCTGTAAGATAGTTGTGCGCATAATCCCATATGACATTTCCATCACCGGTTTTTGCAGAATGCTCCAAAGCTGTTGTTTCCAGTAGTGCTGTCTCAACCGATGTACCGGAAGGAACAGTCATGCTGAATTTCCACGTATCGGTGTTGCTGCCGCTCTGGTAGGACGCAAGCATCCCGTTGTTGAAGGCCAGTCTGACATTATCGGCAGGATTGATGGCACTTACAACCTCTTCATTTAAATTCACTGTGAAGTTAATGGTATCACCTTTGTTCAGAACAAGTTGCGTAAGAATATCGGGCTGCACTCCGTTTTTTACGGGAGAATATTTTGGTGGTCTTGCATCTATAATTGTTCTATAAGTTCCTGAAGGATAGTCATTGTTTCCCAAGGGTACTGTCCCTATACCGGTTATATCCACGGCAGGATTTCCAGCTCCGTCTATGAAATCAGCGTCATTAATCCGCTGTATCAGACTTGGCTTTTCCTCGGAAGCAGTTAAATCTGTCAGTCTCAGGGGATCCAGCGGCGTATTTCCCGTGCTGTCGTTAGCTGCGGCTGTATATTTCATGTTGAAGGTGCTTCTGGAACTGTCATTTAAATTGATACTGCCCGGAGTAAACCCGTTGTAACCTGCATCGGCGCTTTCAAGATAATATGTTGACGGAGTATAGCCGTCTGCACCACTGTTGTTAAAAAGTTCAGTTCTTATAAAGCTGTATGTGTTACCGACCTTTTCTGATGCTGATGCCGCATTGGTCGGGAAAACAGGTTCACTGAAGTTCAGAGCCATATTGATATACTGTCCCTGTTTCAGGAACAGCTCATTCTTATCCAGCTGATCGTTATGTCTTACGGTACCGTCAGTAGTCAGTATATTGCCGTTATATGCCGGAGGAGCTATGTCCGCAAAATAGAGCTGTATCCCATCAACATGAGTATCTGCTCCATGGGTTTCAGTCTCTATGATTAAAACATCATCCAAATCAAGTTTCATCCATTGTGAATTTGCATAATGCCTGTCATCATCGTCATCAGCTTTTGAAACAGCTGTCCAGTATGATGCTGTGGTTCCATATCCCGGCCTGTTATCTCCCCCTGCATTGTACCATGCCGACTTCTGGGTATAAGCCCATATTGCAGCATCATGGTCTCCGCTGGAATCCAGCATGTATACTCTCACCATGAAATAGGCCTGCCCTCCTTCAGCCAGCCTCTTTAAGACGGGATTCTCGGAAACCGATATTCTTCCATAGAAATGCCCGTCAATTTTATATATTCCGGTAGCAGCAGGTGCATCACCATCATCTGACGACCATGCCGTACCTTGAGCACCGCTGCTGAACATTCTGAAGGAATCGCAGGAATCATCCATAAAATTTGGAGGTGTTGTGTTTTCGGCATCCTCTTCCTCCATTATCCAGCCGGGAAATGCACTGCCCTGAGGTACTGAACTACCTGCCGATACAGGTCCCAAATCTTCCCCATTTACCAGCTTTCCTCCGCTGGGTATATAAATATCCGCATACCCTGCAGCTGCATATACTTCATTTGCCCCCGGCCACCGGGGAAATACCTGAAAAAGCATGCCCAGTACCAGCAAAACTGCTAAAACCCTCTTCTTCATTATCATTCATCTCCTCCTATAAAGCTTTTTATATTTTCTGCTGAAATGCATATATGGATATTGCTCATATTTCTCAAGGAACCTGATATAAGCCCTGTCACATAACCCATCCTGTCCAGCAGCGGGCCTCCGGACATGCCGCTGGCCACCTGGGCCGAAGTAAGAATACGGCTATGACCGTTTATTTCGGCTTCCGGAGTATTTATAATACCTTCGGTTATGATTTTTGTTGCCTTCATGGGGTACCCCAGTGCAAAGACTTTTTGTCCATGTTCAGCTTCAGCTGCTGCCAGTTCCAGGCCTGAACGGGACCCTGCTTCCATTGCTAAAAGAGCCAGATCACTATCTTTACTGGTTTTTATTATTTTTAGATTTCTGATGGTACTTCCGTCATCAAAAACTGCTTCATAAGAGGTTCCGCCTTCCACCACATGGAAAGCTGTAAGTGCTTTTCCTCCTGCTATAAGAAATCCGCTTCCAACAGTTTTCAATGTCCCGTCCTCTTTCAGCACTCTCATATAGAATATTGAGGCAGAATGTGACTTATATATCTGGTCTGCAGTCAATTCCTGCATATCCGAAGCCTTCGCCCCGATAAAGCTTCCTCCGGCCAAGGTTATGAACAGCGCCATAACCAAGCACAAAAAACTCTTGAACATTTTTTTCACAAATCCCTATTCCTCCTTAAAATAAGAAACATAAGAAAAACAAAGGGAGTTCCTTTGTTTTTCTTATCACACAGATTTTCTCTGATTTTACCAACAATATCTCTCAAAAAACTCTCAAATAAGACATAAAGTATTAATTTGTTAGGAACAAATGTGGCAAAGCCACTTTTCTTAACTTTCCTAGACAATAAAAAAACCGGGGTAGCCCCGGCCAAATGAATACAGAATATGATAAAATTAAAATAGAATAGAATACATTAAATAGAATGAACTAAAATTGAATGAATTGAAATAGATTAAATTTAGTAAGATCATAAAATCAATAATCGGACTCTGGGATCAGCTCTCCTAAAACCGGCAGATCAGCTTCCCTAAGCTTTTCATTGAGCCATTTTTTAAAATCCTCTTCTGCTTTTTCCCTGCCTTCCCAATTTTTAAGCAATTCAAGCCATTCCAGAACAAGTTCTTCATCCTCAATATGCTGTGTTAAATAATGTCGAATGGCCTTATCTGCCTTTTCAAACAATTTTTGTTCCCAGTAACCCTGGAGTAATTTACGGCATAATTTCTTAAAATAGACTGCGAAATATTTTTGCAAGGAGATACTCCATGCATAATCCTGTAGTCCGAATAAAGGAGCAGCGTATGTAAAATATATCTCTTCAGCCCTGTCAACAGGCATTTGAGGATTATTCTCATATTTTGAAACAAAACCTGTAAAGCTTCCAATATCCGATAAAAATTCATCACCTAAGAGTATATATCCTTCATTAATTTTTTGCACCTGAGTTGTTGAAGGTAATTTTTTAAGAACTTGTTTAACCCTATATACAGTATTATATAAATTGTTAAGTCCTCTTTCGGTCTCCACCTCAGGCCAGAAAAGCTCCAAAAGCTCCCACTTGGAAATATACCTGCCCTGATTCACCAAAAAATAGGCAAACAGCTCTTCCGACTTTCTTGTGGGCCAATTTACCAATCTGTTATCCTTGTCCCATACTTCAAAACGGCCAAAACAGTTCACTGAATTTATCTTATGACCCCATAAGTCCGCTTTAGGCTCTATATTGGCTAAAGAAGTTTTTTTCAGGCGTTTTATAACCCGAGCAATATCTTCATCTCCTACAGGTTTCATCAGATAATCCACAGCTTCCACTCCGAAAGCATCCAGTGCATACTGTTCGAAAGCGGTGGTAAAGATGATTCTAAGGTCGGGCTTTTTTGCAATAAGCCTTTTTGCCAATTCTATACCGTTCATTCTTGGCATTTCTATATCCAGAAAAGCAACCTCCGGCATAATTTCACCGAACCCTTCCAGTGCCTTTTCCGGATCAGAAAATGCTTCCTTTACCTGAAAAACACCGGATGCAGCCAGCTTCTTTTTCATATAGTTCAAAATATGAATCTCATCCTCAACAAGTATTACTGAAAACATTTATACTTCTCCCGAGTTATTCTTAAAAATTTTCCATTAAGCCTTTGGTAAAAAAAGTTTACATTTCGTACCTTTATCCAATTCCGAATCAATTGAAAATGATGCTCCGGAATAAATGCCAACTCTTTTACGTATATTTTTTATTCCGACACCTTTTCCTCCGTCTTCATTCATAAGCCTATACAACTGATCTTCACCAATACCAACCCCGTCATCCTCTACAACCATATAAACAAATCCGTCTCCCTGAGTTATGCTTAATGACACCTTACCCTGACCGATCTTGTTAAAAAGACCGTGGCGGATGGAATTCTCAATCAAGGGCTGCAACAGCAAAGGCGGAATCGGCAGCTCCTCCTCTAAAAGTTCTTCATCAACATAGACTTCGTACTGCAGCCTTTCTCCAAACCTCAGTTTTTCTATTTCTACATATGCTTTAATAATATCCAGCTCCTGATTGATAGAAATCTTACTGAAAGATGAATCGGTTTGGAATATAAACCTCAAATATCTGCTTAGCAGCGACAGAAGCTCAGCTGCCCTTTCTCCATCTTCATAGCAAAGAGCTATTATGTTGCTCAGGGCGTTATAAATAAAATGCGGCTTAATCTGAGCCTGCAGGAAGGCATTTTCATTCCGGAGTGCCATTTCCATCGCATCGGTTAATTGAAGTACACCCTTGACCTTAAATTTAACCTCTTCGGCTGTAAACGGCAGAGAAATATAATCATTGGCTCCTGCCTGGTATGCAAGCTCAATCTCCTGCGTACTGCTGCGTATTATGGAAATAATCACCGGCAGTTTGATAACTGAATAATACCGTCGAATATTTTGTGTAAGTTCAATTCCTGACATACCAGGCATTATCATATCAGTAATCACAATATCTATTCTGTTGTTTTTAACCATCTCCAGTGCAGTATTTCCATTATGGGCAACACTTATTTTAAAGTCCTCCTCCAATATCAATGACAGAACATGAATATTTGAGGCATTATCGTCAACAATCAGAATATGTTTCAATTCCTTCTCAGGTTTGTCTCTTAAATATGGCTTCTCCTGACCGGTCGCAGCGGAATTAACTATATCAAAATCATTTTCATTATTGATTTTAAGAGTATTTGCGGTCACTCCTTCCGGCAGGCGTACATTTACTATAACCCCTGTACCCACTTCCAATTCGGATATCCAAATGTCTCCACCCATTTTTCTTGCCAGCTGCCTGCTTATATACAGTCCCAGGCCTGAACCGTTTTTAGGATTTCCAATTATGGCATCGGTCTCATACGGATCTTCAAACTTTTTTTCCCATTCTTCTCCATTTATACCTATTCCGGCAATGGATAAGGCAAGCAGTACCGCTCCATCCTTTACTACTGACCTGGCTTCAATAACACCATATTGACAGTCGTTTATTGCATTTGAAACGACATTATACAATATCTGTCTTAGTCGATTTTCATCAACCTCAACAAAGGTCATGGAATCTATGGAGTTTACAAGTTTCAGTTCCCTGCCTTTAACGTTGAAAGAAAGAAGCTGAAATATTATCTGACAGGCCACATACAGATCAACGGTTGTAATATTAAGACTGATATCTCCATATCTAAGCCTGATAACATCTGTCATGTCATTGACCATAATAGAAAGTTTTTTTGAAGTATCCAGCATAAGAGCAAGGTTCTTTCTCTGTTTCGGAGTAAGTGCTGTCTGCTCATCCAGCATCAGATGGTTTGTTATATTGCTGATTTCCTGCAGTGGGAATTTCAGTCCGTGGGAGGTTCTGAAAAGAAACTCATCTTTGATTTTATTGGCTTTTTCCAATTTATCCGATAAGGCTTCAACTTTATTCACATTATTGGTAAAGCGCCTTGCCATTAAAAGATTCAACGAAATCAGAAACCCCATCTGGCTTAGTCTTCCTATCAAATTATTGCTGCTCATACTGGAATAGTAAATAATTGAGTCAAAGAACATTACTGCAATAAATGCAATACATACAACCACATATTTTAATTCATTGCTGAAAATCTTGTCAGCCTGATTCTTCTGATTCCTCACAAGTATATATGTAAGACGGAATGCCAGAAAAAACAGCATTATACTTCCGTATATGGTTATATAGGGTTTTAACTCTATATAGAAATTGAATGGTGCAGCCAATACCAGTACCGGATATATCATCGTGGGTATTATTATGATCCTCGACATTCTCCGGTTAATAGTGTCCGACTGAAAACTCCGTATAAAAAACACCAGAATAGGAAAACTCAAGGAAATACATAAATCCTGAAATCTGTATAAAACTTCAAATGGCATATTGTCTGCCAATTTCATAAGCAATTTTTCTCCGCTGGTTATAATTGTAAATGACATTAATATCATGTATATTCCACTATACAAATAAGTTGGTTCCTTACCTCTCATCTGGTAAATATGAATATGATATACGCCAAACAACAGGAATAGAAAAAAGCCGGCCATGTCACTTCCCACTGAAAACTGCACACTCTTTTCCATCTCTTCCACATCACCCAGCAGAACAGGATGGACAATTCCACCCGTATAATACTTGTAATTTGTTACCTGAATGCATATGTCAAGTTCATCGGCAGGATCAATTATTACTATATACGGAGTATTTTTTGAAACATTGCTGTCCGGGCTTTCTGACGGCCTGCCCATTTCCTTCACCAGCTTTCCATTGATGAAAAGGCGATGGGACATCCATATATTCTGCACTTTTAAAGCTAAATGCTTGTGATGCTCAGGCAGTATTACTTTAACATTATATGTAGCACTTCCTTTTGACGGCTGAGATAATGAAGTCTTGCTCTCCCATTGTCCGGGAACTATAATCATATCCGTACTGCCGGTTGGAAGCTTATCGGGGGAAAGGAGTCTTTGCGGATAAAATTCCCAGCTACCGCTTATTGCAGCCGCCCCATCCTCCACAAACTCCCAGTTTGACAAATCCAGCCTGCCGTTTTCCACCTTGGGTTTTTCTGAAAAAGGTGAAGTAATATAATACAGGATGAAAAAAATAATAAAAATAACACCCACTGTTATTAATGAGCTTGTAAGCTGCTTAACATTGACACGCATCTCTAATTGACCTAAACCTTTAATATATTATTAATATGATTTTTTGAAAACACAAATATATTTTATCAAAATTACTCTCAAAAAACTCTCAAAATAAATAAATGGTTATAATGTGCAATTACTTAAAAAATTCATTTTCACTGCATATGCCAATGAATGGAACACATATTTCAGTATTGGGGCAGAAACCGGGGTTATCAGCACATAATGCTTTTGCAAAGTCAGGATTACTTTTCTTTAAACAATTAAAATAGCAGCCTATATAATGTGCACGTGCAATACTGTTCAGCTGAAAAGAGACAGGATACATTCTCCTTACATGCTGATAATATATGCCTTCTTTTGTGAATGGCGGAGGGTATTTCCGGGCCGGTATTGTTGGAATAACATCATGAACATTAAATATGCGGATACTATTTTCAACTGTCTGGTTGAAACGGGCAGCAAAGACAGGATCCCCCGTACGGGGACTGCCATATGTATACACTATGGGATTTTCAAACCGTGTGTTCACAGCAATATCCAGCGCGGCCAAAACTACCAGAGCCGCTCCCAGACTGTAGCCGGTAATATAAAGTCTTTTTTGTCCAGGAAGCCTGTTTAATTCGCTTATAATTTGGTCCCTTGCAGACTGATAAATACAAGTAAAACCACGGTGGGTTTCACCGGCATTTCCGACAAAAGGATAGGGTACCTGATACAGGTCCTGATCGGATTCATTATCCTTAAAGGAATCGGTTCCTCTGAAAGCAATAATTATTTTATCAAATGACTCTGCTATAAAGCCGAATACTTCCTCTTCAGGTTCCTCCACACCGGCTAAAGCACAAATAGTATGCCGGAGTATAAAGCCTTTTGGAAGGATCAGCTCTTCCTCTTCAAAAATCAGATTTGACTGATGGCACATAGCCGCCAGCATTATTGCATCTTTACTGTTAAAGAAATAATTGATTTCCGGAATAATCATATGAAACTCCTTTTTACATACACAGCTGTAAACATTAACATGTTTTTTGAAAAGGCAGGCAAATTTTTGTATCGGGACAAAAACCCGGATTTTCACTGCATAGCATTTTTGTAAAATACTGATCCGTTTTTCCGAGATAATTAAAATAGCAGCTGATGGAATCGTTCCGCGGAGTATTGTTAAGCTGGAAAGAGATAGGGTAGTCAAGCCCTACATGTTGATAAAACAAGCCTTCTTCAGTGAATGGAGGCATATATACCGGATCCGGGAAAGTCGCATAGGAGTCATGAATATTATAAATCCTTATACTATTTCTTACCTCTTTATTGAATTTGAAAACAAAGGCAGGGTCTCCTACACGGGGACTTGCATAAGTATATATGGCGGAATTCATAAACCTTGTATTCACGGCAATATCCAATGCAGCCAACGTAGCTATTGCTCCTCCATAGTTATGCCCGGTAATATATAATTTTTTTGTAATCGGCAGTTTTGATAATTCGCCGATTATTTCGTCCCTTGCCGATGTATAAATACATGTAAAGCCGCGAGAGGTCTTCCCTCCGCCTCTTACGTAAGGATATTCCATCTGAAGTATATCGTATGCTGCGATAAGGTCTGCCGGATATGAGGCATATCCTCTAAATGCAATAACGATCATGTCCTTTGCTTCAGCAATAAATCCGAAAACTTCCTCCGAGGGGTTTTCAACGTTTGCAAGGGCTCTGATGGTATATCGCAATTCAAAACCTTTTGGCAGGATCAGTTTTCCTTCCAGAAAAAGCGGATATGTCTGATAGCTCATAGCTGACAGAAAAATCGCCGCCCTATTGCTAAAAAAATTCTCTGCGTCTGAGAAAACCATATTTCAATTCCTTACTTTAAAAATAGTATTGCACTCTAGATTATATTATGAAATAACAGCCAGAATTGTTAATAAGCCTATCCCGCACACAAATTCGGAGCAGAAAACCCAAATGCCGAAGCCTCCCCGCTTCAGCATTTGGGTTCAATTATCCTGTTCTTGCATATAAAATATTCAGCACTTGCTGATTTTCAATTTTAAACTAGGTTAAACTCTGTTTTAAGCAGGTCTTTATCAGCCGAAGAGGCACCAATCATTGCAATGTAACCGATATCCTCCACTACCCAGCTCCCGGAGCTTTCACAATAGTATGCCAGCTCTTCCTTATCCAGCGATATGGACACAGTTCTGGTCTCTCCCGGCTCAAGATGAACCTTGGTAAAGCCCTTTAGATCCTTGACGTGACGTTCAACCTTTGAATCCATATAACCGATATACAGCTGAACAATCTCGTCCCCGGCAACCTCCCCGGCGTTTTTAACATCTACTGAAACAGTAACCCTGCCATTGACCGGGCTTGCTTTTGCATTGCTGTAGCTGTAGGTTGTATAGCTCAATCCGAAGCCAAAGGGGTAGGTAACCTGGTATTTGTTCTTATCTGCCAGAAAATACCCGTGATAATAATCATAAACTATTGCAGTTGCATCAATATCGTAATATGGCAGTTGCTGCGGTGTTGCAGGAACTGTAACGGGAAGCTTTGCAGAAGGGTTTATCTTTCCGAACAGAACATTGGCCAGAGCTGTTCCGCCCTCCATACCCGGATACCACTGCATCAATATTGCTCTGACACGGTTTTTCCATGGTTCTACTATAATTGTGCTTCCACCCTGTATAACAACTATCACATTGGGGTTAACCCTTGAAACAGCTTCAATCAGATCCTCATCCTCAGGATGCAGACCCAGATTTTTTCTGTCTCCGCCAATATCCCCTCCATTTGTAATAAATTCACCTTCATCAAGTGATGTAAGTCCGGCAACAATAACAACTGCATCTGCATCCCTGGATAGTTCCTGTGCCTGATGAGGTGTTCTGCCGTCAACATAGATAACTTCAATACTGTTGCCAGCCTCATTGACAAGTCCCTGCAGCGGAGTTACCGCATATGGCGGAAAAACGGCACTGCTGCCTTTAAGATCCCCTGTATTGGGTTCAACTGCAAGTTTGCCTATTACTGTTATTTTCTTCAGACTATCCTTTTTAAGAGGCAGTATACCCTCATTTCTAAGAAGGACGGTAGACTTTTCAGATACTTCCTGTGCCAGTGCAGCATGTTCCTTTGAACCCATTGTATCTTCAGAATACAGATTTTTGTCACCAATAAAGGAGAATCTGATCTTTTGTCTCAGAATACGTCTTACAGCGGTATCTATCCTGCTTTCATCGACCTTGCCGGCTTTTACTGCTTCAACCAGTCTTTCTCCGAAGTACTGTGTTGCATACATCTCTATGCACATACCGCCATTAGCCGCCTCAACAGTATCTCTCACACCCCATATAAAGTCTGACATTACAAGTCCTTTGAAGTCCCAGTCACCATTAAGTATATGATTCAGCAGGTAATCATTGTGTCCGCACCACTGACCCCTGACACGGTTATAGGAGCTCATTACGGCCGCTGCGCCCGCATCCACACATGCTTTGAAGTGAGGAAGATATATTTCTCTCAGAGTTCTTTCATCCATTTGAACGTCCACCTTGAAGCGGGCGTTTTCCATGCTGTTTGCAGCATAATGCTTTACACAGGCCATCATGTGTTTCTGTACCCCTTTGGTCAGAGCCGCTCCCATTTTACCCAGGAGACAGGTATCCTCTCCATAGGTCTCCTGGGCACGTCCCCATGCAGGGTGGCGCAGCAGGTTTATACAGACACCCGCAAAGAAGTTGGCGCCGCCCGAGCGGCCCTCTATGCCAATCACCTCTCCCACCCGCTCCTCAAGCCCGGTATCCCAGGAAGAGCCCCGGGCTATGGATACAGGAAAAGCTGTAGAGTGGTAGCCCATTACTATACCTGTAGGGCCGTCGGTAAACTTTACGGCAGGAATATTCAATTCACGGTCTTCTCCTGCATAGTACGGTATATAATTGTATCTTGGAGGATTAATAGGAGCATATCTGGCATAGTTATCGCAGGACATTTGATGAACCTTCTGCTCTAAAGACATTTCACCTAAAACCTCATCAGCCAGCTTATCTATTTCTTCCTCGGACATTGGCGGCAGATTTTCAAATCTTCCCCATTCCGTATCCAAATGCTCTACCGGTTTTTCTTCAAGTTCTTTCAGAATGATACTGTCAAATTCCTTTTTCTCATTTCTTGGGAGACGAAAATATTCGTCACAGTGAAAAATTCTGGTATTTACAGCCATAATTGCAGCATCTCCTATTCTTTTTGTAATTTAAAGTTATCTATTTATAACTACTATGTTATCCACATTTTCAACTTGTATCAGCCCTGTTTTAAAATGAACCTATTCCGGATTATTCAGTTTCTCCCTGAACTCTTTGGGAGATAATCCGGTATTCTTCTTAAATGCCAGCGAGAAGTAGTTGGTATCATGATAGCCAACCTTTTCGGCTATTTCATAGGTTTTAAGACGGGAAGCCCCTAAAAACTGCTTGGCTTTTTCAATGCGCAGTCTTGTTATGTATTCGTTGCAGCCTTCTCCCATTTCCTTTTTAAAAAGTCTTGAGAAGTAATTGCGTGCCACATGAAATTGTTCTGCAAGTGTAAATACCGTCAGGTCTTCTGTGAAACGCTCATTTATGAACTTTGCCGCAGCCTCGACAATTTCATGCATCTGCTTTTTGTTGGAGTACATCAGCTTGGCAATGAACATTTCGGTAAAAACGCAGCAGTTTTCCAGATCATTGCTCTGCAGAGTGGTGATAAAGGTTTCCAGCCGCCCGTCAGTTGTGTAGCCCGTAGCTTTCAGATATTCCCAGTAAAAAGCTGAGGCAAGGTCATAGAACTTCTGCTCGGCACTTGTTTTTTTCATACCGGAATTTTTGATATCATCAATGTACATTTTCAGATATTTCTTGGCGGTTTCAGTATCCTGAATACTCTCAAGCATCTTCACCTTATAGAACTGAAGATTGTCCGACCTTTTTGACAGGGCTTCACTCTTTTCGTCGGCCGGCTTTAGATTGACCTGAGGCTCCCCGCTCCTGTTTTCTTTGGCCTTGCCGTAGGAAACCTTGATTTTGGATATGTGGGATACAACCGGCCCCACACCCATGTCCAGGTCCACATCATACTCGGTATTTACAATTTCCCGGAGCTTCAGAATCTGATCTTCGGCTCCTTCGTCTCCGGCCATGACGTAGAAGATCACAACTATGTCGCCTTCCCTGTTCTGGAAGGTCCAACCTGAGTTATTTGAGTCAATAATATTGATGAGTAAACTTTTTATAGACATTAAAAGAAGGTTCTTATGCTGCTCCCATACACTGTTTTCTTCAATAACAGGCGATAACAAGGCTACCTGGTATTGACAGTCCTCTTCAATATTCAGATCATCTATTTTGATGTCGTCAGACTCTGCAATTTTTTCGGTGAGCTGCATTAGCGATTTTTCAAAGGCTCTCTGGTTTTCAAGTACTCTTTTTCTGTTCAGGATATTACATTTTAAAGAGGACTGTATCTCATTTTTAATGTTCTCAACCTGCAATTTGATGCTGTTTACCAAAGAAACCTCGTCCACAGGCTTGAGTATAAATTCCTTCACGCCGAGAGAACAGCTTTTCTGGGCATACTTGAAATCATCATAGCCTGTAAGTACGATAACCTTCAGATCAGGAAGTATATCCAGCATAAGCTTTGTCATTTCAAGGCCATCCATTTCAGGCATACAAATATCGGTCAGCATTATATCGGGTTTTGTTTCGCGGGCAATTTCCAGAGCTTCCTGGGCACAGGAAGCAGTAAGAATATCATCTATCTCCAGCGTATTCCACGGAATCATATTATATAATCCGTTTCGTATCATGATCTCATCATCTACTATCAAGACTTTATACAATATATTTCACCGACCTTTCCTTTCAGGCATGCCTGTATATATTGTTATCTGTAGTATTCATGTGAAGCCTTACGTTCACAGTCACTCCGCCATACTCATTGCTTTCATAGTACAGACCATAGGGGTTGCCAAAAAAGAGCTTTATTCTCCTGTGTACATTCCTCACACCATAGCCCACGCTGGAATCATTGTCCTCAAGGGTGCGGTTCAGGCTGTTTATCTGCCCGGGTGTCATTCCGGTACCGTTATCAATAACCTTGACCACAAGGTCGTCACCTTCCCTGATTGCGGTTATTTTAATAAAACCCTTAACCTGTTTAATTCTCAATCCGTGATAAATGGAGTTCTCCACCAGAGGCTGCAGAGTCATTTTTGGTATCATAACATTCATGAATTCCTCAGGGATATCCATATAACTCTCCATTTTATCCTTATAGCGCATTTCCTGTATGGTCAAATAGTTCTCAACATGCTCGGACTCATTTTTAAGGGGTATAATAGCCTCTCCCTTGCTGAGGCTTATTCTGTAGAACCCTGCAAGTGCCTTCACCATTGTGGAAATCTCATGGTGCCCGTTAAGCAAGGCCTGCCAATGTATTGATTCCAGAGTATTGTATAGAAAGTGAGGATTAATCTGTGACTGAAGTGCCTTGAACTCAATCTCCTTCAGCTGGCGCTGCTCATCATATATTTTCTGCATCAATACATTTATTTGTTCAACCATCAGGTTGAAGCCTTTGGATACCTGTTCGAAATCATAGCCGTGATCCTCAAGATTTATTCTGGTAGTCAGATCACCCCTGGATACCATGGACATTCTGAAAATAAGGTCATTAAAAGGCCTCAGCAGGTGTTTGCTGAAAATCAGTGATATGAAGGAGGCAAGAATAATAGTCAGCAGAACTATGAAAACTATGGCAAACAACATGGCATTGCTGTCCTTGAGCAGGTAGCTTATGGGAAGTGTACCAATAACATACCAGTCCCAATCCTTTATATATTTGTATACAACAAGCTTGCCGCCGATTTCAGCCGCACCGTCCTGCTTGTTCAATATGTTCTGAAGTCCTGTATCGGTTAACAGTTTGGACTTGTCAACATGTGAAACTATTGTCCCTTCACCGTTCATTATATAGGTTTCAAGAGGAAGATTTCTGTTTCTGTGGGAATAAAACCTGGCAACAACATCTTCGGCAACTGATATGCCAAGCATGCCTATGGGTTTCTTTATCCTGTATATATCAAAAATAGGCTGGTATATGGTAAAAGTGTACTTGTTGGTAATAACCGGGTCCTGTCTGAAGCTTACCCTGATGGGACTGCCGGTAATATCACTTTTTGAGAGATAAGCCACAACATTAGAGTAGTCAGAGTTCCTTCCTGCCTTTGTTGGTCCCAGATAGAGAACCTTGTTATCCAGTGCCTTGTAAAGAAAAACATAGAGTATATCTCTTTTTGCCCCCATGATATTTGACATTGAACGATAGACATCATCAACCTTTGACGAAAATTCCAGACTGTCTTCATCATGATTTGAAAGATACTCCTGCAGGCTTCTGTCAGTTACAATACTGTCAGGTGTACTTTCAATATTTTTGAGGTAGTCTTCAAGGTTTGAGGTGTTCTGTTCCAACTGGAGCATGGTCATATCTTTTGCCTGCTGCTTGATAGACCTGCTAGTGACAGAATATGAAAAACCGACTACGATTAAAACAGTCAGACATATGGTTATTACAAGATAATAGGTTAGTTTTGACCTGAATGGTGTATTTCGTAATTTTTGTTTGGCTAATTGTAATAACCGGTTCTTCATATTGTTCACCCTTTATTGATCATAGTACTGACGAGTTATATCTTCCATGGTTTTTGCAGCACGTTTCGGGTCCTCTCCTCCAAATATCTGTCTTGTCAACGCCAAATGGGCTTCCGAGAGCTTTGGGGGCAGGTATTGGTCATACCAGAACTGAACATTTGGTGATTTATTTATATAGTCCAATACCTTTGCAGTCAAGGGATCTTTTAAATCGGGATCTTTAACAGGGGGAATCTTACCTGCTTCAATACGTTTTTGTACTGCAGTATCATCAATAAGATACTTCAGAAGTTCAAAGGCCTCTTCAATATTGTTACTGGAGCTGGCTATGGAATAAAAATTATCTCCCAGACAGCCGATAGTATTTTGAGGATTCCCCTTTCCTCCCGGTATGGAGGGAAAAGGAAAAACTCCTATATTGTCATAAAATTCAGGGTTTTCATATTTTACATTACTAAGGAACCAGCTTCCCGACAATACCATGGCTGCTGAGTTATTATACAAAAGATTACGGGAATCTCCGGAGTCCTCATCCATCCAGTTAAAGCCTCTGGGAAATGCCCCCATATTAACCAGCTGCTGCACCATATCTCCCGCCTTTACAAAAATCTCATTATCAAAGGAACCCGAGTTTTTTCTATTGGCAGCATCATCAAAAACTGACGGACCACCCAATCTGTCCACGAAATACATATAGAACATGGACCCCGTCCAGGCTGTTCTGTTTGACAGGGCAAAAGGTATGTAGCCATGTTCTTTAAGTATTTGTATATTTTTCTTAAGCTGATTAAAGTCTTTAGGTTCACTAAGATTTAGCGACTTGTAAATATTTTTATTGTAAAATATCAAGGCAATGGTCAGATTTTCAACCGGCACTCCCCATATCCCATTGTCATCGGTAACCATTTCCAGAGCTTTTTCATTAAATCTGGAACTGTAGTTATCCTGACTCATAAACTTTTCAAGGTTTACAACACCGCCTATGCTGATATACTCCTTCAGCACACTTCCCGACCAGGTTGGAAAGACATCGGGCATCTGATTTGTTGCGACACATACCGATAACCTGTTTTTATATAAATCATTTGGAATTATTTCATTTATAACTTCAAAGCCGCTATTGTTACTCTCAAATCTCCTGACAGAATCAGCTATAACAAGATTAACAGCGGAATCCCCCTGAATTGAATACAGAGTAAGCTGTTTTTTCTGAGGCTGGCGTGCCTTATTGCCGATCTGACCGTCATAAAAACAACCTGACAACTGGGAAGCAATTATAAGTACAATAAGGATTTGAGATATTTTCCGCATGCAGACCTCCTGTATAATCTTCTGCAAACACTTTTATGTAAGACCTTATAAACTAATATATACCACATATCAGTGCAGGTAACAACACTATTCCGCTGATGGGATTTTCTGCTGCCTAACCTTTGACAGCTCCTGCCATCATTCCCTTTATCAGTTTATCCTGTCCTACTGCAAAAGCAACTATCATGGGCAGTGCACACAGGGATAAAACAGCCATAATCATGGGAATATTGGAATTATACTGTCCCTGGAATTCCCATATTGACAGAGGCAAAGTTCTGCTTTTGGCAGATTGGGTCAATACAAGTGCAAAACTGAATTCATTCCACATGTTAACAGCGTTGTATATGGCCAATGTAGCCAGGCCTGGCTTGGACAAAGGTGCAATAATATGGAAGAAGGTTCTGTATTTTCCGCACCCGTCTATCTCGGCAGATTCTTCAAGTTCCCTGGGTATTTCCGCCATAAAACTGGTCAGTATAAATACCGATATTGGAAGATTAAAGGCGGTATATGGACCTATAAGTGCGAAAATCGTATCGTATAAATGCATTTTTTGTGTCAGCTGAAAAACAGGTATGAGGGTTACATGTATGGGCACAGCCATGGCAGCCACAACCAGCCCGAATAAAGGCTTGTTCAGTTTGAATTTGAATCTTGAAAACGGATACGCCGCACACAGTGCTGTAATTAATATCAGCACCAGTGAAACAGCCACCACGAAAGTACTATTCAGCAGATATTTATAAAACTGGCTCTGTATTACCTTAACAAAGTTTTCAAAATAGAAACCCTTTGGCACTGCAAATACTCCCGAGGTAAGAATCTCAAACTGTTCTTTGAAGGCTGAGGCCACCATAAAGTAAAATGGAGCTCCTGCAACAACCAGCCATAATAAGGCCAATACTGCTACAATTATTTTTCCCGCAGTTATTCTTTTCTTAGCCATCCTCATGCCTCCTCTTTTCCGTTTAAAGCCTTAAGGGTTAACAATGAAATTAAAGTAATTACAATAAACATGCCTGATGCAATTGTCGAACCGTAACCCATTTGCATTGTCTGGAAGGCGTTTTTATACATATAGGTAGCCATAAGTTCAGTAGCACTGTTGGGTCCTCCCTGAGTCATAACATAAATAAGGTCAAAATACTTTAATGAACCAACCAGCGATAATACAGCCGCACTTTTTACCGTGCCTCTCATACAGGGTAGAGCAACCTTCCAGAAATACTGTCCATATGAAGCCCCGTCTATAATTGAAGCCTCATATATTTCTTCAGGAAGTGAGCTGAAGGCCGCAAGGAAATAAACCATATAAAAAGGAATGTACTGCCAGCATATTACGGTTATAACCGCATAAATGGCGACTTTGGGATTACCCAGAAGGTCTACCATCCCATCTCCGCCAAACAATGCCGACACTGCACTTACGAGTCCAAACTGGGGATCATAGGTATATTTAAAGAGGAAACCTACTGCTACGGATGACATAAGCATGGGGAGAAAATAAATCATCTTGAGTAAGTTCAATTTTTTCCCTCCCGTATCCAGCAGGAATGCCAGTGCCATTGCTATAGGCAGCTGAATGGCTATAGATAAAATTACTATTATTATATTGTTAAGAAAGGACTTGTAAAATATCACATCACCTACAAGCGTTTTCCAGTTGTCCAGTCCTGTAAATGGTCTATCTGTGCTGATTCCGTTCCACTCATGAAGACTGAGCCAGAATGAATTAATTATAGGGTATATAATGAAAATCGTAATAAAAAAGAATACCGGGATAAGGAATACAGCTGCTGCAATTGCGGTGCTGCGTTTTCTGTGAATTAAAAGCGATCTGGTAGCTTGCATTGGTTCTCCTCCCCCTCTGAACATATTGTACAATTCAGACCGGTTATTTTTATGGGCAATCTAGTCAAAAACATATAATTGATGGGTATCAGCTGAGTGATACCCAAACAATTATAGTTATAACGCATAGGTTTAATCGGAAATCGTTTTTATGCTTTATTACTTGCCAAAGGCTTTCTTTGCTGCTTCTTCCATCTCCTTGTTTACAGCTTCCGGAGTTTTGGCAAGGCCAAATATTGCTTGTGAAGTATCTTTGTGAACCTGAGCAACTGCTGCAGGCAGATACTGGTCATACCACAATTGCACTGAAGGAGCCTTTTCAACTGCATTCAATACATCCTGCAGCAGTGGATCACTAACCTTTACACCTTTTACAGGAGGAACTCTTCCTGCTTCTATACGTTTTGTAACGGCTGTATCATCGATAAGATAAGTAATTGCCTTGAATGCACCTGCAACATCCTTACTGCTCGAAGCGACTGAATAGAAGTTATCACCCACCGTACCGACAACAGAGTTTGGATCTCCTTTTCCGCCATCAGCTGCCGGGAAGGGGAAGGAACCAACCTTCTTCATAAAGTCTTTGTTTTCACCTGCCGCCGTTGAAAGGAACCATGAGCCCATAAGAGTCATAGCAGCTTTTTCTGAATACAGCAGTGTGCGTGATTGTCCCGAATCTTCATCAAGACCGTTGAAGCCCTTGTTAAAGTATTCTTTTTTTACCCATTCCTGAATTTTGTTACCGGCCTGAGTAAATGCTTCATTTTCAAAGGAACCTGTACGGCCTGCTGCATCGTTGAAAGCGCTGGCACCGCCAAAACGGTCAGCAAGGTACATATAGTACATGGAACCAGTCCACTGTGTCTTGTTGGCTAAAGAGAAAGGAATAACTCCGTTCTTCTTCAAGGTATCACAAACTGCTTCAAGTTCTGTAAGTGTCTTTGGCACCTGAAGGTTGTATTTTGCAAACAGGTCCTTGTTGTAGAAGAACATTGCTACTGCTGTGTTTTCAACCGGAACCGCCCACAATTTGTCTTTGTATGTAGCCTGATTAACGGCTGCAGGCATGAAATGGTCCTTATAGTTGTTTTCGTTCATATAAGTTGTCAAATCCGCAATTTTGTTTGAATTTACATATTCATTCATTGGTCCGCCTGACCAGTGCGGAAATATGTCGGGCATTGAGTCGGAACTCATGGCAATCTGGATTTTGGTCTTAAAAGCATCATTCTGCATTGGTGAAATCTCAACGGTATAATTCGGATTGTCTGCAGAGAAACGCTTCATGCTGTCTTCGATAATACCCGGCATAGGATCTGTGGTCTGAATATGCCACAGAGTAAGTTTCACAGGTTCTGCAGCCGGTGCTGCTGAAGATGATGCTGCAGCAGACGATGACGCCGCTGTACTTTCAGGTGCTGTTGAGGTTGAAGTTTCTGCCGGTTTTGATGAGCCGCATGCTGCGATGGATATGGTCATTGCAAAAGCAATACCGGTAGCAAGGGCCTTACGAATAGCTTTTTTCATTATCTTGACCTCCCTTAAATTTTATGGTTTTATAATAGCATTTAAGAAAAGTGTTTTACATTTATAAAACTTACAACTTCATATAAAATTGTGACATAAAAAGAACTCAACTTGTATGTTGAGTTCTCACAAAATCAATATCCGGTTTTTAACAATATTTACGATAATCTGGTTTCAAAATCACTGTATCCGAATTCTTTAATTACTTTTATTCCTTCCTTTTCAGTGTAAAGTGCAATTGCAGGAAGGTTAACACCATTAAAGGTATTATTCTTAACCATGGTGTAATGGGCCATGTCGCAGAAAACCAATCTGTCACCGGGTTTTAAAGGCTTTTTAAAGGAGTAGTCTCCAATTATATCTCCGGCAAGACAGGTATGTCCTCCGAACCTGTAAGTATAAGGGTTTTCCCCAGGCTTTCCGGCATCAATTATGTTCGGCCTGTATGGCATCTCCAGCACATCCGGCATATGGCATGCGGCAGAAGTGTCCAGAATTCCGATATTCATACCGTTGTCAACTATATCAAGCACACTGGCAACAAGATAGCCTGTATTTAGTGCAATTGCCTCACCGGGTTCAAGGTAAACCTTTACTCCATATTTATCCTGGAAATAGGTTATTGTACGGATAAGTGCTTCTATATCATAATCCTGTCTGGTTATGTGATGTCCTCCACCAAAATTCAGCCACTTCATACCCTTTATATACCGGCCGAATTTCTCGTCAACCACCCTGGCAGTACGTTCCAGAGTGTCTGAATTTTGCTCGCACATGGTGTGGAAGTGAAGTCCGTCTATGCCGTCAAGTTCTTCAGGTTTAAAATTGTTCAGCGTAACACCCAGTCTTGAGTACGCTGCGCAGGGATCATATATGGCATGGTCCTGTTCGGAGTACTCCGGATTGATTCGAATTCCGCATTCGATCGTTTTTCCAGGATAGTTCTTTACTTTTTCCTTAAACCTGCTCCATTGGCTGAAGGAATTAAAAACTACGTGATCCGAGTATTTAAGCAGTTCATCAAATTCCGTTTCAATATATGCAGGAGCATATACATGCACCTCTTTACCCATTTTTTCATATCCCAGTCTTGCTTCGAAGAGAGAACTGGAGGTTACACCCTTAAGATAATTACCTATCAGAGGATAAACAGAGTGCATTGAGAAACCCTTTTGGGCAAGAAGGATTTTACACCCGGTACGCTTTTGAACAGAGTCAAGTATTTCAAGATTTCTTATCAGCAGTCTCTCATCAACCACATAACAGGGTGTCGGTAAATTACTTACATCCAAATCAAACATTTTAACCTCCATTTTCCTTTATGCAAACATACAATACGCCACTGCTTCCACGGCTTGCTCAGAAATGTGTCATTCCCGTAATGTGAATCAGCGGCGTATACTATATTTCAATTAATCCAGAAGCTTCGGAGAGAAGTCCTCTTTCCATGGGAGTCCGTATTTATTCAATGCATCCATAAACGGATCCGGATCAAACTCCTCCACATTATATACTCCCGGCTTTTTCCATATTCCCTTTAACATCATCATGGCACCTATCATCGCAGGAACACCCGTAGTATAAGAGATAGCCTGAGAGCCTACTTCAGCATAGCACTCCTCATGAACACATACATTGTAAACGTAATAAGTCCTTGGTTTGCCATCCTTTACACCCTGGATAATACAGCCTATGTTGGTCTTACCCTTTGTTCTTGGTCCAAGTGATGCCGGATCAGGAAGCACTGCCTTCAGGAATTGAAGAGGAATTATCTTCTTTCCTTCAAATTCTATGGGCTCAATGGAGGTCATACCAACATTTTCAAGAACACGCAAATGGGTAATGTACTTTTCCGAGAAGGTCATCCAAAATCTTATTCTCTTTATACCCCTGATATTTACTGCAAGAGATTCGATCTCTTCATGATGCAGGAGGTATATATCCTTAGGTCCGATTTCAGGAAGGTCATATACATTCTTCAATTCCAAAGGCTCTGTTTCAACCCAGTGTCCATTTTCCCAGTAGCTTCCGGGAGCTGTGATTTCACGGATATTTATTTCAGGGTTGAAGTTGGTTGCAAATGGATATCCATGATCGCCTGCATTAGCATCAACTATATCAATATAGTGAATTTCATCAAAGTAGTGCTTCTGAGCATATGCACAGAAAACACTTGTTACTCCGGGGTCAAAACCGCTCCCCAGAAGAGCCATTATACCGGCCTTTTCAAATTTCTCCCTGTAAGCCCACTGCCATTTATACTCAAACTTGGGTATCTCAGGAGGCTCATAGTTTGCAGTATCCAGATAATGAACACCTGTTGCAAGACATGCATCCATAATAGTAAGGTCCTGATAAGGAAGAGCTACATTTATAACAATATCAGGCTTAAATTTATTTATAAGTTCAATAACCATTTCGGTGTTATCAGCGTCAACCTGGGCAGTTTGGATTTTAGTTTTACCTCCATCCAACTTAGCTTTTATGGCCTCACATTTTTCAACTGTTCTGCTGGCTATACATATTTCTTCGAATACATCGGGGTTCTGGCAGCATTTATGGATTACAACACTTGCAACGCCGCCTGCGCCAATAATTAAAGCCTTTCCCATATTAACCTCCATTCCGCTGACCTGCAGCGACATAAATAGTGATTACAATTTTCCATTACTAATAATACATAAGCGTGATTATACAAAAAATAAATTAAAAAATCAATAAAAAAGAAAAATATTCTATTTTATTG
This sequence comes from Eubacterium sp., assembly GCA_029266335.1. Lineage (GTDB taxonomy): Bacteria > Bacillota > Clostridia > Acetivibrionales > DSM-1351 > Ruminiclostridium. The sequence goes on along the minus strand of JAQSXC010000018.1, from coordinate 26,059 downwards.
GAGTTATATACCCAAAACCTTTAAATTCCTCAATATTTCACAGGTATTTACCAATTCTTTTTATTATATGTTAAATGAGCTTTTTAATTCGTTTCAACCTTTGCAGGGACGAGCCGGCAACATCTGTATAGTCAGATACAGTGCGCGCAAAAAAACAGACAGTCTGAAAGCCATCTGTTTTTACTCTATAGCTTTATTAATTTTTAGTGTTATTATTGAACTAAGGAAGCCTTTTACGTACAATTTTCATGTACTCGAGAATTAATTTGTCCAATTCCTCACTTATCTCAAGCACCCTGGGGCTGGGAACTCTACCATCCATACATTTTGTATATTCAAGTGCAAGCTCCCTTCTCGTCAGTTCTATTTTTTTGTTTATATCCTGTGTATCCAAGAAGTAAAAATCCCTCTCTTCTCAATGTTTCTACTATGATAATAATGTGATTGGTATCCTTTGATTTTTGCTCCAATTTAAATTTGAGTCCAGGATCTGGATTTAATTTCTCTACTTTACACTATATTTTTCGGCAATTTGCATAATTTTAAGGGGAGGTGCAAACCAGCAGGTTCATTGGCTGAGGTTCCTTAATTTAGTCAGGGTTCATAAAGAACAAATATTAAGCTTTTTTATAAATGGTTACATTCCATGAGGAATCCAGTTCGGCCAGGACAACCTGTTTCCTGTAATCAATAATTCCCTGTTTCCTGACTTCATCCATAAGCCACAATTCGGTTTTATCCAAATACTTTAAATTTTCTTTTATGACCTTTCCGTCAAGTATAAGAGGAAGGCTAACAGGAACATTTTGAGGCGGAATTTTCATATCCTTCAGGGTGACAGGCTTATTCTCAGCTTTCGGAAAAACAGATAAACTGCCCTGAGGTTCAAATATTGCCGCCTGAACCTCCGACACCCGGTCATAGCCCTGCTGTCTTAAAAGTCCAAGAAGCTGATTCAAGCTAAGACTTAACCTTTTCATCTGCTTAAAATCTATCTGACCGTTTTGAATTATTATTGTTGCCGTATGCTCAACAACCTGTGTAATCCTGTTAACCAGAGCCAGCCTGGCAATTAACATCATAAGGAGTATAAGAAGCCCCGAACCATATACAGATTTTATAACCACTTTGTCCACCAGTGGTTCTGCTGCAACATTGGCAAACACCATCAGTCCGGCCATTTCATAAGCTGTCATTTCTGCAATGGCCTTTTTTGTAAGGAATCTGGTTCCCATATACGTAAAAAAATAAACCAATATTACTCTTATACTATAACTAAGAAAAGTGTACATAAATACTCCATCAGTATACAAGATATGGTGTGAATGCCTGAAAAGACAGGCTTACGGTCCTGAAAACGGCTTTACCACGTAATTCAGCGCCTCCCTCAGCAGACCTGCATACTCCAGAGCACTTTCCTGCCTGCTTTTAACTGCCAGATCCAACTGCCGTACGGTATGCTCGAAGGTTATATATATTTCGGTAGCATTATTCATCTGTATAAAATATTTCTTTTTATAAAACATATCTGAAAATTTTTCATTATACTCATCAGCCTGCTTCCAATTATTACTCTCAATTCCTTCAATTACTTTATCTAGATCATTTTGAAGTCTTTCCATTTGGAAGCAATTGCAGAATGCTATCCAAAGAGCCAGGAACGCGGCTACCCACACAACTGCAAGTCTATACCTGATGCCCGATTGTCCAAACAAGTTTATAACCTCCCGCAGTCCTTGATTGTCTGAAATAGTAAAGCAGTTATCCCTAAAAATCTTATTAGTATTTAAGTCTTCTATATGTAGTCTGATACATTTATGCAAATAATATTAAGAAAAATTAAAAAGAATACTGAACGGTCCTTCGGTATAGAAGTATAAGCCGGTATACAGATAACCGAAAAAATAAAGCAGGGATAAAACAAGTTGAGAAAACCTGCTTTATCCCTGCTTTGCATCTGCCATACTTCCGGCAGCATTCGTCATACCTGATGAACAAAATATTGTTATTCTTTTCAATTAAAAAGGTTGTTAATCATTTACTCTTAAAAATGCTGTACTTATCTACCCTTTTCTCAGCAAATCCAGTACCTCATCGGCATGCCCTTCGGGTGAAACCTTCGGGAACACCTTCTTTATTGTCATCTCCTCATCAATTATAAAAGTTGATCTTATTATTCCCATATATGTTTTGCCATAATTCTTTTTCTCCCCCCATGCCCCATACATTTCCGAAACTTTATGCTCAGTATCGCTTAGCAGGTAAAAGGGAAGACTATATTTACTCCTGAATTTCTCATGGGAGGTCTCTGCGTCGGGGCTGACGCCTATAACTACCGCTCCTGCCTCCAATATATAGTCATATACATCCCTGAACCCGCAGGCTTCTTTGGTACAGCCCGGAGTATCATCCTTTGGATAAAAATACAGAACTACTTTTTTGCCCTTAAAGTCAGACAGACTAATTTCTTTATTATCATTGGACTTCAACTTGAAGTCTATTGCTTTATCACCTGCATTAAGCATAATATCACTCTCCGTTTAGCGTAGTTTTCATTGTTTATAGATATTATTTACCACAATTATTAATGCAAAATCATAAAATGCTTAAAATATGCCTATTTTTCAGTAAGGTAATAAATAAAGGCAAGCAGGGGAAGTACAATCCCAAATATTGAGGTCATTGTCCACTGTCCATATGCAAATGACCAGCCTCCCAAAGCAGAGCCGATTGCGCCGCCTATAAAGAAAACAGCCATGAACACACCGTTAACCCTTCCCCGGATTTCATTGCCCAACGAATAAATGGCCTGCTGTCCGAGCACAAGATTTCCTGAGACAGCCATATCAAGAAGTACAGCTGCTATAGAAAATAATATTAAGGAAATTAAGGTATTGCTCGAAAAGAAATGAGTTAAGACAAAGGAAAAAGAAGCTGTCAAGAACGCAAATCCAGTAAGTTTTCTAGTCCAGCCTTTGTCGGCCAATCTTCCGGCAACAGGGGCTGCCGCCGCACCGGCTACACCTACCAGCGCAAATATTGCTATGGCTTTCTGTGATAAATGAAAATGCTGAGCCAGCCAGAGAGGGACAGTAGTCCAGAACAGGCTGAAAGCTCCGAACAAGCATGCCTGATACAGTGATCTTCTCCTCAAAACCGGTGTGGTTCTGAACAATGCAAAGAGCGACTTTATAATCTCCATATATCCAACTTTGATTTCCGGCTTCCGTTTAGGAAACACAAAGAATAAGCTTATAGCCAGCAATCCGTTTATAACTGCCGAGACTGCAAAAACCGTCTGCCATCCCCACAGGCCTGTTAAAAGGCTGGCTGCAGGCCTTGCAAGCATAATTCCCAGCAGAAGCCCGCTCATAACCTTACCGACTATTTGTCCCCTTTGTTTTTCAGGGGCCATAAAGGCTGCAAAGGGTACTATTATTTGAGCTGCAACTGATCCCAAACCAATTAATACCGCAGCAGACATAAAAACAAATCCGTTTTTTGCAAAGGCGGCTGTTATTAAACCCGATACTGCAATAATCAGTATAGCTGAAACCAGCTTACGGTTTTCAATTAAATCACTTAAAGGGACCAAAAAAAGCAGACCGATAACATACCCTATCTGTGTCATTGTTACAACCAGTCCCGACGCTCCTGCCGAAATGCCGGTAGCTGAACTTATAGGTCCAACCAAGGGCTGTGCATAATACAGATTGGCCACTATTAAGCCACAGGAGCAAGCCATCAAAAAAATTAACAAACCTGATAATTTTTTTACTTCATTATTTGTTTGCATATTGACCTCCAACTTTCAATTAATATACTGTACGTTTAGTATTTAATTAAATAATAAACGTTGCGTTTAGTTTTGTCAATATCTTTTTTTCCTGAAAGTGGTATAGTATAATATACATGTATTTTTTATGTTCGTTATACAACTATTAATGTTCAGGAGCAGCAGACATGGAAAAAAAACCGGGACGTCCCCGAAGTGAAGAAACAAAGAAGGCTATTCTCTCAGCTTCATATGGTTTGTTATTGGAAATTGGTTTTAAAGCTATAACTGTTGAAGGAATTGCTGAAAGAGCAGGTGTCAGTAAGGCTACAATATATAAATGGTGGCCCGGCAAGGCAGCGGTGGTGCTGGACGGTTTTTTTGCAGCTACCGAAGAGCAGCTCCAGATTCCTGACACCGGTTCTGCCAGAGAGGATCTTTTCATTCAGACAAATACTCTGGCAGCTTTTTTAACCAGTGAAAAAGGAAGAGTAATTACCGAGTTGATAGCTGAAGGTCAATCTAATCAAAATATAGCTGATGAATACCGTTCACGATATTTTAAGCCAAGACGGCAGATAGCTCGTGAAATTTTGCAAAGAGGTGTTCAAAGAGGTGAAATTCGGAAAAATATTGATATAGAGTTAACCATAGATCTGATTTTTGCGCCTATTTTCTATCGTTTGCTGGCAGCCGGAGGCACTCTGGATGCTGCTTATTTAAAGGATATTATTTACCTGGCCTTTGAAGGTATTAACTTTCAAGGCATAAAATAGGGATGGCTATAATCAAAAATTATAGCCATTCCCCGTCCTCGAAATCAATTCGCCGGTTAAAGTATGAAATAATCTGCCGGGCTATTGTATCCGGATAATCAATTCCTTTTGCTTTACAAATTTCTTCGGCATCCTGTTTAAATAAAAGCATACTTTTTTTAACAGCAGCTTCCAGACACCTGAAATCTGCGACCGTAAAATATGCTTTCAGGTGTTCCTGTTTACCCTCCGGAACACAGTATTTTACTTTACTTTCCCACGCACCCCAGTCCAACCGGTCATATTGGCTTAAAAGCAGGTCTACATGTGAGTGAAACAGTACATCCATATTTTTTATTAATTTAAACATATCCTTGCGCTTAAAGTATTTTATAAGCATCTCTGTATGAAACCAGTACGTATCCATAGCCCTTACCGGCTCCGGAATATTGTTGTCGGTGCGGTAGCCTTTATCAAGAAACGCAGCCACCTCTCCTGTTCTGTCAAAAATAATATTGTCTCTTGTGCAGCCCTTGCAGTGCTGTCGGCACATCCATGCCTCAGGGTAATCGGCATTAATTATAAAAAAATCGAACTGATGCAAATTGTTCCCTAAACGAATCACACTGCAGTAGTTTTTAAAATGGTCATCATTAAAGCTCTCACCCCAGAAGATCAAAAGTTCATCCGAGGCCTGTGCAAGAACTTTGGGGGCGTCTGCTGCAAACTGTTCGAAGTCCTTATCCTCCACCAGAAAAACAGGGTCATAATCCGAATAAATATCTTCCGACCCTCTGCTTATGGATCCGTAGTGCCATCCTCCCTTACAGCGTCTGTCTTCTTTTAAAATCTCCACTGCTCTTTGAAATGCCAGCTCCAAATCTTTATGCATAACCAATACTCCCCTCAACTGTTATATTGTCATATTACAACCTCGTTTCCAGAAAGTATTGTCTTTTCTTGACTTATTTTTGTCGATTATTATCTTTTCTGCCAAATCCCAGTCTATGAAATCTTTCCCCGGTCGTTATGCTGCTTCCTGTATCTTGCGGGAGTAACCTTGTAAGCTTTTTTGAAGGATACTATGAAGGATTTTACATTTAAAAAACCGTTGTTCAGTGCTATCTCAGTAATTGATGCATCACTATTGACAAGTTCCATATATGCATGAAAGAGTCTGATTTTAGTCAGATAGCCGTAAAAGGTTTCATCAGTAGTTTTCTTTATGAATCTGGAAAAATAGGTAGGGGCCATACCCATGTCAGCTGCAGCACTTTTAAGAGAGATCTCATCTGCATAATTTTCCTCCATATAAGCAATTGCTTTTTTAATATTCATAATGCTCTTCTGCTCATACCCGCTGTAATTGGTATCCTGTCTTTTTGTCCGGCATTCCTTTAACAATACACTGCATATTTTTCTTAGAGTGATGGATATTTCCAATTCAAAAAATTCCTTCCGCTCCTCATATAATTGTGCACATTCCATAATTAAATTTTTCACTTTTTCCTTAGCTGCTTCTTTTTCTGAAAAACTAAAACAGCAGGTATCCGCACCGGGGCAATATTCTTTCAGAAGCTCATACGATAGTAGAATAGTGATTGCACACATTTGATTTTTATCAACTGCATCAGTCTCATGCAGATCTCCGCTGTTAACAAAAAAGAAGTCACCTTCTGAAACTACTGTCTGTTTTCCGTTAATTTTGCCCTTTATAGCGCCTTTAAGTACAAGATCAAATTCCAGATTATTATGCCAGTGCAAAGGATAATGACAGTTATCTCCCTGAGATTTTCCCATATATATTTTGGCAGGTATTATGGAATCCGTTTCAATTCTTTCTTGATAATAATTCATGATGCCCCCATTATTAATATAACTGCTGCACAACACTCCTTTATTTTAAAACATATACCACTCATCTTCAATCTTAATAGCTCACCTTAACAGTTTTAATTTCAAATGGACGAAAGGTAAGGGACAGCCGGCTTTGTGCAGCAAGCGTCTCAACCCTTTCCTCCAGCATGTTTGTAAGCTCTACCGACTTTGGTTCATGGCCGAGGGTCACTGTTGCAGCCGCATATGTTCCTTCAGCTTCATAAAGCCTCATAATATAAGCTTTGCAGTTCTCCTCGCAGGGTTTGACAGTCTCTATTACAATATTGGTGCAATCCACAGATGCAAAGGAGCTGTACAAGGCTCTTCCTATTTTTACAACCGGCCTGTAATTCAAGCAGTATGCCGGGATTATTACATTTTCAGAACTAAAACTTCCAACATGGGGTAAAAATGAATATGTGCATTCATGAACACCCGAGTCACCTCTGGGGTCAGGCCGAGTTCCGCCCTTATGCAATGAAAGCCTTATGTCTGCTCCTTCAACTGAAATACCATATTTGCAGTCGTTAAGTATGGCTATGCCGAACCTGGTTTCCGAAATATCTGTAAACTTATGGTTTACTACCTCAAACATAGCCTGCTCGTAACTGTTGTTGCGTGTGGTAGGTTTTTGGCAATGCCCGAACTGTATTTCATGCCGTGCAGTGTTGCTCATGATTGTCGTATCAAAATCCACCTTAAGGAAGCGGTGTTTGTCCTTCCAGTCCATAACTGTCTCAAAGTCAACTCTTGGCGTTGTTGAATAGAATATCATATCCTGCTTTAAAGTGGACTTTTCAGAAAGTCTGTAAATACTTCTGATGCGGAACTGAACATTCCCGTCCGAAACTATTTCTCTTTCAAACAACTGTGAACAAGCTCTGAATTTCATCTGACAATCGGCATCAATATCCCAGCTGTCCCAGCCCGAAGAGACATCTTCAGCCATCAACAGGGTATTAAGCGGATAGCCGTTACCTCTTAATTCCCTACATTTCCCTCCAGGCTAAATGCTGATTTGTTTGAAGCCGTCTGACCGTATTCCATGTCTATTGCAAATTGCTCTTTTAAATTTTCATAAGATTTATGTGAATCAGATTCCTTATTCCTTTCCTCAAACTCAATAACTCTGCTTCCCAGAGAAGGAATTACCACATTTGCAAGACAAAGCCGCTCCTCTCCTCTGAGGTTCCGAACAGGCTGTGTGAGAATGGCTTTGTCTTTGACTGCTCTGTTTTTAAAGCCCTCAAGATATATGACATCATTTCTTTCAAAACCCAACGTATTTATTACAGTTACAGCATCAGCAGGTACCCTGTCCGGGTCAGCTATGTCTATTGGCTTTACTGGAACCTTAACTGAAGTCACTGAAGTACTTTTTGAAGTCTTTTCAGAAGTTCTTTCTGAAGTCTTTTCAGAAGTCTTTACTGGCCGGTTTATAAGCAACGCAGCTTTTTCAAGCAACTCTCCCACCTCTCTGTAGCAGTTATCATGGGCAGCAGGAATACATGTACCCGGCAGTATATCGTGGAACTGGTTAACCAGCAGAGTTTCCATCAGTGGTCTGATATCCTGGTCCTTAGCTTCTGTACCTTCTGCTACTGCATTCAGCACCGTTAAGAATTCCAGATCATGAAGTGCTGCTTCGGCCTTTCGGTTGTTGCGTTTTATTGTATGCTGATTTGTCAGTGTACCTCTGTGCAGTTCCAGATATAGTTCACCAGAATAAACCGGAGGATTTACCGCTTCATTTTCAAGCCCCGTCATAAACTCTCCGACGGTGACATGTTCTGCTTTGGGACAGCCTTCAAGGTCCCTGAGCCTTTTTGCCATTTCTATCATTTCAAACTGCGGCCCTCCGCCGCCATCTCCATAGCCGTATGCAATCAGGCGGCTTTTGGCCACATTTTTGTTTTTCAGATAATTATCACTGCCCCTTCCATCCACATTTTCCAGAAGAGTCTTTGGATCAGGCCAGCAGTGGGTCAGATTAAAATGGGTGAATACTTCGGTTCCGTCAATTCCCCTCCAATAGAAGGTTTCATAAGGGAATTTATTTGTGTCGTTCCAGGATAGCTTTGTAGTGAGGAAGTATTCTACTCCGCAGCCCTTCATTATCTGCGGAATTGCAGCACTATAGCCGAAGGTGTCGGGAAGCCAGAAGCAGTTTGAGGTTTTGTTGAAATACTTCCGTGTGTATTTCTGCCCCCACAAAAACTGGCGAATCATGGATTCACCGGAGGTTATATTGCAGTCACATTCTACCCAGACTGCTCCATTGAGCTCGTATCTTCCTTCGGCAACCTTCTCCCGGAGGTTATCAAACAGGCCGGGATAATGCCGCCTGATCATTTCTGTATGGTAGGAAGAGCTCTGAATAAAACGGTATTCGGGATATTGCTTCATAAGGCTGATTTCATTTGAATAGGTTCTGGCACACTTCTTTATGGTCTCCGGGATATGCCAGAGCCAGGCTGTGTCCATGTGCGAATGGCCCACAATGCCTGCAAACGGCGCCGACCTTGAATTTTTTTCCTCCAGCACCGGCCTCATTATTTCTCTTGCTTTTGCAAGAGCTCTCCGCCATACTTCTTCGGCAGCATCCTCAACCGCATAGTATACAACCTTGTGAACCTCGGTCAGGCAGTTGATTATGTCGGCGCGTCTGAAGCTCAAAGCATCAAGCTTTTCAACCATCTGATTCAAGGTTCTGAGATCAAAAATAAAATCTGCAATATCCTGATTTTTTATACAAAGTGCTATGCAATCGTAAGTATGGCAAAAATCAGTTTCAGGTATTGTTTCAAAAGGCTGGGTTCCTATTATATAGTGACCGGCATAAAATTCAATTGCAAAGTCCACACTATCCCCCCGGATTTCCTCCCCTTTGACCAACAGGTCACAGTAGTGGTTTCCATGGCCGGTCTGCACTATTTTCGTAGCAAAGGTTCCCGATGGAATACCGTTCACCCACAACAGGGCTTCATACCCGCCAACCTGAGGTTTTATAAAGATATCGCTGTTCCTGTACTTCTCAGGTATTTCTGCTTTCCCCCTAAACCAGCAGTATACACCTTCTCCTCCCCAGATATCGCCTTTTTTTGTTTCCAGAAACAGGCTATCCTCCTGTGGTATACAATGGTACTGCTCAACAGTCTCATAACGTTTTACCTGAACCTCGGCTATTTCGCCAAACACATAAGGTTCAAGGGTTTTTTCATATCTGACCAGCTTTTGAAGCATTCGCTCCAACTGTATATCGTTCATAGTTGTCTCCCTTTTAAATGCAAGAAAATTAGCTACTCTTATTAAAAAGTTATAAATTCCTATACGCAAGAAAATCGCTGCGTTTAATTCCTATGGGGCTTACTTATTTATAAAAAGCAAATAAAGACGGCTGCCATTAACTATAAATATTATGAGGACAACCATCTTTTATTGACTTATTGAAATAACTTTTTAATTATAAAACATTATTTTTTCAGAAACATTTTACTGTTATTTATTACTTTACAAACTGTTCCCTGCCCTGAATATCCATTTTAAAGGAATGATCTGTTGACGCCTCCATTATATCTCCAGCTGCCCAAAATGAACCGGGAACATCCTTCCATTTTGATTCACTTATTCCATTCAGCGTCCCCCTTCCAAGAACTCTGTTGATTACTACAACAGCTTCTGCACGTGTTAAAGGTTTTCCGGGCCTGAATGTTCCGTCAGAATAACCACCCATCATGCCGGCAGCCTGAACTTTCATAATATAGTCTTTTGCCCAGTTGTCAGCTATATCACTAATGGTCTTTGTATCAGCACTTAATGACTTTGAATCAGTACCTGATATCTTTGCATCAGTACCGGCATCCTTAGCCAATACAGCGGCAATTGCGGCCATTTCTGCACGTGTCAGAGTCTGGCCGGGCTTGAATTTGTTATCCTGGTAACCTTTCATAAGCCCTGCCCCCGTTACCTTTGCTATGGCATCTGCAGCCCAGTAATCAGCTTTAACATCACCATAGGAAATATCTGCTTTTTCCTGCAGGTTTAATGCGCTGGCAAGTATGGCTGCCATTTCGGCACGAGTTATCTTTCTTTCAGGATGGAACAATCCGTCCTTATATCCGCTTACATATGCTTTATGCTCTTGTACTGCCGCATCCGACAAAACAATTGTAAATGTACTGAAGCTGTCAACCTCAAAGGATAGTCCTTTAACACTGTTAAAATCAACAAGCTTTCCTGCTTTGTATTCCTTTGTCCCGTCGCTGTGTTCAATATAAACGCCCAGCTGTCCTGAACCGTTCAGATCAATTCCTGTAAGCGGCAGTACCAATGTAATAGTTTTATTTTTTAAATTTGTCACAACAGACACAGGTCTGCCCACTACCGTTACTTTGTTTCCAGCAGTTGCTGCCATTACAATGTTTGAGCTGTTGGCTGCAGCAGCAATTTGAGTCTGCCCGGCTTGAACTTTCACAGGGGTTATGGTGAAAACAATATCTTCGGCAATGCCACTCAGTGATAAATATGGTATATGAACTATACAATTGACAGTATTAATCTCCAGATCAATTTTCTGATCAGTAATTAATTTGACAGCTTCCTTTGTTATAGTAACTTTTGTTTCAGCCACCTGGTCCTTTAAGTCATCAATAGTCATTACCGCAGTTGTCTTCCCTGTTTTTACCAAGTCAGCGACAAACTTCCGTGTCTCATCCTGTGTCAGCTTTATTTCATCCTTTTTACTGCCATCGGACTGTGTTGTCCTGTTAACTGTAACAAGTGTATCCGATCCTGTAATTATGCCTTTTACTGCCTCTGTAGCAGGAGTTGTTACTGTTCCTCCGGTCGAAGGAGCTGATCCGCCCGATCCCGAATTCGAACCTCCGTTTGAAGGCGTGGAACCTCCGTTTGAAGGATTTGAACCACTATTTGAGCCGCCTATATTAAAATTAATCTGGTCAACTATCATTAAGTAGCCGGTTCCCTTAACCCCGCTGATTGTATGTGTACCACTGTTCAGGCCGGTTATGGAGTATAAGAGCTGATTTGAACGTTTGTCACTGCTGTAGGCACTGACTGTCTGCTTCAGAACTCCGTCAATATATATGTCCATATCCCCCTGTTCAGGGCTTACAGGTCCCAGCAGGCTCACCCCTGTTCCTGTAAAGCTGTATTGAAAGGAATCTCCAGCAACGGCAGTAGAGTGTACATCGTTCCGGAAGTCTCCATTGTACTTGAATGCCAGACTTACTTTACCTGCGGGCTGTGCAGACAGATATACCTTGCTTATTGTAACCAAACCTCCTGACAGCGTGTAGTCTGTTCCCCGAACCAGAGGTACTGCTCCATTGTATATTCCGGAGAAATTGTTAAGGTTTCCTGTAAGGAATATATGCAGATCTCTTTGTTCGGCTATATTTTTATCAAAATTGGCAGTAACCGGACTCATAAGATTTGGGACTTCAACACGAAGTGCATCAAACAGCATAAACATAGCGCTATCAGCTTTTACAGCTTTAAATGTATGTACTCCGTCACTTAAGCCGCTGGTCTGCCAGATCATTGCCGAGGCCTGTTTTGAACCTGAACAACGGGAACTGGCTGTACCAGCCTTGACATTATCTATATAAAAATCTATATCCCCCTGCTCAGGATCCAATTCGCAATAATAGCCTATTCCGGTACCATTGAAGGTGTATTCAAAATAGGGCTGGTTTCCCGAATCGGTTTCGCCGTAATGAGCGTCTCCCATGTAGTCCTTCAGATCGGCATTACGGCCTCCCGAACCCCATTTTCCGTTATAACTGATACCCGGATCATTATCATTTACCATTATATACCTGCTGCTTGCTCCGGCAGGAGGCTGTGTTGCTATGGGAATATCAACGGCAAGTGTATGGTACGCACCTCCGGCAAATTCAAAAACGAGCTTTGTTTTACCTACCTGTTGTTTGGACAGATAGCTGCTGTTTACAACAATTGCACTTCCGCTGACTGTATAATCAATATTTGCCGACAGAGCTGTCTCACTGTTTTTAATTGATGTAACTGAATCAACACCATATACAGGTGTAACCTCAATACCGTTTGAACCGTCAAAGCCGGCTGTATCCGGACTAATGAATGAGTTCCCTTTAACTTTGATGGCATCTATCTGCAAATAGTCGGTGTATGTATTGACAATTTTTACAGTGTGTTCTCCATAAGGAAGACCGGCGACACTGTATAATACTTCCTGATTGACTCTGCTGCCCGGGGTATTGTCCACATGCTGCACCAATATGCCGTCCAGATAGATATCCGCATGTTCATAGCCTGCATTTTCAGTAATCACTTCCACGCCGGTACCTCTAAACGTATATTCAATAGCTCCTCCCGATGTATTGGTATAATGGACATCATCATTATAATCATCAGCTCCGTATTGTTCTCTGTTGCTGCTGTAGCCAAAGGTATTGTCATAGCTGATAGTACTGTCGTTGTCATTAATAATAACACCGGAGCCAGAAATTGCCGGAATCTGAGGCTGACCCGTTGAATCGCCTATGGTTACAAGAAGCTCCTGTGACTGTGCAGCAACCTCCTTACCTCCATTGCGTGTCCAATTACCGTTATAGGTAATATTTGTATCGTCATCATTTATAGCCGCAGTGCCGCTGTTAGCTGTAATTTTGAACAGACGTGAAGCGTGGGGATCAAGTCCGATTCCTGATATGCCATTAGAAAAAGTCCCAAGTTCGGTGTGGCTCCACAAATCTCTTACCGAGGCTGTTCCCGAAAGCCCTATATCACTCCATTTCACATCCATGGCTGTAGATTTGGAACCCAGGTTGAATACTGCTACGTTGAAGGTGCCGTCTCCATTATTCGAATACCATACCTGCTGCTGAGTATCCAATGAAACAGGATGTGCAGGGTGTCCTCCCTGATCGACCGCAATAACTTCATCATTTGTAAGAAGTGAAAGTCCGAAGCTGTCCAGTTTAGTCATGTCATCACCTGTGTAAAACTGGGCACATGAAATAGCCCATAGAGTTGCAGCAGTCTGACGCTCATCCTTTGTCAAACCGTCCATTGAACCGTTTCCTACATTTAATGAATCAAAATCATTCCAGCCACCCGGGCCGGCATCTCTCCACCATAATGCAGCAACCGGGAACAACCTTGAAATACATGGCCATTGAGTCATGCCTATGTTTTTGTCATATGCCTCCACATCATGTTCAACTCGCCAGCCGTTGGCCCATTTCTTCCATTGGTCTGCATAATTGTGCTCAACTGCCCAGGATATTTCCAGCCAGATATTATATTTTGCAAGAGCATATCCCCATGCCCATACATTTCCTCTGGAATCCTTTGAATTTCCTTTGTCTGAACCGGGTGTAACACTGTCCAGTTTGACAAAATCAATTCCCCATTCATGGAAAAGATCTGCTACCGATTGGATGTATTCAAGAGCACCGGCTTTATTAAAATCAATTTTATATGTATAGGCCTCCCAGGCGTCAATTTTAACCGGATTACCGCTTGAGTCCCTTTCAATTATATCCTGAATGTGAAGCGGCTGCTTTACATGACCGGGATCAGTATTTTTATCGTATTTTTCGGTTCCCAGTATAGGAAGATTCTTATCAATTGCATCCCTGGATATTCCCGGAATACAATAGATACCTATCTTCTGCCCATTTTTGTGAATATAGTCAACCAGGTTTTTAAATCCACCCGGGTATTGAGTCTCGCTTGGAATTGGCCTTCCATACTCATCTTCACCGCCATTCCAGCCTGCATCAATATTTATATATTTGTAACCATGGGATTGCAGTTTTTGATGCATTGCATCAGACTGCTGCTTGATTTTTTCTTCTGATATCCATTTTCCTGCAGATCCGTCATACACTTGCAAACTGTAAGTACTCCAGCCCATATAAGGCTTTGCGTCAGCATTCCCTTTAACGAAATCTGTAAATTGTGGAACTTCGGGTACAGGCAGTGCTGCTGCTTTTGCCTCTGACGGCAAAACAAGACTCATTGAGTTCAGCACCATGAGAAGTGCTAAAAACAACACTCCCGTCTTTTTGACTTTTCTCATAAATTAACTCCTCCTGTTAAATTATTTGGTTTCTATCTACCACAACATTTTATTTTCAAGGAGTTAATCTTGAAAAGAATCACTTCATTTTGTATTGTGACATTTGATTATATAAAGCAGTTTCTTTAAAGGTACAATTATATTTTTTAGGGACTTTTATTGCTAAAACAGTATTAAAGAAATTCCATAATCTTTTCTGCCACCAATTTTGCCTGAGCGTTTTCACCTTCATCGTTGTAATGAAGACCATCATCAGCTCTATACCCGCTCTTTCCAAACATGGGTGTATATAAGTCATCTATTGCAATATTATATTTATTTGCTATCAATTTCATGGCATTATTTCTATCAATCAGCTTATCTGTGAACTCGGCATTAATAACCTCTTTTTTGCCTTCAACAGTGACCGGTGTGGAAAGAGCCAAAATAATCCCTGCCGCTCTGCAATTATCAATAATGTAACTGACAACCTCCTCCAAACCCTTTTGGTATTCCTCTTCGGACAGGTGCAGACCATGTATTCCATTATTAAAATGTATAACTTTATACCTGAAGTCCCGGTGAGACAGGATATACCCTATCTCACGCATCAAAGACGGATTATCAACAGCCTTGGAGGTTGCAAGCATATCTACATATGCAGCCTCCTTAAGGAGTTCGTTAACTTTTGGTCTGTATGCCCTGGTAACTGAGTCGCCTATCAGCAGCACCCTTGGTTTATCATAACAATCTGTTTTTTCCCACCAGAAATCACACCATTCATATGTTTCAAGTACTGCCATAATATTCCCATCCTTTCATACTCATTACTGCTTCCTGTATATAACGTACCCGTTCAGGCAGTCAGAATCCGGCTTTCGGCGCAAATTAAAGTACAACAGGTCTTTTATCTTGTCATAACTTTTAAGCTTTTATCCAACAGATATCTTTCCCCTTTAAGTACAGGTATTTCGATTTTTGTATCTTTATATTTTATTGTGCAGACAGTATCCTTCCGGGCTTCCAATTCAATACTTTCAAGCTCATTGGCCCTCCAGCCGATACCAACCGTGTATCCTCCCCTTGCCCTGAGTCCTTTTACATACCCTGTTTCCCACTTATAAGGCAATGCAGGAAGTATATTAATAACATCGTTATGACTCTGAAGCAGTGCCTCAGCTATTCCACTGCAGAGACCGGTAGTTCCGTCCATCTCATATACGTTTGTTTCAGCACCGGCTCCGGGAGGGCAGAAGGAAAGCAGATTGTCATTTGTAAGCCCTCTCTGGAAGGCAAGTATATGCTGATAGGTATTCTCAGCTTCAAGAAGTCTTGCTGAGTATAGTATCAAAAGAGCCCTTGCCCAACCGGTATCCTCCCATCTCCACGCTGGAGTGGTACGTCTTCTTATACTTACCTTTGCAGCCTGGGCAAGCCCGGGTGTAGTATCGGGACTGATCTGCCAGTAAGGATAGACCGACAGTAAATGGGAGGTATGTCTGTGGTGGGCATCCGGTTCATCATAATCATAAAACCATTCCTGTAACTGGCCCCGGCTTCCGATTTTGAAAGGCGGCAATTTCTCAAGTTTTTCTTTTGTTTCTCTGTGCAGTTCATCATTAATACCCAGAATTTCACAGGTTGATATGAAGGAAGTAAAAAGTTCACGTATCATTACGGTATCACATACTGTCCCCATTGAATTGGAGCATTCCACAGGATTTTTCCAATCATGTATAAAGGAGTTTTCGGGAGACATGGAGGGCCCTGATAAATAGTAACCGCTCTGAGGATCTTTTTTCAGGTATTTCAGGAAGAACTTTAAGGCCTCACGATAGATGGGATACAGCTTATTGCGCAGAAATTCCCTGTCTTCGGTATATAAATAATGCTCCCACAGATGAGTTGCCACCCATAAACCGCCTGTAACATTGATCCCCCATGAGGTGGCCCAGCCCGGAGCAGTATAACCCCATGCATTGGATACCACATGCGCAGTCCAGCCCTCTAATCCGTAAGTAATCTTAGCAGTTCTCTGTCCCGATGGAACAAGTCTCTCTTCAATCCACTTGAATAGCGGCACATTACATTCCGACAGATTTGTCACTTCTGCCGGCCAGTAATTCATTTCAGTATTAACGTCCAGATGCATATCACAGGTCCAACCCATACTGCATGCTATATTGTCGTTCCAGATACCCTGCAGATGGGCCGGAAGGGGTGAATCCTCCCTGGAGCTTGCCATCAGAAGATAACGGCCATACTGAAACATCAGTGCAATCAGAGCAGGATCTTCCACTCCTTTTTTTACTTCGTCCAGTCTTATGTCTGTGGGCATATGCTCTCTGGGCTCACAGTTAATTTCCAGCTCAACCCTCTTGAACAGGCTTTGATGCTCCTTTATATGCCCTCCTCTTAAAATTTCGTAGGCCGTTCCGGAAACTGCATCAATGCGGGCTTTACATAGGTTCCTGATGTCTTTTTCAACAAAGTCTGTCCCGATTGCTAAAATTATTACGGCACTGTCGGTCTCTGATACACAGATGGAGTTGTTTCTGACAGCTGAAGTTCCCTTATCTGCTATAACACGCAATCTTCCATGAATGTCAACCCCGGTTTTACCATCGGAATGGATGTGTTCGTATGCATGACCATTCATAATGATATCGCGGTCGTCAGTATCGACCGAAAACGGATTTTTCGAACCGTCAATTGACACTTTAAAGGACATTTTTCCCGATACACCTGAGGACAAACGCATTACAGCAAGCTTATGGGGATGGGAAACAAACAATTCTCTTGAATATTGAACTTCACCTGCTCTGTAGCTTACAAGCGATACTGCGTTATCCAGCTGCAATTCCCTGCTGTAGTCAGATATTTCACCGGAATAATTTTCAAATTCAATCATCAGGTTTCCAAAAGGGAGGTTTGTTCCATAGTTTAATCTCTTCCCAGTTATTTTTTCACACAGCTCTCCTGCTGTTTTATAATCGTGTTTAAACAATGCCTTTCTTATTTCGGGTACAGCTTGTGCTGCGCCTTCCTGATTATTATAATCCGAGGCTTCTCCTGAATAACATGTGTTTTCTGTGAGCTCAATCCGTTCAGTATTTATTCCGCCATAAACCATAACACCCATGTGTCCGTTTCCCAGCGGCAACGCCTGCTGCCACTTTACAGCGGGTTGTTTATACCAAAGTCTTAATTTTTCATTATTTTTGGGGATGGAATCAGTATTCATAACTTCCTCACTTTTTAATTAATAATATAAAATTTATCTAATTTACCACCAAAATAAAATGTAGATTACTAATATGTTTTAGTATAAAACTAATGTTTCGGGGTAAACGGTGAGAGTGACAAAAATGCTCCCGCACTTTACCGGTTTATTATGATCTCAATCCTGTTTCAGAAGATTGTATGTAATATTCCTTAAAAGTGGAGAGCATTCTTGTTATCCTGGCATTACTTTAACTGTTACTTTAATTATCTGTTAAATTATTTTTTAAATTTAGCATCATAAGCTTCCTGGGCCATGCTCAGATAGTCGTCCAAACCGATGTTCTTCATCTTTGCAACGTAGCTGTCCCAGTCCTTGTCAACATCCATATTTCCTGTAATAAACTTAACTATAGATTCCTTGATATAATCGTCAATACCTGTCTTTATACGAGTGTAATCAGATATCTTGTCACTTGTTACAAAGAGGTTCGGCAGGGAGTCTTCGTTCTTGGGAGCAGCAGCTTCGTATGCCTTAGAGCCCTGGAACAATTGTACTTCGGGAGCCTGTGAATCATTTGGAACATTCCACTCCTTAGGTGATTTCCAGCCTGCTCTGAATTCTTTTGTCATATTGCTGGGGAAGAACTGTTCCCAAACCGCATTGTCTTCAGGCTTTCTAACTTTAAGTGAAGTCCATTTTGCAGGATTTCCATCGAGACCGACTTCGTCGGCGTTAGCTTTCCTGTATTCAGTACCTTCTCTGCCTCCATTTGTATCATGCCACAAGGTTCCTTCTTCACTGTACAACCAGTCAATCCATCTCATTATCAGAGCCGGATCTTTTGCAGCACTGGATATGGCAACGTCCCCGGTTATGATATCTCTGGTTGCAGAATAATTCGGAGCTGATTTGAATCCGTTTGGACCGGCGATAGGAGGTAATATGTCATAATCTCTCCATCTGTCCGATACGGCAGGTCCGCCTGCAAATATATAGTTGGCTCCGCCGGGAATTGCTCCGACAACTTCTACGTCTCCGCTTTCATTGAGTTTCTGCATGGAAGTCGCATTTGTTGTAAATGCCTGGGGTGGAATTAATTTTTCCTTGTACAATTTATTTAAATACTTCAAACCTTCTTTAAATTCAGGCTTGATTGCTGTCATTTCGATATTTCCGTTGTTTAATGAGAGGTGTGTATCTGCATCACAATTTACAAAGGCGTTCATCAGGAAACCTTCCAATTGGTAATGCCATCCGTCTGTTGTTGTCATCAAAGGCATTTCATCTGCTTTTCCATTACCGTTGGGATCCTTTTCCTTAAAGGCTACAAGCATTTTCTCAAATTCATCTGTAGTTGTCGGCATTTGCATATTCAGCTTTTTAAGCCAGGATACATTTACCCACATCTTTTGTGAATAGTCACAGTGGTAGCAAACTGAGAATGTAGGCATGGAATATATATTTCCATCAGGTGATGTTGCAATTTTCTTATATAAAGGATTTTCATCAAAAATCTTTTTTAAGTATATACTGTTTTTATCAATTATGTCATTCAAAGGGATAATGCTTCCCTGACTTCCGTATTGCATTTCATCCGCAGCTGTAAAGTCGTTATAACCGTTTAAAAATACGTCTGGAAGATCTCCGCTTGCTATAACCAGTGCACGTTTTTCTCTGAAATCACCTGCAGAAGCTACCTGCCATTCAACATGCACATTTGTCTTTTCTTCATAATCCAATGTATTCCAGTTCTTGTTTATATCTGTCTGTGTTCCCCAGCCAATCAAAGCTTTTATTGTTGTCTTTTCCTTTACAAGCGGAAATTGTCCAAGCTCAGACAGTCCTGTATCTGCGCCGGCAGATGCCGAGACGTTTCCTGCGGATGTTGATGCTGCAGTTTGAGAACTGCTGCCGCATGCTGACAGAATAGCGGATACACTTAAAACGCAGCTCAGTATTAATGCTAATTTCTTTCTCATACATGTTCCTCCTGATAAATAATTTTAATGATAATTCTACTTGCTCATATTATTTGAACCATACTGATCAAATAATGCTTTTAAGTCATCACCTCCTCCATATAAGAAACTTTACCCTTTTACCGACCCAATCATAATTCCTTTTACAAAATACTTCTGGATAAAGGGATAAAGCAGCATTACCGGTAAACTTGAAAAAACAATAATCGAATATTTCATTACTTCGGTCAAAGCCATTATTTCGCTCTGATCCCGTCCTGAGCTTGCCTGGAGAATCGTCTGCATCTGAGACTTTATAAGCACATTTCTGAGAACAAGCTGCAGAGGGAATTTTGATGCCTTTGTCAGATAAATCAATCCGTCAAAATAGTTATTCCATATACCAATTGCATAAAACAGCACCAACACAGCAAGGATGGGTTTAGATAAAGGAAGGACTATTGATGTAAAAATCCTTATATCATTGCAGCCATCCAGTTCAGCTGCTTCATAGAGACCGTCAGGTATTGTATTTTCAAAAAACGCCCTGGCTATGAAAAGATTCCACACCGCTACTGCATTTGGGAGTACCATAGCCCATATGGTATCGCGCATATTCAGATCTCTTACCAAAAGATAAGTTGGTATTAGTCCTCCGTTAAAAATCATGGTAAATGTAAAAATCCATGTAAAAATCTTTTTACCCACAAAGGTTTTTCTTGCCAGCGGGTATGCGCCTGTGACTGTCAGAACAACACTGATCAGCGTTCCTAAAAAAGTATAAATAAAGGAGTTAACAAAACCTGACAGCAGTTCCTTATCTTCCATAATACTTTTGTAACCTATCAAGGACGGCTTAACCGGCAAAAAAAGCACCTTTCCTGAAACAACGCTGGCCGGGGCACTGAAGGACTGGGCTACCACATTTGCCAGCGGAAAAAATACAACTATAAAGCAGACAATCAAAAATAAATTATTAAAAATATGAAATACCCTGTCACTACGAGATAAAATCTGTTTACTCTTTGCCATTTGTTTTCCTCCTCTTACCACAAGCTGGTTTCTGAATATTTTCTGGCCATAAAATTAACTCCGTAGAATAAAATCATTGATATAACGGAATTAAACAAGCCTATGGCTGATGAAAAACTATACTGCACCGAAACCAGACCCTGCCGGTATACATAGGTTGAAATTACATCGGATGCTTCCATATTCAGCTGATTCTGCATAAGTAATATTTTTTGATAATCAACATTTAAAATAGATGCGGTATTCAATATAAGAATAATGATTATTGTTGGCATGATACCCGGCAGATCAATATGAATTATCTTTTGGAAGGTTGAGGCTCCATCAATCCATGCTGCTTCATACAGTTCACTATTTATTCCGGCCAATGCAGCCAGATAAATGACAGCGTAGTAACCTGCCTGCTGCCAGACACCCGACCATACATAAAGTGATTTAAAAAGGGCTGGATTAGCCATTAAATCAACTTTCCCGATCCCAAACAAACCCAGCAGATTATTCAATAAGCCATATGGTGATAAAAACTGAAATATTATAGAAACCAGAACAACCGTTGATATAAAGTACGGAGCATATGTGATTGTCTGAACAGATTTTTTAAAAAATCTCCATCTGGTTTCATTTAAGGATAATGCAAGAATTACAGGTACAGGCAATAGTGCAATTAATGAATAAATACTTATGGAAAGGGTATTTATCAGCAATCGTGAAAACTGATAGGAACTGAAGAAATCCTCAAAATATTTTAAACCAACCCAGGGGCTTCCCATAAAACCTTTGGCAGGCTGGTAATTTCTGAATGCAATCTGAACTCCGTACATTGGTATATATTTGAATATAATAACGCTTAGAAGTGATGGCAGTATTAGAAGATAAAGCTGCCAATGTTTTAATATGCGTTTTGACAGGTTGCCTTTAACACCCGGCTGTTTTAAAACTTTCCTTTCTTTTTGAATTACTGCATCTGATGTTGCCATTTTTAGGACCTCCCAAAATTCTAATTATTTATTTCGGTATGTTTGAATATTGCAGCTGTGGCTTGAAATATTTTCTGCATACACTCTTCTACTTCTGATATAACTGTGAATCAGGCCATATGGATGAGTACAATGTGATTTTAAAACGGCTTAAAAAAAATAGATAGAATCAGTTCCTTTTTTGATGTGACATTTGATTATAAACCGGCCTAAATGGGTTTAATTACAAAAAAGACAATAAAACAGGGATGATACATTTCATTAGAAAACGTATCATCCCTTTGGCTCAACCTCTGTATTCCGTAGGCAGGACTCCCATTACCCTTTTAAAGGCCCGCCGGAAGGTATATGCACTGTTATATCCCACCAGTCTGGCGGTATCTTCGACAGACATGGTCTTCTCGGTCAAAAGCTCGCAGGCCCGGTTTATTCGCATCTTTTCCAGAAAATCACTGAAGGTCTCCCCTGTCTGTTCCTTGAAAAACTGCGAGAAATAGGATTCGGATATATTAAATTGAGCTGCTATATTACATGCACTTACCTCTGAGGAGAAGTAATTTGACTGAATATATTCCACAAGCTTTTCCAGAAGGCGGCTGTTATGACTCTTTTTCTTGTTCTTTGCTTCGTTGCATATACTGTAATACGCTGTTTTCATGGTATTAAAGATATCTTTGATCTCCATGGAGCTGTAATTACTGCTTATAATCTCTTTTATATCCAGTTTGCTGCCTATATCCCCGATAATTTTTATAATAGTACCCCTCATATCAAAGAAAAGGTTATACTCCATATAATTAGTCAGCCTGCGCTGCACAAAATTTTCTGTGTGTATGATATCCATAACCCGGTCTATATCTGCTTTGTTTCCTGACTTCGCCATATTTATAAGCTGAAGCTCAAGTTCAACGGGATAGTAGTATCCCGAGGACTCCTTCTTTACATCCTTATACCATATTATGGAATTGTCGGTACTTACCTCACTAAAAGCAGTAATAGTATTTTTTGCCTCACTGAAGGATAAATTGATATCAGAAACCTTCTCATACAGATTTCCGACACCAAAGTTCACATTGATATTAAATATCTCCTGAAGCTCATTTTTTACATTTTCAAATATGGTTTCAATGATTTTTTCACATTCCCTATCGTCATTGGTATCAAAGTTCAGTATCAGTGCAATCTGGTCGGCATCAATTATATGAATGAAACAATTGAGTCCGATATGCTTTTCTATTACATTTTCAATAATTGCTCTGTTAATATCCTGTTCAATCAAAGCTTCCCTGTTTACAGGATTTGAAAAACGATTAAGGACTATAATAGCCGCAGTATGCTTTTTACCTGTCAGATTGATTCCAAGATGTTCCGAGAGGATTTCAATTTCACTTAGATCGTTTATTTCACCATGAATAAGCCTGTTAACAAAGGTGGACTTCATTAAAATCTCCTGGTTTTCCATTGATTTCTTCATTTCCTCATGGGTATTGATCAATTTGGCTACACCATTTTTCAGAAAATCATATTCGTTTCTGCCATTTCCAAGTTCACCCTTAAATACTTTTCTAAGAGTCAGCATCGTTTCCTGAATGGGACGAAGGTTCCTTCTTGTCAGATATATGGAAATTCCAACACCTATCAGCAGTGAAATAATTACTATGGCCAGTATGACTTTTTTAATGTATATAGCCTTATCCCAGAACACCTTTGTAGGCAGGGCTGTAACATAAGTCCATTTGTTGAACTGGGATTGTGTATAGATTACCGCCATCTCCTTACCATCTATTTTCTCAAACAAAAATCCGCTGGTTGAGCCGGGGTCAATAGATATTGCAGGGAAATCCTTACGACTGTCATTTGATACTCCTGTAATGACTTTACCCTTCTTATCCAGAATATAAGTATAGCCTGTTTTGGACTCGTCAACTGCCATTAACAGCTTATTTATGTCATCGGTATTAATTAAGGCAACTATAGCTCCCAGCTTTTTCTCGGGTGCGCTTAATGGTAGTGTCTGAACATAGGTAAGATATCTCTTTTCATTCTGTGGAATTGACAGATCTGTAATTATATTGTCAGGCTCAATATCCATTTTATGAACCGAATTGAGGATCTGCTGATTCCAGGTATCATACGGCATATTGTAATGGTTGGTCATATAATATTCCTTAATACCGAATACGGTATCGGTCTTTGTCATAACCAGATCACTTTTTTTCAAAAACACATAAATATTGCTTTCAAAGGTAGTGGAGGTATTAAAATACTTCATTTCTTTCTGAGTGAGGCTCAGGTAATAAACGTCTGAAGACCCGTATCCGGGCTGATCCATGTACATCAGAGTATTCAGATTTTGATTTAGTGACATTGATACTGCCGTTTTGTTTAAATCCTTCAAATAATTATCTATGATTGTACTGCTCTGTTCCAGCATAAAAATCCTGGCATCCTTGGCATCCTTCTCAATTATGCCCAAAGCCTTAAAGTATACAAAGCTGCCAAAAGCAAATGGAAGAATCAAAATCAGTATATATGATAGTAAAAATCCTTTAAAAATCTGAATCTTCTTAAAGTTTTTTTTCGTCCGCAAGGAAGTCCCCACCTTTTATTGGATTTGTTCAGCATTGTAACCGCTGAAATATATTTCGAAAAAAGCCCCGTTTCCACTTTTCAAACATCAAATTTCAGGCTCTCCACACCCTCTCCGAAGTTAATCATATCCCCGAACCGTTCAGTGAAGGCTGAGCAATTGATTTCACTGCTGCCACTCAGGGCCATGCTGTTGAAATAATCCTCGATTTCTGCCAGGAGTCTTTTCAGAACTGCGCTCCGGTGAATGAAGCAAGGTTCGGGATCACAAAAAAACTCAATACTTTTATTAATTATCACTTGCTCACTTATTGGAAGTGACGTAAATTTAAATCTTCGAAGTACTTCTTTCCGACCGTTTAAAAAAGATATGTTTTTAACAGGCATTAGCAATCCTCTCTTTCCGTTAACTGATAAACATTTATACCGATAAACGTTTTTGCTGATAAACATCAAAGATTGAAAAAGAGAAATATACCCAGCAGTAAAAAAACTATTATATTGATAAGTTTTATATAATGCATGTTTCTCCGTATAAATTCAGAGACATCAAGCAGCTCTCTGCCCTTAAATATCAGCAATGTTATAATTACCAGCGGAGCTATAAAAGCCAGATTAGTATTGCTATGTAAAACATAAAGAATTGTTGTAAGGTATATTTGACCTGTGCACAGGAACTCGCCTACAGATGTCAATACTCCCAGGAGCAGGCTTATCCAGAATAATCTGACCGGACTGTCCGCATTGGCGGCTGCTTTAATCCATTTGTGATTCAAGCCCCTGACTCTGGCAGGCAGCTGCAGTCTGATCCTATCGTAACGTTCGCCTTTTGCAGCTATAAAGTCCATTGCATTCAGGAAAATAAATATTACTATGGCTGTAAGCATCAGTATTTTGATAATACTGCCAAGCCACCCTGTATTAATACTCCCAAGAGTTTTAAACAGCAAGGTGCCCAAAAGAAGATATGTTACAAATTTGCCTGCACAATAGAGCAAACCCATTTTTATGACATTGATATCTCTTGCAAGCAATAATGAAATAAAAAACAGCAGCATTGAAAGAGAGCATGGTGTAAGTCCATTTGCAAAACCAACCGCAAAGGTACTTAAAACCCTGAAACTGCTGAACTGCCGGAAAGCTGCATCCTTATCACTTTTGACCTCCCCGGATGCACTTAGATCCTCTGGGCTTAATTCCAGCAGTTCCTTTTCAAATCGTGCTTTAATAGCTTTTTCGCCTGAAATATATGTTTTATCAAAGAAAACTATAGGTAAATCTTTTTCCTTTTCGGGTACATTATACTTTTTCAGATAGGTTTGAAGAAGATTCAGATTCTCATCCTCAGCTGTATTGTATTTGTTTATGAGAAGATCGATATTCTTTTCTTTAAGAAAAGAAGTGCATCTGTCCGACACTCCCGCAAGATATTCTTCGGTATCGTGGCAGGAGGAACAGGCAGAAATATAGAAATAACTTACCTGGACTGCTTTGCTGCCTGCTTCTGCATATACAGGCTGCCGGAAAAAAGCGGATAATGACAGAAATAGACAAAGACACAGCATTAAAACAGCCTTCTCATTGCGTCGAATTAAAACCATATTGAGCAGTCTCTCCTCTATATTACTATGTTGAAATATATATAACATTACTTTATGAGGATAGTGCATACATGGCTAAAAATCAAGTTACGTTTTATTTAAGCATGGTACAAATTCTAAGAATCCTTCACATTTTAAGAAAATATAAAATTTATGTTAACATTTCAATTTTGATTTGAGTTTGATAAAACAGCAAAATG